>CAYILI010000116.1:0-2502 GCA_964364105.1 uncultured Gammaproteobacteria bacterium | reverse complement strand
ATGATGAATCTTTAGCTTATTTGAATGAAGCTCTTAATAGAGTAATTAATTTTGTTGATATAGGAAATGAATTAGATATTCAAGCTGAAAAATCATTTAATAGAATAGTTATTTGTAAAAATTTTTTCGATGATGAAGATGTTAAAATCCTCTTTTCATATTTTGTTTTGTTACATTCAAGAATTTATGAAAAATACGATAAAAAGGAAGATGAATTTTCTAAAAGCATCTTACAAGCGGCGGATAATATAAAAGAAATAGCACATAGATTTAAGAATTATTTTGATTTTCAAAAGAAAATGCTTGACAATCAAGCTTAAATATAATAAGATAATAACTATGTTCAACAACTCACAAACTAAAACAGCTCAGCCCGATTTGTTGCATTCGGATTGTTTGGTAATGATTAACCGGCACTTAGACCAATTTGGGTGTTCTGATTGCAAAGGAACTGGTGAAAAACGCAGGTTCGTGATGTATGTCGGAGTACTTCCTGGAATTTGTCCGACATGCCAAGGTTGGGGAACACTTGCCTCAATATTAAATAAAAATGAATAATCGAAATTCGCTTATTTATAAAATTAAGAATGTATTTGTATTAATGAAAGAACTAATCAAAGATATTCTGTAAAATAAAATATGATTGTTTACGGTCTTTTTGTTAAAGGTGAAAGTGCTTGTGGCTGGTCACATAAATCTTATTCTAAAAAACTTTTTTATACAAAAGATGAGGCATTAAAATATAAAGATAAATTTATTGAAAAATGTTGTGATTTTGAATTATTAGATTTTTTAATAAAAGGAACGGAAAAGGTTAGCGTTGTAGAGTATGAAATAGAAGAAGGATTATTTAAAAATCAAACAATATGAAAGCTAGTTATTATAGAACCATCTATCAAATAAGATTAATTGAAAAACGATATAACGAACCGAGTAAAAATGAAACAGAAAACTTACTTCATGGTTTTAGAGCGCATTTTGCTAATAATATAGAAGGATTTTCAAAAGCTGAATTGATTTCTTGTGAAAAAATGTCAGAAGAAGAGATTAAAAAAGAAGAAGATTTATTTTAATTGAAAACATGAAAAGAAAATTTTACAAAACTATTTTGCAGATTGAAGTTATTGAAGAATTAAATAAAAAACCATCAAAATTTGAAATTGAAAGACAATTAGGTAATTTAATTCATTGGGCAGCCGATAGTCATGGTATTCCAAAAGCGATTTTAATTTCTTGTGAGCAAATATCTGAGAAAGAAGTTGGGAGGGAAGATAAAGATGGGTATTTTGACTTTGATGAATAAAAATTACGATCAAAAATTCTAGTATTTTGATTGAACTTGGAATTATTTAATTTGGCAGCGAAATGTAAAGTGCATGGGTTCGCTTATAACGAATATAATCGGCTGATTGCCGTACTGGGCCGTGCGATTCGGCACGCTATTACCAAATTTAAATAAAATATGAAAAAAAGAATAGAATTTACAATCAAAATCCAAGTCGAAACAGATTTTAATTTAAGTGAAAAGGCTTTTGTTGAAATGCCTATTTTTTTTCTAAAATTATGCGATGAAACTCTTGTTGGATATGCTAATTATGTTCCTGCTAATTTTCTAAGCTGTAAAACAACAAAAGTAAAAATCATTGATTAAAAAAACTATGAAATATAAAATCGGTCAAAATGTTATTTGTAAACCTCTATATCCGACTATCGGTTATTTAAGTAATAGTGAATTTTTAGCTATAATTATTGATGTAGTTGGTAACGATTATATTTGTGAAGATCAAGATTCGGACTGCTTTTCTTTAAAGGAAAACGAGATTGAATTAAACACTGAAAGTTAAAATATGAAAACAATTGATGTTACAACTCCCGAAGGAAATGTTTTTTGTATTTTAGGGTTTGCCAAATCTTATCAAAGACAATTTAAAAAAGAAGGTATAAATAACAAAGATTTAGATTTGGATAATCTTATCTTTATCGGAATTACTCTGAAAAACTAATCTTGTGTTATACGTTAATTTACTCACTAGAATATATTACACGAATTTTTAAGAAAATGCTAAATTATTTTCATACAACGAAAGATTTTCTTGGTAAATCGGTAAAAATAGTGTAAATTAAGATATAAATGAAATTCTGGATAAACTAGAAAAAACTAACTTGTTCAAGTTTATTGGTAGAAAAGACAGTATTGAAGTTTAGAAATGTTTGTTTGATATGAAAAATATTGTTAAATTTACTTATAAATTTATTGAAGAAAATCCGCAAATTGGTTATTACATGTTTGAATTTCCAGTAAAACAAACAGATAAATTATTTCTACAAAAAGAAATTAAAAACAAAATAGCACAATTAGAAAAAGTTAAACCAATAATAATTCAAAAAATTTGGCTAGAGAGTGTTTTGACTGAAGATTTATCAGGAATTTTAGCAGAAAATTAATACCTTGACAATCTTATTTTATTCTGTTAAGGTAAAAATAAAACTTTTATGAATAAC
>CAYILI010000115.1:0-2535 GCA_964364105.1 uncultured Gammaproteobacteria bacterium | reverse complement strand
GACTTTAGTTATTTTGAAAGTAAATGGAGAAAACGCTTGGGTTTTAAAATCCATAAACCATGTTATGAATATTTTTGGTGCTGGTGATGTTCGTATTACGCGAGAAGGAAGTTTGAAAATAGGAAAAATTGGAATGCAGAGAAAGGGCGGAGATGGTGGTCGTGATACAGCAAAAATGTTGCAATTCAAAATCAATCCTGTTGAGTTGTTTGAAAAATAAAATTTATGAAAAAGATTGACAACAAAGAACTGAAAGAAATTATCCAAAGCGGGCATATCAATCTGCTTCTTGGGTCTGGTTGCTCAGTTGATTATCTCACGACCCTCAACGACATTGAAAATAGAATGAATGTTGAAGCAACTAAAGAGCAGGCACAAAAAGATTATTACAATTTAATAAAAAAATCCAAAGCTATTCTTGATGAGTCTCTTGAAACTGATGCTACCGAGAAAGGCAAATTGACCAAAACAAAGCAAAATTACAATTCTTTCCTAGAATTTTGGGCTAACACAATTTCTAGCCGTTCTTTACATATTGTAAATAAGCAAGTGAACATTTTTACTACAAATTTTGATATGTTCATGGAAGATTGTTGCGAACGATTAAATATCCCGTATAACGATGGATTTGTTGGGCAAATAAACCCGAGTTTTAGTGTTGCTAATTTCAACAAAATTCAGAAATATAAGAGTCTGCAGTTTGATAACACATCAGATATCCCACTTTTTAATCTCATTAAACTTCATGGTTCAGTTTCTTGGCAAACAAAAAATGAGAAAATTATTTATTCAAATGGAACTCATATTGCCGATGATCTTGATACTAAAACAGGAGACGATTTCCAGAATGGATATAAAAATATTGCTGTTATAAACCCAAATGCGGAAAAGCACTTTGAAACTGTTCTTGATACTAACTACGCCTCGATGTTGCGGAAGTTTACTTTAGAACTAGAAAAAGAAAACAGCGTTTTAATTCTCGTAGGCTTTTCTTTGACAGACAAGCATATCAAAAATCTTTTATATGGAGTGATGAAGTCTAATCCTACTTTGATCGTCGTTTATTTCTCTCATTCTCAATATGATGAAAATGTAGACAAGTTTGAGGAGAAGAAAAATCCTAACCTGTATGTGATTTCACCAGAGCCGAATTTCTCTTTTGAGAAAGCTACTGAATATCTTTCTAAAGTCTTCTCAAATAACGATGCTTCCGATAAACATGAAAACGAAAAGTGATTTCAATTTACAAGAACAACTCGTCAATAATTCCGTTTTTGCGATTGGGAGTGTTTTTAGCGTAAAAGGCAAGGATATTGTTGTAAAAGTAAACAAAGATAAAAATCTTCCACATTTGTTTTTTAATGGAAGGACTATTAAAAATGTATCTGTTGGACTTTCAAATTATGTAAAAATTATTAAAGGTTTCACTGAAATTATTTGTAAGGTTGAGGGTGAATATTTAGATGAAGATAAGTATCAGAAAAATAAAAAATATACAAATGAGAAGCAAAAAATAGATCGTTTTCTTAATGTATCTGTTTTTGGATTTTATGATAATGACCATAAATTTCAGCACGGAATTAAGGAAATGCCTTTAATTGGTAGTGAATGCAGGTTATTGTCCAGAGAAGAATTTGAAACCCTGCACCGATTGTCTGAAAAAAATGAAATATCAATCACATTAGGTTCTTTAATTGATGAGGAAACGCAACTTATTAGCATATCTGCTAGTAGATTATTTGCTGGGCATATTGGAATTTTTGGTAATACGGGGTCGGGAAAATCAAATACTCTCGCAAGAATGTATACCGAATTATTTAAGATGGAAAGTTTGGGAGATAATTTCAAGAGTAAATCCAAGTTTATTTTTATAGATTTCAATGGAGAGTATTCAAGGGATGAAAATGACGAGATTTTAACAAAAGATAAGATCGTTTATAAATTAAGAACAAAAGATAATAAGGGTGCAAAATATCCAATATCAAAAACAGAAATTGAAAAATTAGAACTTTTATCTATTCTGCTTGATGCTACGGAAAAAACACAGCAACCATTTTTACACAGAGCAATAGATAGAGATTGGTTTGATAAAGATAACCTTAATTATCAAAAAGAAATTGAAAGTCTAGAAAAAAAGATAAAAATAATTCTTGTAAAAGGTGATATTACTTTCAATAAACCTTTTTTGGATAAATTTATCAGTGACTTTAAAAGCCTTGGGTTTAAAATACTTAACGATAATAGAACCGCTGATGAATTAGGATATAACAGCACTACCAAAGGCTTCTATTTTCTTGCAAACAGCACTTACATAAATGATACGAATATAACTACCCATGTAGGAGATACTGGATATTTTAAGATATCTGTTCCCTCAAAATTAAGCGACCTAGAGAAGATCCAATTTAAAATATTAGATCAATATTATTTTGAAATAATAAATGGATACGCAAATCAGGAACATATTAGTCCCTTAATTGGTAGATTGAAAAAGAGATTCAATATGTTGAGCAAGGTATTTAATATCAAAAAAAG
>CAYILI010000114.1:0-2569 GCA_964364105.1 uncultured Gammaproteobacteria bacterium | reverse complement strand
TGATGCAATTCCATGTATTGGAAATAATTTTCGGTTAGACTTTTCATATGGCTAGACCTCCAGACTTTTCAGGAGGGGCAATTGTGACAAAGCCTTCCTGATTTGTTTTCTGTCCGAAACGGGATGAAGCCCGATAGCCATGGCTTGACCATTCCATGGCAGATCGGGCTCTCGGATAAGTGTATGGACTATTTCCCGGCGAGATAACTCAGCAGCGATATCAAGCAATTGCTGCTCGCCGTTTGCAGCTAAGCAAACAGCATGAGTGCCGGAAGGTATTGGAACTGTAAGGGATTCTCCAGCGGCATGTACCAATTGAGCCGCGAGAACTCCGAGAGGCAAATCAGAACGAACAATACAATAGTGGTAAAGAGGAGGCGGGTTAGTGCAATCATCTTGGCGGGTTGGGAGGCACCCGTGGGCAGGTATCCTAAGGTCGAGTATTCATATTCAGAGCATATCCTATCGGTTGGGGAAAGTCAAGAGAGGCAACGTGGCCCATTTTTTAGAGTCTCAACTGCCTATAGGTTTTTTCTTGTGGATCGCGGTAAGCTAGAATTTTTTCCTTCATGTCAATCCAAACTGACACAATAGTTCCAAAACCATTCGCGAGAGGTTGTACAACTCCTGGTGCATCTAAAACCTCAGGCACAGATTTGCCAAAGTTAAGGAGCAAATCCCTAGCTGTGTTCAAGCGACTGCATGATTTGTCATCCTGAAATGACTTGATTACATGGTTCGTGTGTGCGAATACAGAATCTGCTTTGCCTGGTCCTGCCTCAAATACGATCGCGCCCTTGGGTGTCAACTCAACATTGACTGTCGCGGTGCCATCAGTCAGCATCAAGTTAACAGCCGTGGTCGGTTTAACATTCAGGAGGTAGTGGACAGCTTCGTCGAGAGTGGAGAATCGGAGAACTTGCCGACGAATCTGAGAAATTGGGGTTCCAGCGAGATAATCAACTTTGTCAAAGAGATGATTAGTACACATAGCCAGCTTCGGACCCATACCTAGTAGACATAGGTAAGGTGGCATAGTCACATACAAAGAATCATGGTCTCTAATAATGCATAACTCTAGATCAAACAAATCCAGTGTCTGGCCAATGATGTTATCTTTAGTGACAGTGGTACAACCAAAACTCGGATTCAAGTAAGCTTGTAGTTGTGGGGCAGACTGCATGTTGATGCATTCATCTGCCAAATTGATTCCTTTAACATAGTTAAGTGGAACTGCATACTTATCACTAATGAATTTCATCTGCTCTAAGTTAGGGCCAGCAGGCCAGATTACCTTAGTAGCAAAATCGCTGGGAGACCCACCAAATAGACTTTTGAAAACTTGGGAGTTATAGTAAACTTTTTCTTTGTAGGAAGCTAAGCCTTCTTCGGTTTGGAAATTCACTAATGTAGTGGTCAATTAGGTGCCCTTCGGTTTGTAAAAAATTAAACTTTGCGGGTCCATAGGAGGGACTTGGTTTAGCGTAGCAGTGTCATACAAGGTGTCAACTTTGGAGCGGAAAACTTCCTGGCCGAATAGAAAATACCTTTGCCCGGGAATTTCTGGAGGATTACGTAGTTGAGCATTAAGGACGATGAGGCCGTCTTCTATAGTGAGATAGAGGACATGATCTTCTGGTTTGTCTATTTTAACTTCAAGTATTTTAATTAGGCAGTCTTCGCAGTAATTTTTCTCACCTTGAGCTTTTGGAGAAACCCAAATTTGAAAATAAACCCATTTCTGGCATTGTTGACAAAAGCTATCAACTTGACTACAAGTTTTATACTTGATCCAGTCTTCTGGTCCGACTTTAACTTGTGTTACGTATTTCATTTTCTATTCAGAATCCAAAATTTAACTAGCTCGGATTCTTTAGCCAATTCTCTGCTCCACTCTGATTCCTTTAGTTCTGGAAAATAGCAATCACCAGAATACTCTTGCTTCACTTCTGATAAGTATATTCTTGAGGCAAAGGGGAGTGCCTGTTCATAGATAGAAGCTCCTCCGATCACAAAAGATTCAGTGTCCGCTTTCTGAGCAGCCGCTATTGCCTCTGGTATCGACTCAAAGACTGTGCATCCTGCCAAAAATAGACCTTTAGTTTTAGTAATTACAAAGTTAGTTCTACCAGGCAAGGGCCTGCCGAGTGACTCGTAAGTCTTTCTACCCATAATGATGTGGTGGCCCATGGTTTTTTCTTTAAACCACTGGAAGTCTTCCTTGATCTTAGGCCAAGGAAGCTGGTTGTTGTTTCCAACAACTCGCGATGGAGTCATAGCTGCGATAAAACTGACGTTCATATTTTAAACCCCATATATAGTAGAGATTCGATCGGATAAGTTCCAACACCATCTATATTGACCAGAGCTTGATCCCCAAACTCCAAAATGAATTGTCTACAAGCACCGCAAGGAGTTTTGTTTTCTGCGGTTCGTTCAGGAGGAGAACTGATGCAAGATACAGTTATTTGAAGGATTTCTCGATAGCCTTCGCTGATTGCTTTGCAGATTGCAGCGCGTTCTGCGCAAATGCTTAACCCATAGCTAGCATTCTCCACATTACATCCGG
>CAYILI010000113.1:0-2575 GCA_964364105.1 uncultured Gammaproteobacteria bacterium | reverse complement strand
GCGACTTTTGATGCTCAAGGAACTACCCTGCCTTAAAGGGCACGGTTTTCTGTCACGTTCCTTGACATAACCAAGAGAGGATTTAAAAACAACATACCCTATACGGAGTAGTAAAAAGAGGCATGGCAGAAAAAAGAGCGCGTAGAGATGTAAAGAAACTGAGTGCTAAAGTTGATGCATTCATACGAAACGTTGACCGCACATCTTCCTCTCACCACGCTCATCATCAGCACACATCGACTCACAAGCATCACACCCCCCACCATGAACATCACAAACAACAACTCCAACAACGCCACGAGTCCTCACTCCCTCACAAGCACCACCCCTCACACCATGTTACACCTGCCTCATCCATTCCCGTTCACCACCATGTTACACAACCCACACACCATCAACACGCCCATGCACATGCGCCCGCTCAGAACCACCACGAGTCCTCACTCCCTCACAAGCATCACACCCCCCACCATGAACATCACAAACAACAACTCCAACAACACCACGAACACATTCATCACCATGTTACACAACCCACACACCACGTCGCCACTCATGAACCTCCCGAATCAGAACTTCCCCCTATGCCTCTCCCTCCTCGAAAACCAACGCCTCATGTACATCACGATGCATCTAAACAAACACCCCCCACTCAATCTATGAAGGTAAAAAAGGAATTCCCCACGTCTCCTTCCCGACTCGAAGTACGCGACGAGCGAGAAATTGCAGTAAAATTTGCATCACAGGTGCACAAAAAGTTTACTTCACTCATTAAGGCAACCGTGCTCTTTGGTTCACAGGCAAAACGTACCGCAACACCCTCGTCAGACATAGACATTGTGATTATCGTTGATGACGCTTCGGTCAACTGGGACCTCGAACTTATCGCATGGTACCGAGAAGAGTTAGGTAAACTCGTCGCGAACAACAAGTATGCCCACGAATTACACGTTAATACTATCAAGTTAACGACCTGGTGGCAAGACCTCATTAACGGAGACCCCGTGGTACTTAACATCTTGCGATATGGAGAACCGCTGATTGACGTTGCAGGATTCTTCAAACCGATTAAAGCATTATTGCAACAGGGCAAGATACATTCAACGCCCGAATCGGTATACAATGCGTTACAGCGTGCGCCCATGCACCTGTCACGAAGTCGCGCTTCAGAGTTAGGGGCGATAGAAGGAGTCTATTGGACGATGGTGGACTCAGCACAAGCGGCGCTTATCACGGCAGGTCAATTGCCTCCGTCACCCGAACATATGACGATGATGCTCAAAGAAACTTTTGTTGATAAAGGACTTATGAAAGGCGAGTTCGTGTACTGGTTTCGGGACTGCTTTGCGTTACACAAGGCGATTATTCATGGTCACGTCACGACCCTTAAAGGCGCAGACATCGATGTTTGGCAAGAACGTGCCGAATCGTTTATGAAAAAGATGACTGAAATCATCGATCATCTCCTTTCTACTAAGTAATCAAAAAATAAAAAATTAAAGAATCTTTCGAAGTCTACCGAGACCTTCACGCATCGCGTCCGTATCTCCGGAATTAATGTACTTATCGAGGGCATTCGTAGCCAATTCAGTAAGTTTATTCTGGCGAATCTCTTCGAACACGTTATCAAGTTCTGCGGTCTTAATATCATCTTTTGCGCCTACAAGCTTTATTTTCTTGGCACGCACAACGCCATCCACTGCAGCCTTATAGACGTCTCCACCGACGATTCCCATAAGGAATGCCTTTCGCGCTTGCTCACGCGAAAATTCAATCAGTGCGCCCGTATATGTTTTATCTGCCTTGAGGCCTGCAACAACGCCCTTGGCATACAACTCGGCCGCTTTTCCGAAAAAGAGCGCTTTTCCTTCATCATTGACTTTTCCAGGACCTTCACGCGCAACGGCCGCCACTTGTTCAGTCGCGACATAGTCCGCATACATCTTGCGCCAGTCGTCTCCAGCAATACCTCCGCCGGCTGCAAAATCATCATCAAATACGAGTTTCTCAATGCCCTTCAATTTATCTTTATCACTCGAGGTCTGTCTTACATGCGCTTCAATACCTTCTCGAGAACTAACTGTTTGATAGGCTTCGCTTTCACGGCGCATAAATTCTCCCGTAGCATTAGTGCGACAAAAGTCTTTTTGAGTATCAGTGAGCGCATCGAGTTCGGGGAGCGCGATATCGGGATATTTGTCTCGTGCATACGTGTGTCCCGCGGCAACGAGTGTCTTATCGGCTTTTCCGTATATTTCAGTACGAGGATCGAGTTCTTTCGTTGTCTTTTGCGCCTTATTAATTTTAGATGCCGCATCGTACAATGAAGTGAATTTACCTGTATCAATCCTGTTTTCTGTCATACTATACGTCATGCAAACCTCTATTTAAATCTTTCTATTGTAGTACCTAAGAAGGAGTAACAATAAAATAGGCATGAAAACCTACTTTAATAAAATTAGGGCTTGTCACCCGTTCCTTCGATAATTAGAAGAAACGCGCCAGGAGTCTTAGAATATTGTTACAACTTTGTCTTCTTTCTTAGTCTCAAAATGTTCAGACTCTACCGGAATGG
>CAYILI010000112.1:1697-2601 GCA_964364105.1 uncultured Gammaproteobacteria bacterium | reverse complement strand
GTCGTAACAAGGTATCCCTAGCCGAAGCTGGGGATGGATCACCTCCTTTCTAAATTTTTTAGGACAACCCAGCATTTATGTTGGGATAACAAAATCGAATTCAGGAGAGGAGAAGACACACAACTCAGTCCTGCATTGCAGAACAGAATTTTCAATTTTCAATGTTCAATTTTCAATTTATTGAGATCCTGAGCTTGTTGATTGATTATTTGGCGAAATACTGTATAAAGGCACTAAGTTTTATAGAGCTTATTTCGTCTCGTTATACTGAGAGATGAAGAATTCTATTTTTGTCCTACCACTTTTTAGTTGTTGAGGAGTTCTGCTCAAAGCAGAACGACGAAATCCTTCCGAAGCTTTTTAGCGAAGGAGGACTGAGAAGAATGTGCGCAATTTAGTCCCTTATCGTTATGGTAAGGGATTTTTTGTTGGATTTATAACCTATAGTTGAAGACGTAACCAGATTCTGATAGAATTCATTCCTATGTCAGATAAAAAAGAAAGAGATCCAGTGTATGATGGTCCAGGTTATAGGCCATCCAGCAAGCCTGATTTTGGAAGTTTTGGGTCTGGGGGCGGCGGAAATAAAAGTCATTTTGATGTGCGTAGGAACCCAGAGTCTCTGAAGCTTAGGGATTCACTCGTGGATCGAGTAAGGCAACAAGATGGTCTTGATCCTCGACTAGTAAATATTGCTAAAACGATTGATGAGCTTGTAGAAGCTCGAGTTGCTGAGGAAACCCATGAACTAACTGCTAAACTTCGGACAACAGAACAGACACTAACTGATTTGGCAGGAGTTGCTAATGTGACTGTTGATAAAATTACCCAGGCAGAAAAAGCCCAGAGAGCAGCAGAAAGAACAGCGTTTGGTTTAAGGGAAGAGCTAACGTTAGAAAGAACC
>CAYILI010000112.1:0-1687 GCA_964364105.1 uncultured Gammaproteobacteria bacterium | reverse complement strand
ATGCCGAAGCTCGCGCAAGAATTGCCGAGGAAAAAGCTATAAGAATGTCGGAGTCAAGTTCATCAACAGCCACTCCTGATAGCTCCTGGGATCCGAGAGGATATTACAGGGCACTCGGAATAACGGATTCAGAGGAAGCAAGGGGAATTACTGCCGAGCAAATAGATAAAATGTTCAAGGCAAAATCTAGCTTTGTTCATCCGGACACTCCCAATGGTAATAATTCAAGACAGCAAAGACTTGCACAAGCACGGGATTTCTTAAAAAATCCACTCAATCGTAGATCCTACGGAAGATAAAGGTGGTTTTTTGTTTTCATCGACTTCGCTCACCACAAAAATACTGAGCTTATCGAATGTGTCTATGTTGGTAAAATCCTAAAGTAGTGACTATAAGCTTAATTTATGGTAAAATTATAAACTTATGGTAGCAGAACGTGAGACACCAACAATTCAACAGAGCGTACTAGAAGGTGCAATTGATTTAAAATTATTAAGAGCCCCAAGAATTCTTAGATATAAAAGGGATATTAATATAGCTTTTCTTCAGGCACCTACCGATGTTTTAGCTATGGAAAATGGTGTACCTAGATTATTTGCTGATCGAATCCCTCAGGGCTCTTCGGATATTTTGCATTTAACGCTGCTTCAGGCTCCCGAAAGAAGAGCAATTACACTTTCTGTCTCGCCCCAGGATCCAAAAGCCCCTTCAGCAGCTGTATGGAGAATAGATTTTCCCCAAGGAGAAACCCCAAAAGTTGAATTTAGATTAGGAGCAAATAATCCTATTCCGCTTTCTTTAGACCCTGAAGCGGTTCCAGCACTTCTATCGGTAATTGAGAAGTCAACAGTAAGAGAAAGATCCTTGAGTGATTATCAGGAAATGTTTCTTTCAAAAGTTCGCGGAATATGGACTGAACAGGAAATTAAATGGGGTTTAAATGGTCTGAAAAATGCATATGAATTACATAAAGGCCAAAGAAGAAAAAGCGGCGAGCCATACTTTCTTCATCCATGGTCTGTGGTCGAGGAGTTACTTAATCAGCCGGAGTTAATCCGTGATGCCGCAATGATAAATGCTGCCTGGATACATGACATTGGCGAAGACGTTCCAGATTTTAAGCAGCCGGAAAGAGACCCTATTACAGGCAAGGCAATAGTTTCTCATGAAAAATATGCTAAAGGATTGCACGAACGATTTGCAGAATTGGTTGGATCGCAATCTGCAAAATATGGAGTGTTAATGACTCGTCCACAGCCGGACGGAATAGGATTCTTTTCAAAAGAGGATTCAAATGGACAATACTATGTAGATATTATTAAATTTGTCCAGGTAATTATGATTAAAATGTCAGATAGGCTTCATAATGCTAGAACCTTATGGGCCATGCCTGAAGAGAAACAGAGAGCAACGCTAAGGTCAACCAAAAATACATATTTCCCGATATATGAGTTGGCACGAGAAGCTTATCCTGAGGCAGTAGATTACTTTATGTTTGAAACTGAAAAAGCTCTTCGTCTTATCGCGGAAAGTCTAGGAGAAGATTACGATTCGATTCAAGGCTGAACTTTACTAATTTCCTTTGAATTACGCTCGTGTTTTGGTATACTTTGGGGAGCTGGCGCGGTGGCGAAGCGGTAACGCAGCTGTTTGCAGAACAGATATACAGGGGTTCGATTCCCCTCCG
>CAYILI010000111.1:0-2610 GCA_964364105.1 uncultured Gammaproteobacteria bacterium | reverse complement strand
TCGACTGTAACTCCTACGCCAACTCCTCCTGATTTTACTCCCTCTCCTACTACAGGTGAGCCGGAAAAAATTAGCATGACAGTAGGGGAAGCTTTAGAAAAAATGATAACAGCTTCCGATAATTATGCCGCAATTCTACTGTCATCTAAGGTTGGAAGTAAAAAAATAGCAAATTTTATAAAAGCATCAGGATATAAAAACTCAAACTATAAGCAGCCGCCTCAAACATCTGCTAATGATGTTAGTTTGTTTTTTGAAATGTTATATAAAGGAGAGATAATTGATAATGAATATTCTGGGACAATGATTGATTTATTAAAAAGACAAACATTAAATGATAGAATTCCGAAATATTTAGAAGATGATGTTCAGGTGGCCCATAAGACAGGAGAATTATTTAAATCAAAACATGACGGCGGAATTGTTTATTCTAAAAAAGGTGACTATATAATAGTAGTATTGTCAGAGACGAAAGATTATAAAAAAGCTGCAGAAAATATAGCTAAATATTCAGAAGAAGTTCATAAATATTTTAAAGAATCTTAACTTAAATCTCTAAATTCAATTTTTGCAATAAGTGAATTTTTTCTTTGCAATGGCGAATTTCGTATTTGCTTCCTGTAATGCTCCTGAACGATTATTTTCGAATAGTCACTAACTTTCTGAATAAACTCAATTCCGTTGAGATGATCATACTCATGCTGAATGACTCGAGCTAAAATTCCGTCCGACCTCAGTCTGAATTTTTTCCCATTTTCGTCCATGGCTTCAACTTCAATTTCTCGAGGTCTTAAAACTGGCCCAAAATCAGAAACACTTCCGCACCCTTCATATATTAAATTTTGATCTTTTGATTTAAGAATAATTTTTGGATTTATAAAGATTCTGAGTTTATCTGTTTTTCCTAATTTTCGGGCTTTTGTTGATCTTGGATGAGTTACAAAAATCATAAAATTTTCTCCAATCTGCGGAGCCGCAATTCCAATTAAATCAACTTTATACATTGTTGAAATCAAATCCTTTATTAGTTTTTTAACCTCCGGCGTATCAAGCTTATTAATTAGCTTGTTATCTGCTTTTAAGCGGGGATCTCCTGCTTTTATTACTTTCCTAACTGCCATATCGAGTGTAATTATATCACTTCTTCAACAAACTCCTTGACTTAGCAGTCTATTTTCGTATATAAGAAATATATATTTATGGCAGGAAAAATTAAAAAGTCTTCAAATTCTGTCAAGTTGCCAAGTAAAAAAACCTCAAACAAATATGCATTATTAAGTGTTTTTGATAAAACTGGGATAGTAGAATTTGCAAAAACCTTATCAAAATTAAATTATAGGATTATTTCTACAGGAGGAACTGCAAAGGTATTAATAGACGCTGGAATAAGAATAATTCCTATTCAGGAAATAACGGGAAATCCAGAGAGTTTTGATGGGCGGATGAAGACTATTAGCTTTCAGATAGAAAGCGGAATTTTATTTGATAGAAAAAATTCAAAACATGTAAAGGAAGCAAAGAAATTAAAAATAAAATCAATTGATATTGTAGTTTGTAACCTTTATCCATTTGAAAAAACTTCTGCAAAGCAGAATGTGAAGTTTGAAGAAGTGATCGAAAGTATTGATGTTGGAGGACCAACTATGATTAGGGCAGCTGCAAAAAACAATAAAAATGTTTTAGTAATTACAGATCCTTTAGACTATCAAAATATTTCTGAGTTGCTTGTTCAGAAAAATATTGATGAAAAAAATAGACTTGAATTGGCTGCAAAAGCATTTAGGCATTTATCATTTTATGATTCACAAATCGCAAATTTCTTGGAGTTTGGAAAGGAAAATTTTTTAGATGAAATTGCACTTCCCGGAAGAAAAGTAATTGACCTTAGATATGGAGATAACCCACATCAAAAAGCAGCAGTTTACATACAGCCCGCTACTAACAGTCCTCTTTCTAAGCTCCAAAAGATCACAGGAAGAGATTTATCAGCAACTAACTTTACAGATATTTCATCGGGCTTAGAGTCCGTAAGAGTTTTTAATGAATCTGCAGCAGTAGTTATAAAACACAATAGCCCATCAGGGGTTGCTTTGGCGAATTCTCCGTCAGAAGCACTTAAGCGAGCAGTTGCCGCGGATCCAGAATCTGCATTTGGCGGAGTAATAGTTTTGAATAATCCAATTGACTTAAAAACTGCTAAAACTTTTGCAGGTTTTAAAGAAGAAAATGGAGTTTTAATAGACATCATTGCAGCGCCAAGTGTTAAGGATGAAGCTGTCGAGTTTATAAAACAAATTAGAAAAAGTACAGGAGTGTATGTGTTTGAAAAAATTCCTAAAAGAAGATCCAACAATAAACATCTTAGATTTTTTGATGGTGGATTTGTTATGCAAGAATGGGATGATGATTTAAATTTTAAAGATTGGAAAATAGTTACTAAATCAAAACCAACTTCTTCTCAAATGAAGCAGATGAAAATTGCCTGGAGTTTTATTGGGAGAATTAGATCGAATACCATTTTAGTAGTTGATAAAAATTTACCAATGACAAGAGGAATTGGCTCAGGCCAAACATCCAGAGTGAGAGCAACAAAAATTGCACTAGAGCAGG
>CAYILI010000110.1:0-2610 GCA_964364105.1 uncultured Gammaproteobacteria bacterium | reverse complement strand
CCAGTTCTATTGATTTTGCGTGATGATAATTTGTCGGCGGCCATAACCGCATGCAAGGTAGGAGGATGGCAATTATTTATAGGAAAGGATTGTTTGAATTATGTTGAGGAAAAAACCGGTTTTGACATAGAAAAATTCTTATTGGAAGTCAAAGAAGAATTTCATATTGAGAGGTCAAAATAGCTTTGTTTCCTTATTTTCTTTAGCTTTTTTTATTCTTTGTTCAGCTATTTTTTTGTAATCTGAAACAATCTCAAAACCTAAATACTGTACTCCTAATTCTAACGCAGCAACAGCAGTAGTCCCTGATCCCATAAATGGGTCGAGTATTATTCTGTTTTCTTCTAAAGGTACAGTTAATTCAATAAGTTGTTTAATAAGCGAAGTTGGTTTAACGGTGCAATGCATATTAAAATCTTGCTTTTCGTCGCGAGCAATATTTTCAAAAATATTTGATTTAAAATTTTTACTTCCATTAACAGTATGCAACACACCAACACCCCACTTTTTAACCGTCGTAGGGTAGTTATCTTCTAAAGGTTTTTGCAGTAAAGCTATCGCCTCCCATTCATTTCTAAAACAACTATGCCACCCCTCCCACTTATCTGCATCTTCAAAACCCTCCTTCTTTAATTTTTTTGATAAATTTATCCCTTTTGGTATTCCAGAATTTTTTTTCCAAACGATGATGTCTCTTGCGTAAAACCCTGCTTGCTCAAGAGCGACTTGCACATGGGCAACGGTTCTCGAACTATTGAAGACTAGGATGTAGGCACCTGGCTTGAGAACTCTAAAGACTTGCTCGCCCCATTTATTTGTCCACTCACGATAATCATTGATGTTTTTTGCGTTCTTTTCATACCACCTTTTGTTTCTTACTCCTCCAGCAAGTCCGCTTCCATAAGGTATGTGTTTTACGAGAGTGTTGGAATTCTGAACACGATCTATGCGTCTCTGAATTTCTTCAAAATCCCACTTGTGGCCAATAAACTCATAATTATAAGGTGGATCAGTTATACAAACATCAACTGAGTTTTCCTCAATTTTTTTTAAGCCATTTATGCAGTCTTCGTTATAAATTATGTTCATAGTGGTTATAAACAAGGCAATCTCTTGCTAACTTTAGTATACACAAGTATAATAAAGATGTAAACCTTTCAATTAGAGATATTAGTATGGCAACAACAATTACATCATCATTTCAAAAACTGAAAGAAAACCTTGAAATAACAGGGCTTCAAAAAAACACTGTTTCAACTCGACAGGAAAATGTTCGTGATGTTGTTGCTGGAGAAATGGACGTTTTGGATTCATTTTTAACAGGATCTTATTCAAGATCAACAATGATTTCGCCTCTTTCAGAGGCTGACATTGATATTTTTATTGTTCTCGATCCTAAATATTATGAAACAGACGGGCAAGCGAATTTATTGGATAAAGTAAAACGAGCATTATTAAAAACCTATACCAAAACACCAAAAATTAGTAGAAACGGACAAGCTGTTACTATAACTTTTACTGACTTTGTGGTTGATGTGGTGCCCGCATTTAATCGTAAAGGCGGAGGATATCTGATACCTAATTCTGTACAAAAAGCCTGGATTTCCACTAATCCCAAAACTCATGTTGATGTAATGATTCAAGAAAATAAATATCACAATGGAAATTTGGTGCCAATAGTAAAAATGATTAAGGGATGGAATAAAAATATTAATAATGATTTCGTGTCTTTTTATCTTGAATTGCTTGCAATCAAAATATTTAAGAATATAACCATATCTGATTTTTCAAGTGGAATGAGATTTTTCTTTGATAAAGGGCGAGAAGGAATTAAATATAAAGTTCATGACCCTGTTGATTTTGGCGGGCAAATCAATGGGCTTAGAAATTGTAAAACTGTTGAAGACGCTGTAAACAGGTTTGAAACTGCTTATAATCGGGCGATAAAAGCCGAGCAATATGAAAAAAACGGAAATATTGAAAGTGCTGTTGATGAATGGAAAAAAATATTTGGAGACTATTTCCCAGCTTATGGATAACATTCAATTATGACTAATAGAGAAAAAATTATAAATGAGGCAAAAAGAATAGAAGAGGATAGCTTATATTCAGCAAAGGGTCATTTTTATGCTGGGCAATGCTGGGTAAATACTAACTTGTGGCTTGGTGGTATTGCTGCTGTTCTTTCTGCAATTGCTGGAGCTTCTGCATTATCACAATTTGATTATCATAATATCGTTGCGGGTAGCCTTTCTATAATTGTTGCCGGTTTAACTGCTATCATAACTTTTATCAATCCAAACGAAAGAGCTTCTGTACATCAGAAGGCTGGTAATAGATATAATGCTCTACGAAATGACACAAGAATTTTTTACGATATTGAATTAAGCGAAATCGACGATAAAAAAGCTACTGAAGATTTGAAAAAGCTGAATGATAGAAGAAATAAATTGAATTTAGAGTCTCATCAAATACCGAAATGGGCTTTTGAAAAAGCCCGAAAAGGGATTGAAGAAGGAGAAGCAAAATACAAAGTTGATAATTAAAAGAATTTGCCGCCAAACTGGGCGAAGCCCAGAGTTCCGCTAAAAGCGGAACGAAAAACTTGAA
>CAYILI010000109.1:0-2660 GCA_964364105.1 uncultured Gammaproteobacteria bacterium | reverse complement strand
CAAAACTCCATATTTTTATTTCACCTGTTGCATGTTTTTCTTTTAATGTTTTTGATATACTTTCTGTATTTTTTACTACTCTTTCATCTGTTTCTTTAGTTAAACCTTTATTCCATGGTGGCAAACCTTCTGGGTATATTTCTTTAATTGTTTCTAATCTTTTTTTTGCACTTTTTGCTACTCTTTCATCTGTTATATCTAAACCAGTATTCCATGGTTTTATTTTTCTTTCTTTCCTAGTATTAGATTGTCTTTGTTTGGACTCTTCAGATACTAATTGAGCTTCCGGGTGTCTCTCTTTATACTTTTTTACTGTTATATCATGTATTTTAAGGTGTAAATTATTTATCCTATTAAAAATTTTATTACAAATTAAACATTCTATCATTTATCTCTCCATATAAACAAATAAAGAGCCAGATATGTCTATGAAATGATTTATTTATAAATCAACTTCTATCTGGCTCTCTTTTACAATCATTCCATAGACAATATAAATATACCTAAAATTGTGCAAATGTACACAACTGTATAAAATTCTTTTTCATCTCCCCTATTACTTCAACCATTTTCTATTTCTCTTTTTATATTTAAAATGTTATCTTGATATGTTTGCATTTTATTTCTATTATAAGAATATATGTATGTAGGATGATATATATTAAATAGTTTTACATTTTTAAACTCATCTGTTATAGTATAAACTTTTTCTAAAACTTCTTTTGATATTCTACCCATCGTTATAATGCATTTTGGTTTTACTAAAATTAACTCTTTATGCAAAAATGAGAAACAATTAATTATTTCTTCATCATTTGGTATCCTGTTTTGTGGTGTAGAACATTTTATAGTATTTGTGAAATAAGACTTCTGATATATTTGTTGTTTGTATAAGAAAGTAGTAAATTCATCTTGATTTTTATTATTGTTTCCTGTTATAGGAAATACTATATCTCCCCATTTTTTATTTAATGAAATACCTGGATTTTGACCTATCCAAAAATATATTATATTTGAAATTTCACCGCCATATAAACTTCTTACAACATTAAACTCACACCGTGATATTGTACATTTATTGCAAGTGAATATTTTATCATATAAAAAATGTATATTCATCTAAGATTCTATTATATCTTTTATTGAGCCAACAGCTTTTCCTATCTCAGATAAATGCCAAAATGGAAAACTACCAAACATGAGTAATTTATTATAATGAAATACTTTATATTCTTTTTTAAATGATTCTATTGTTATATACACTTTTTTTGAAAAAATATCTTCAGAAGGTATACATAATACAACTTCTTCATGTTCAAGTTTGGGTAGGACATTTATTCTAATTCCATCTTCTAATATATGTTTAATTGATATATGCTTTGCAAATCTTTTTTCCCAGTGCAATATATCATAAAGTGCCGACGGCTTCTCGTAGATACATAGCGTTAAAATCCTTTTCATACAGTAACCTCATATAAAGATTTAATAACTTTTACTTGACAATCTAATAATTTTATACTTTCTTCTAATACATGATTACTTTGCATTTTTGGATTTTTCATTAAATATACTTTAAACTTTCTCAAACTTATTAACTGATTACAATTTTTTATGTCATCATCAATTGCAAGTTGTATGTTATAGTTATTTAAATGTTTTATAATATATTCGGATTTTTTATATTCCCATATTATAGCATCATACTTTATATCATTTTTCTGCAACCACTTAAGTGTATCATGATATATCCTTAAAATTTTTATGTATGGTCTTGCAGTAACTAAAATTATAGAGTATTCATTATTTTTTAATAGTTTAGTAAACTCAGAAGCATATTCTATTGGAGATATATTAAGTTTCTCTCCAGATATTCTATATTCATATTTAGCTTTAGAATACAATTTTTTTTCATTAGTTCTAAAATCATAATCATTTTTATAATAAAGATCATACTTTTTATTAGCATATTCTAAAAAATGATCAGGATATTTTGCCAATACACCATCAATATCTAATATTGCTATTTTAGAATTTTTTTCTAATTTGTCTAATAATAAAGATTGTTCAAGTTTTGCTTGAACGACTAAAGATTTTTGTATGAATTTTTCATATATTTCTTTTTCAGTAAAACCATTCAATATCATTAATCCTAAAATATATTTGAATACATCTATAGAATTCTCTAAAAAATTATCTCTAACAATTTCTTTATCTTCATTGGTATTCATTTTCCAATTAAATGCATCTAATAATTCAGATGCTTCTTTTATTATAGACAATATGTATTCTTTATTCCATTTTATTTTTAAGTTTTCATCTTTTAAAATTTCGTCTAAACATATTTTATGTTTATTATTGAAAAAATCTATTGTAAAGTTTTTTTGCATTTCATACAAATGATCGAAATTAAGCATATATTTCTTTCAATATCCTATTTTCAAAAATTTTGTCATATTTTTTTAAATTGTTTTTACTATTATATAATACTACTATATTTGATTTTATAGCATTATCAATATATTCTCTGTTTATAGAGCATAAATCATAAGTATATTCTGTTATAATATTCCAAAATAAATTATTTTTAAAACAATAATAATCTAGAAATTGTAATTTTGAAATATTAAATTTAATCATATTTAGAGGTTTTATTTCACAAA
>CAYILI010000108.1:0-2726 GCA_964364105.1 uncultured Gammaproteobacteria bacterium | reverse complement strand
TTGATTGTATATTATTAGTGAATCGATACGCCTTCGCATTAAGCTTCGGCGGACAAGGAGGGGGTGAATGTTATGGACGATCAAAATAACCCAACAGGGGGTTTACCAGATCCAAACGCGGGTGGAATGCCACCAACGGAACCTAATCCGGTTGTTCCACCGATAGAACCAGTGGGTGGAGTAACTCCGCCTCCAGTAGATCCAGGAATGCCTGCACCAGCAACGGACCCAAATCAAGGTTGGACGCCACCACCATCGGCACCAGCAGTACCATCAGTAGTAGATCCCAACGCAGGAATGCCTGCACCAGAACCAGTACAGGGTGGAGGAGACACAGGAACAGGACAAGGAGTAGTTTAAATTTCTCTTTGAACCAGCCTGCCGGCAGGCAGGTTTTTTGTTTCGAAACAAAAATAGACTAGTAACATTTGGAAGCTAGTCTATTTTTTTGGGTTTAAATCAGTTGAGTGTTTATGAGGGGAGTAGTTACTTTATATCTTTTTCTATGTCTTGTCCTTTAATTTCATATTTTTTATTTTTAAAGAATTTTGAAACAATACTGTTAATGATCCAAGTCATCACCATCAAAAGAGAAAAATAAATAAGACCAGCTGATGTGAAGTTGGGCAGTGTTTCCTTACCAAGATAACCTAAAACTCCAGCAACAACTCCAACCGTTGTAATAAGCTGTAAAGATGAAATAGTATTTTTTGTGCTTTTTGCTTGAAGCTCTGTAAAGAGCTCAATTGTTGACGTAAGATAGCCTTTGGTCATTGCCCAGAGATGCTTAACGTATTCGTGAGTGTCAAGTAGCGTCTCAAACTTAAACTGAAAAAGCGGCTGTAGATACTCGTCAATTTTTTCTAAATCAGTAACTTTTTGCCTTGTTTTTACATATGCAGGCATTTGATCAATTCTTGCACCGATTAAGTTTATTGTTTTTTGATAAATAGATAGCTCATTTCTTAATAAATCGACTTCATTTCCTTTTATTGCACCTCTTTCTTTAATGATTCTAATTTTTTCCCACAATATTCGGTGAATTTCCAAATATCTGTGAAGTTGAGATTTAAACTCTCTGAAAAATATTTCTGATTCAATTATTATTCTAGCTAATTTTTCATCTTTTAGGTTATTTATTAAAATTATCCCTGTGCTTCTATGCACCTCAATATTTTTAGTAGTAACCACTGAGTAAACATCTTCTGAAAAATCTTTAAAAGTTTTGTCGATTTCCATTTTTGTTGCATCAGTAACAGTAATAATATAAGGAAGAATTGTCTTAATGTTTGCTAATTCTTTTGGAACAGGTGCACCTTTACTAAATATTAAAGAAATAGCAATCGACAGTTTATTGTCATAATAATCTCTGATTGACTCAAAATCTTCTTTTAAAGAACTAAAATCCTTTTCCAGTATTATTAGACCGTCCTCATATATTCTGTAGTTAATTTTCTTAGTAGTTTTTATAAGAATATATTCCAAAAGTCCGCTTTCTCTCTTTATCTCATCTATAGATAAAGTTTCTCTTGCTTCATCAATTTTTTCTTTAGAAAAGTTTAGATTAGATTCTCCGCTTTTGAAAAAAGTATAAATTTCCGTAAGATGTAGGGTCGTTCTTTGAAACCAACCGCCAATGTAGATCTTTTGTATAGTCATAGAATTGATATTAATTGAATAATATCAATATTTGATACCGGTGTAAATTAGAAGCTAGTCTATTTTTTTGTTTATCCCCAGTTTTTTGCTACAGCACGAGGCCTTGGGAGAGGTTTTTCGTCAGGCGTATATTGTCCAAATTGATCTCCAAATTTAATTGCCTGGTGAACATGTCCTACTTCATGCAGAAGTGCGCCATTGATTTGACCCATAACTGTGCTACTTTTTCCATAGGGGAGAGGTATGGGAGTTGCTAGGTCGTTAGGTTGCAATCCGGATAAAATATCATAGAATCTGACAGCCTCTGTTTTTAAAAGTTCTACTAAATCCGAAACTGACATTTGTCTTAAGGTTTCTTTCTCTGGATCATTCCAGCTGTCAATTTTTCTAGTTGCTAAGCCAGTATTTCTAACTCTAGAAGTTGCGACTAAATCTACTAGATCTTCTTTGGCAGTATTTCCTACTCCAATTCTCTCAGTGTCTACTCGATTGGCTGGGAATATGCCATAGTAATCCATTATTCCTTCTCTTTGTTCTAGAAATGCCTTGAAAACATCACGAGTTTCAACAGGAATTCTGTCTAAAGAATTAGAAGCTTCAAACTGCTCGGCCCATGGCAATGGTTTGCCAATAGTTTCATCTGACATAGTACCGGGGGAGGGATTCGAACCCTCAAGAGTTTAAAGCTCACGGGTTTTTGAGACCCGCGTGTATACCATTCCACCACCCCGGCTCGTCACGCACTGCGTTTGTGTCTTCATTGCGAACTTTGTTCGCAATTTCGACTTTTCACTTGGCGTTCCTCTTCAAAATGCAAGCATTTTGAGAAAGAATGCTAATATGGATTTTTAGCCTTGTTTATTATATACTTTCAACTATGACACTTCAACAAATTTACGATTTAGCAATCCAGATGGGAATTTCGGCAGATCCCAGGGGGAGAAAAAGAGTAGAAGAGCTTCTAAAGAGAAGAAAAAAAGCATTTGATGAGTCTTCTGCAAAACAAAAAAAATATTTCGACTACGAAACCCTAACTAACCCATACTCTGACACAAGAATTTTGTATG
>CAYILI010000107.1:0-2834 GCA_964364105.1 uncultured Gammaproteobacteria bacterium | reverse complement strand
CTGATTTCTCAAACGATGATACTTCAGGTACTGAAACTGACAATTCAACCGGCGATACTATTGATGAGTGGGAGAAAACAATTTCTCTTGACAACGCGATAGTTGAGGCTGGTGAGACCGTTGAGTTTGTTGTCTCAATCACATCTACTAGCAACATTGATTCAGCAGATCACGATTCAGATGATTGGGATGTTGCTGTACACACGGTTCGGTTTACGGACTCTACCGGAGCGGTAATTAGCGAGACCCCTTCAATTTCTACTAGCGAGACCCCTTTCAATTTCGGCACTTTTGCTACTGCCGCTGATGTTGAGATGAAAGTTTCTCTTGCTAACTCCAGTCCTGATTCAACCGTTATAAACGTTGACTCTTCTTCGGATACCGATGGAGTAGATCTTCTTGTCTTTGAGATCGAAGCCGAGGGTTCAGATATTACGATCAATGATATCCCGGTATTCCTTACGGTTTCCCAACCTACAGTTACAGACGATGTTGATTTTATAACCAACAACCTTATTCTTGAGGTTGATGGTGAGAGCTTCAACGAAACGGTAAGCACCAGTGCGGGTTCAAGCGCCACGGTAACCTTCGATGATCTTGGAATTGTAATCGGGGAGGGTGATACTATGGTCTTTACTGTAAAGGCTGACATTAATGACACTCAAGCTTCCGAGTTTGTTGACGGTGATACGCTTAAGGCCGAACTCCTCTCTTATACTGTTGATGATATTGATGCCGATGATGCCGAGGGTGATACTATTGACAACACTGATGCTACTGGTACTGCCTTGGGTGATGAAATGGCTTTCTACGATACTGGTATCTATGTAACCTTGGTGTCTGCGGATGAATCTGTAATAGACGGCGGAGTGAATGCTTACGATGGAACGGGAACCTTCGTGATTAAGTACAAAGTTGAGGCTTTTGACGGTAGTGTGTATTTGTCTGATTCTTCGGCTGCCACTACAGCCACAACAATTCCTGATTCTACTGTAACCTCTGCTGGTGTTCGCTACTATGTGGATGGTGCTGGTACCGCTACCACGGCCAACCTATCAACACTAGTGACCTTCGATACCTCTGGCGGTGCTACTGATACTGGTATTACAAATGGTGTTGAGCTTACTGACGGTGAATATGCGACATTTACTCTGACTGTAACTCGAACCAACGACAATGCTGGTGACGCCGGTCTCTTTAGAGTACTTATGAAGGCTATTACGTGGGCGACCACAGACGCTTCTACGCAGAATGTTTACGACTTCGATCTTGATGAATACAAGACCGATGCAGTATCCATCAACTAATACTTGTGAATTAGTTGTCTTAGCCTAAAAAGCTAAACAAAAAACCACCCGCCTTAACCGGCGAGGTGGTTTTTTGATGTTCTAAATTTTTGTTCCCACCCCCTTACCCCACCCCTATCCACTTGGAAGTCGGACTTCCAAGTGCTAAAATATAAGGTATTATGGTGAGACTAAATCGAGATGATTTTGCTTCCGGGGAGTTTTATCATGTTTATAATCGCGGCACGGACAAAAGAGACATTTTCCTTGATCATCATGACATGGATCGTTTTTATCAGAGTTTAACTCAATTTAATACCGTTGACCCGATTGGCAGTATTTATGAACAATCTTTTTCTAAAGGGGGCAACAATTCGGTTAAACCCTTAGTAGAAATAATCTGTTACGCTCTTAATCTGAATCACTATCATTTATTGTTAAAGCAAGTTAGCGAGCGGGGGATCGAGAAATTCATTCATCGACTAGGAACTGGTTACACTAAGTATTTTAACCACAAACACAAACGCACCGGTGTTCTTTTTCAGGGTAAATTTAAATCAATCCATATTAAAACTAATGAATACCTGATTCATCTAAGTGTTTATATTAATTTTAATGATCGAGTACACAAACTTGGAAGTCCGACTTCCAAATTGCAATCAAGGACTAGTTTGAAAGAATATTCGGAGTATTGCAGTAAATCCAGATCAAGTTCAGCCATCTGTTATCCTTCGATAATCTTGGATCAATTTGCTACCCCAGCTGAATTTTTGTCTTTAGCTGAAGATACCTTGCCACAAATACTGGCCACCAAAGAGGATGTAAAAGAAATGAATGACTTATTTTTAGAGTGACTTATCCCCACTTGGAAGTCCGACTTCCAAGTGTCGTGGTAAACTAAAATTAATGAAAGACAAACAGATTGGCCTTGTTGGATTTTTGATTTCCGTTTTTGTTTTCCTCTTTCCTTTTGCTACATCGCGGCACCTTTTTTCCGCGGCAGTAAATGTGAAGTACCTCTGGGTTTTATTTTTTATCGCTGTTTTTTCTTTGGTTGCTGCTGCAATTTTTTTTCACCGCCGCGAATCAATCCCATGGCGAGGCCGCCGGCTACTTTTGGCTCTCGGTATTTTACTCTTAGTTCATTATGTTTCGATGTTTTCCGGCGTGTTTCCAGCTATTTCTTTTTGGTCTGACCTTTTGCGATCAAGTGGTTTGCTTTTTCTTTCTGATCTGGTAGTTCTCGTATTTATTTTAAGTGAATTGTTTACCGCCCGTGATTGGACTTGGATCAAACGCTCAATTGCGGTTTCTGGAGCTTTGTTTTCTTTTCTTACTATTTTGGGTGCGGAGGGTTTTGGCTGGTCTGGTCGGATCTGGACAGTAAATTTAGATGTTGCTGGTCTAACTTTTGGTAATAGCACTTTTGCTGGCGCGTATTTAGTTTTAGCTCTTATCATTACTTTAATTGAAGTGTCTAGGTCAGAGGCTGGTTCAAAATGGCGAAAAATATCGATTGGTTTAGCTGTGATCCAATTTTTTTCACCT
>CAYILI010000106.1:0-2846 GCA_964364105.1 uncultured Gammaproteobacteria bacterium | reverse complement strand
TGGGATACAATATACCCAAACGATCTTTTAAATAAGGAGCTTCCATGAACCAATATCCTATTTTTGATCGACAGACCCTACTTTCCTCAGCCTCAGATGACTTCCAGTCAGGATTGTTTTCACCAGCCGCCGCTCTTGCTATTGCTTGTCTCACCCCCATCGAAAAACACCAAATAGATGACATGAGTCCAGACGATCTGATGTGGTTCAAGTTTGGCTACAGGAATCCTCTCGAAGCCATCATTCTTGCTTCTACCTGTCTACCCGTTCCAGAAAAAGACAGAAGGGCCATGTTCTTCAGTATTGCCCTACCCCCACAGAATCAACACCAAAAAGACATCCAGGCTTTTTTACTCAAAAATCTCCGCGCCCTCATCAATCTCTACAAAAGAGATCGCTCTGGAGCCCAGATTTTTGGTTTCCTTTGCGATTATCCATTCTCAAACTTGCCCTCATTCAGCTCAGGCATGGATGTCTCTGCCACGATCTACTGGAACCTCGCCCCAGAGCTAGCCAAACTTACCCCAAACAACGATTGGCTAAGCAGACCAGACGAGCCAAATAGCGATCAATTACTCACTAGTTTTGGCCAACCATTCAACTCCACCAATCTCAGCTAGGCACAAAAAGCCCTTGACTTTAGCCCCATAATATGATAGAATTAGCTTTGTAAATTGATAAATAACCGTGGGTATCTACTCACCATTCAGGGGTCACCCCCAAGGAGAACATTTTGAAAAAACTCAAATGGCTTTTTGCCACACTCGCCCTGTTACTTCTTTCAAGTTGTAACCCTCTCGAGGTTACTCACACAATTAAATGTGTTAAGCATAACTGTACTGTCGTTGTCACCAATCATGAGTACAGTGATGTTGAATTAAATATCAATGTCACCTATGAGACACAAGGAACGCGAATCGTCCCTAACTATAAACCACTCTACAAAGACCCCCTTATTTTTGATCACTGGGCCAGAGGGATGCAACCAGCTTTCAGTGCAAACAAGGAAATTGTCCCAGGTGGAAAATCAAAAACCTACACTATAGAAATCCCTGAAACACTTGCGGGAACGACTCTTGTGGAAGCATTCATCTTTGTAGAAGCACCCAACGGACTTTCAACAGCATACGGTAAATATTCCGTCTTCGATGTTATCAGCACCACTGGAACAGTCGAATCTCCCATCACTTATAAACTCGACTGCTCGGGTGATCGAGTCAAGATAACCGTTATTAATGATGGTACACTGGGCGATAAAACTATTGCCCTCTACACAAACGGCAATCTCAAAGACTCCTGGCAACAGTTTTATTCAAAATCGAACCAAACTCTGACCTTCACCTCCGACCCCATCACTGATGGCATTTATTTAATCGAAGCTGACGTCAATGGCCACCAAGAACAGGCCGAATACCTGAATTACTTTGATTACCATGGTGGACGCACTTACTGTGTCCCCACCAAATAGTTCTATTACGTCAAAAGACGCTCTCACATGAGAGCGTCTTTTCTTTTGCCAAAATCACCTTTGAGTCACCTACAAGGAGCTCCTTGCGGGACATTTGACATATAGTTATATATAAAGTAATATGTATAAATATATGAATATCATCCCTCAAATAACCACCGTAGCCGAGCTCCAGCGCAACTACCGCCCCCTCATCAACCGAATAAAGAAATCAAACCAGCCACTTTTTGTGCTCAGTAACGGCAAACCAGACTCTGTTCTTCTGGACATACATTCTTTTGAGTCTCTCGAGAAACGTTATCAGTCCCTAGAAGAGTCTTATCTCATGGCCCTAACCAACGAGGCCCTCAAAGAAAGCCGCAGTAAACAGACCATAGTCATGAAAGAAGGTCAAACTCTCTTAGACATTATCGATTCTGATGCAAATTGAGCTCACCAAACATTTTCTCAAAATTGCTCGTAATTTACCCACAAACGAGCAAGTTCTCCTCTCCAAAAAAATCGAAATTTTCAAAAACAATCCCAAAAATCCGAGCCTCAAAATTCATCAGCTCACCGGCAAACTGAAAAATATTCACTCTTTTTCTCTAACTTACTCAAAAAGAGTCCTTTTTACTATTGACAAAAACATATATATTTTTATGGCCGTCGGTTCCCACGATATCTACAAATACTAGCCTTCAATCCTGCCTGCCTCATGGCTGGTTTTATGTCCTGTAGTATTGACTTTGGGGGAATATTGTGATAGAATAGCAGGTTGTGTAGTTTTGAAAATTTGTGCGTAAAAGGAGATTTCATGCCTAAAATAACACCTTTAACTACGTTCGACCTTGCGGATTATATTAAGAAACGCTTAATAAGGCTCTACTCTGCGGCAGACACCCTCGGCACCATCACGGAGAACCTAGGAAGCTCAGGGCTAGGCATCATCCGGAACAAGGATCAAGCTTTCATTGGCGTCGTCTGGGTCAACAATAGAACCCGCAAAACGAGCGCCACAAACTGGGTCTTCGAGTACTACGGCACACCCAATGATTATGATGAAATCTACAAGCTTGCCGAACGGATTGAAAAAGACCTGAATGTTTCAATTGTCCTCACCAGGGAAGATATAAAGCCCAGGGAACCCTGGACAGTATACGACTAATGATAGTTTCACTAAAGACGCGCTCGCAAGAGGGCGTCTTTTCTTTTGCCAAATTAGTTCTACATTTTGAGTTTTTGAGTTCTTGAGTTTTTATTTGTATACTCAACCCATGTCTCGCTCCACCACCATTTTCTTCTGCAATTCCTGCGGCAACGAGTTTGCCAAGTGGGCAGGTCAGTGTCCTGCCTGCCACGAGTGGAATACTCTGGTCGAAGCTACCCCGTTTCTCAA
>CAYILI010000105.1:0-2897 GCA_964364105.1 uncultured Gammaproteobacteria bacterium | reverse complement strand
CAACCGCGTTACTTCCTGGACAAAATCCTCTTTGAATATCCCCTTCACATGAAAACTTAGTAGTGTCGGTACATTCAAATCCTTGAAAGGAGGTTTCACAAGTTGGCCTGCAACAAGAATTACCTGCCCCACAATTTAACTCTCCAAAATTAAATCCGTTCCTGCAAGAAGAGCTTGGACTGCAAGTATATTTGCTTCCTGGTAACTTTGCAATTAAATTCTCCTTAACATCTTCACATTTAACAATTTCTTTTTGAGAAATATCTTTTAAAGGAATTTCTAATATTTTTTCCCTGATTGGTCTTCGATAATTAAAAGGTTATCTTTTACTATATTCAACGGAATTTCTATTTTTCCCGAGAGTGGTATAGGGGCTGGAGAAGTTCCAAAACTAAGAACAATTTCTTCTCTTACATCAATATTATTTCTTTCAAGAACAGAAAGTACATCAGTTGGGTTAATCTCTAAAGTATCTGGAGATATTTTTTCGGATGTTGTGAATTCCTTTGCAACAACTTCATCAAAATTATAATTATCAGTTAAGGTGCTTCTTCTCTCTTCCAATTTAACATTATCTTGCAAGATTTCTATATCTCCCTTATCTTCCGAAGTAAATACTTGAACTTTTTCTACTTTGGTAGGAATTTGTATAAGTTCCAAATTTTTAATATCAATTGTTACTTTAGGAGTTGTTGTAGTTATAATCCCAACCACAGGATTATCCGTTGTTGTCTTTTTAATTTCAAGCAGTGTAGTAGTCATTGAACTTGAAGGACTTTGAGAAGGATAACCACACAAACTCTTTGATTTTTCTTTTATCTTTGTTACTATATTTATTGATGTTATCGATGCTTTTGTTGCTAATATTTCTCCTTTATCTCTACAACTTATCTCCAGACTATCAAACCTGCCGGCGGGATTATCTGTCTTTGTTATTCTATCGCTAATATACTTCAACCCTCCTTCATAAGTTTTAAGATCATATTCAGGAAAAGCTGTAGTGAAATCCCATTTTTGACCATCCCATTTATAAATTCCGTCGGTTGCAAACCAATCTCCAAAAAATCCAGATAAAACGATTCTAATTTCTATTGGTAATTTAGCTCCGGAATTTTGAGATGATGGACTATTTTCATCAATTGGAACTCCTCTAAGCTTTTTATCGTAGGTTATGATATTAGAAACATATTGCAAGACTCCGCTTGAAATTCCATTACAATTTTCCCACTTTCCATCTTTGCATTTGCCATTTACAATTCCCATTCCAGCATTATATGCTGCAAGGCTTATTTTTTTCAAATTCTCTCCAGAATTTCCTTTTGATGAATAATAATTAGTAAGTCTCTTTAGATAAGCAGTTCCTATTTTTACATTAGAAGCGGGAGCTTTCGGATCATTAGTATACTGTAAGTACAAAGAATCGTGTTCATTATCGTTATAAGTTTGTTTAACATCCAATGCAGCAACTGCAGAAACCTGCATTAGTCCCAGAGATTTTCCGTCATCTCCTTCTGCACTAGCCTCTGCATAAGATTCTTGGATTATAATTGCTTTAATTAATTCTTCGTTAAATCCATATTTTTGAGAAGTCCCTTTTATTAACGCATTATACAAATTTAATCTCTCAAATAATTTCGGGTCAGCAAATCTACTTTCAACTTGCGTTGGAGAAGGTAATAAAGGACCTGTTGCTTCCTCTGGTTGTGGTGAAGGAGTTTCTTTTCCAGGCTTATCTGTATTTGCCTCTTTGTCATCAGGCTTTTTGTCCGACGCATTCGTCTTCTTATCATTTTCTGCCTTAAAAAATGCTTTTGCTAATGTTGAAAATGCATCTCCTCTCATTATCAGAAGGTATCCTTTCTGTTTATTGAAAAAGAATTTACTTATAACTCCATTTATTATATTTATTTTCTTGTTGCTATCTGGTTCACTCTCAATTCCTTTTTTAGTATCCTCAAAGTCAGGAGCATTTCCTTGTGCTCTCAAATTTTCTTCAACTTGTTTATTTAATGCTGTTACAGTTTCATTTTCTATATCTAAATTTCTTATCACATTCTTCACACTCTGAGTGTCAAGCCAACACTTTAACTTTTGATCTCCGCAGTAACCAACTTCAAGCCATCTCTGATCTTCGGTTCCAATCAAAGAGTCTGTACTCTTGCCTGGATTATTCGTCGCACATATTCTATAAATTCCTTTATTGTATAATTCAGGATTTACGAGGTCTCCAACTCCTTCCTGTATGTTTGGATTTAATGCATTGTAAAGGCTTGGAGTTCCCGAAATACATTCTGATTCAGAGGTTACATTTTGCTGAGCCTGTTCTTTAGCATATTGGTCTTTAACATAATTAACTGCAAAATCGGTTGAAACTTCTTTGAATCCACATTCTTCTTGTCCATTTACAAGTATACAAAGTTGATTGTATCCTGATGGTGCTGTGAAATCAACAGTCTTCGACGCATATCCTCCCTTCTCTGCATATCCATAATCAACAACTCTGCTCACTGCAGTGTCTTGGTAGTATGAGCTTCCTGGTGAACCTTTCAAGTAAACTCTGAAGTAAGCTCCGGTGTCCTTTCCTGCAAATATATGGTAGAACACTTTGTAATGTGACACTGGAGGATTTGTTGCAGTAGTAAAGGGTATTTCATCAAACCTTCCTGTAAATTGTGGAGGCGAATCTGGTTGTGTTAAACTATCTAAGAAGTTTCCGCTACTTGGATAAGTGCCAGATACAAAACTCTTACATACTTCTCCTCCAACTTCATCCGTGCTTCTTGCCTTGAATGCTTTGAAAGAATCTTCTCCGTAAACTTGAGTGAAGAACTGAACAGACTTTTCTGCATTATTCCATGCATCTGCAACTCCAAGATATTCTCCTCCACCACGTGCAT
>CAYILI010000104.1:0-2899 GCA_964364105.1 uncultured Gammaproteobacteria bacterium | reverse complement strand
TCTGTTATAGTTCCTGCCGCCCAAGTACCTGTCGTTATTGTCCCAAGAGTAGTGATCGAACCTTGCCCAGCGTAATTGCTGGCGATATCCACCTGTGACCCTGAAACAGCTATTCGGTTTGAAGTACCTGTTACCGAAGCCCCGGTCGCACTAATAGTCGGGTTCTGACCTTCGGTAATTGATATATTTGGACCTGCATTGATACTGTAAAGTACATTACTGGCGGTCAATTTACCTGTTCCAGCATCGATATCAGTGTTCTCAGTTTTGATGCCTCCGGAGGCAGTCAGCAACCCAGCAATATTTGTATTGACGTTCACCGAAAGTAGTCCGTCTTGAATCGTCGTTCCCAAAATCTCACCTTCTTGAGTAATCTTGGGTAAAATATTTGTTTGAATAGTACCCTTTTCGGCGATATCTTTTGATCCCTTCTGATAGGTTAAGGTCATTGAAATCAAAATTACTAGTGTAAAGAGGATCAACCCGAGAGCACCATTTATCAAGGTGAGTTTGAGAGGGTGGAGGCTATTGAAATAGTTAAACATTCTTTGGGGGTTTAATTTTGGTACTCCCAGAGTTGGTACTATCGTGGTAAACGCTGCTTTTTGGAGCGAATCTTGTTCTATAAAATTAGATGTATACTCAGACTCAATTTTTGGAGATTCTTGGGTTTTCTCACTCTCTGTCGCGGGAACTGAGGCTAAAGTTGGAGTGGAAACATCGACAATTATTGCCTGTGGTTCCTCAACTACTCCGCCGTTTCTTTGCTCGCGAAGTATTGTCTGAATACTTTTCCCTTCTTTAATTTTGCTGTGGATTTCGACCAACTGATCAACCGCTTCTATTGGTAAGGCGCCGGAAGGAGGTAAACCGTTGAAAGATTTTCTTGTGGCTTTTGGGAGTAAACCAGATTTGATGTAATAACGGAGACGGTTGTAAGGGTCACCTTTACCAAAGTTAACACCCTTGAGTCTGGCAAGGTTGATGACCTCATCGAAAGGTATTAAATTCCGGGTAGGTTGTCTATTCATTTAGCAGGGTAATGCGTTCACCTACAATTTCTGATCTTAAATTCAAAACCGGTACCAATCAGTCTTGAATCGTGTCAAGGGGTCAGTTCGGGTAAAAAGACCCCTCCGTAACGGGAAAAACCTTTGCTGTTACGGGAAATTGTACTTAAATTTTCGCACAGTCCGAAAAAAGATGTCAAGTCGCAACTTCTAATATTTATATATAAGAAAAAATACGTGTTAAAATTTTCTATAGTCGCAAGTGTTTTTGTTGTCAGTTACAAGATTAAAACATGACACATGTAACATGAAGCTTGAAACAATGACTGTCCAGAAACTATTTCTTACTCTATTAACGGCAACTTTGCTGCTAACTACGGTTAAAGTTACCTATGCAGCAAATATCAACCAAGTTGCTTACAACCTTGAAATCAAAGATAGCGATCCCAAAGATGGTAGTGTTATCGTAGCTAGAGCCGGGGTGTATCAGCTCAGCGATAAAGAGTATGACCCAGGAATATATGGTGTGATACAGTCACAAGCAGCGGTAACTCTGAATAATATCTCAGAAAATTCCCGTCCGGTTGTAACAACTGGACAAGCATTGGTCAGGGTATCAAAGGTCAATGGCGATATTAAAGAGGGAGATCTACTAACTAGTTCAAAAGATAAAGGAATATCTCAGAAGGCAACAAAATCTGGTCATGTACTTGGAAAAGCCCTCGGAGATTTTCCAAGTAATACAGGTACTGGTGAAGAAGGTCTTGTACCAGTATTGCTTTCAATAAACTACAATCAGATTGCTGCAAAATCGGAAGAGCTTACTCAGACCGGAGTGGACCAAGTAGCTCGTAAGGTTTCTACCGCGATTGTGAGCGGTAGTCTGCCGGAATTATTGAAATATGTCTTTGCACTGCTTCTTGGGTTGATCACTTTCTTTTGGGGCTTAGCCCATTTTGTTCGCAGCAACCGTACCGCAGTCGAGTCAGTTGCTCGAAACCCTTTGGCCAAGAATGAAATTCGCAGAGAACAAATAATCGGTTCAGTTGTGATTATTATTGTTTGTGCCCTTGGTTTGGGTGTCGCTGTCGGTATATTAGTGTTTCTTTAATGAAAGGACTGTCCAATGTTAACTAACATTTTGCTGATCTTCAGTCTGGCTACAAATTTAGTTGTACTAGCTTTGATCTTTAATTTACTCAAGAAAAATACAAAATCTTCAGTCACGGTTGACTCAGAATTGCAAAACATCGCTAACACTAGGAAACAGATAGAATTCTTGCAAACAAAGTTCAAAGAGTCGCTAGAAGAAGTAATTTCAAAAAATAGCTTGATGATCGAGAGCACTTCAAATAATCTGATCAAATACTACCAAGATACAGTCACAACACTGACTCTAAACTACAATCAGAATAGCGATAAACTGATGCAGGTTCTCAACGAAGAATTGCGAAAGAAAATAGCCGATTTGGCGAACCTAAACCTAAAAGAGCTGGAGGAGTCAAAGAATGTGGTCAGCACTGAAGTCAAGAAAGAGATTGCGATCATGCAAACACAAGTCGATAAATACACTAAAGAGAAATATAAAGAAATCGACGAAAAGGTTTACGAGATTGTCTCGGAAACTGCCAAGAATACTGTTGGTAAGGTTATTAATATAGTTGATCACCAGCAGTTGGTCATGAACGCGCTAGAACAGGCAAAAAAGGATAAATTCTTTTCATGAACACACCCGTCCTACAAATTTTTCTAAATGGAGTGAAGGATACTAAGGGACTTTACAGATTGCTAGATCAACTTGAGTCGATATCCAAGGAACTCTATCACAACCAAGAAGGCTCTATTACCCAAAAACTAAAAGGAAAACTGCTTATCTCAATCGAATCTAT
>CAYILI010000103.1:0-2906 GCA_964364105.1 uncultured Gammaproteobacteria bacterium | reverse complement strand
CTTTTCAAGCATGTTTTTAGAAGCAGTTTTTGAGTTAATAAAGTTGTGGTTTGGGTAGACTGTCGCAGATTAGGGACTTTTAATTGAATTATATTCTTTTGTCGCATTCGGGACTTAAGATATTATATTTTGAATAAAAATATCTATAAAATAAGAACTTGATTGTGAGTAAGTTGCAATTAATTGTAATATCCCCAAAAGAAATAATCCTGCTGTAAGAAGAGCCATAATTATTGTTAAAATTTGTGTTATCCTGTTAAATCTTTGGGTTTCTTCTGTAGCCCTCAAAACCTTCCGATTGTAATTAGAGACATCTTCGCTATGTTTTTGGTTAAGGAGGGCTGTTACAACACCCACACCTTTTTCAGTAAGTCTATACTCTTTTCTGTTATTTTCAAGTTTATTATATCTTACCTCTAAGATTCCATCCTTTTCAAGTATATTGACGGCGTCATTTCCTAAATTAGCTTCGAAATAAGATTCAACGGTTCCATAATACCAATAAATTGGATAACCCCTTAGTAGATTAATCAAAGCAGCTCTAAGTCTTTCAAATGTGGTTATCTTACCAACTTCATCTCCCCTAACTGAAGGCAAGTCTTCTTTATCACTTTTCATTTTCTAAACTCTTGAGAAGAAGTCCAGACCATTTATTAGGATTATTGATTTCTATCCCACACTTTTCAGCAGGTGTTTTGTTATCTTTTACATTTTTTCTTACGAAATTATGATAAACTCTAAATCCATCCGCATAGCCTTGGACTTCCTTAACACCCCTCCTTACTCTATGAAATTCCTTTTGATGCGAATGATGACTCTCTATTGCATTATTATTAATTTGCTTTCTATGCCCAACTATTGAAGTGTATTTTATTTTTCTCCTATAGCCATAATTTTTGAAAACTTTTCTTGTGGCGTTTGCATAAGCAGCCAACCTATCTGTAATTATTTGATTGGGCATTTTCTTGTTTTGTTTCCAAGCTTCTCTTAAAGCTCTTGAAGCATCTTTTGTGCTTCTTCCTCTCCCAGAGTTTATAGAAGCGAGAAGGAACTTGGTATCATTATCCATAACATTCCACAAATAAACATAATCTTTATATCCCCTATTTTTATCTTTAGAACCATTTTTAGTTAGAATCATAGTTTCATCTGCACTCCAGATGCCAGAAGTTTTAGGGGTTAAGGTTTTTACATACTCTGCTATTATTTTACTAAATTTCAAAATCCATCTTCTTATCGTTTCGTGGTTCAATTTTAAACTATAAAATTGTAAAAATTGGTCTGAAATATCTCTATAAGATAACCCCTTGTAAAAACAATCCATAGCGAGACAAACAAATTTCTCATTCACTTTAATTTTTTTTATAGGGGAGAGAACAAACCGCTTTTTGCAGGTCTTACAAGAATATCTTTGCTTTTCCCCCGTATTAGTCTTTCTTTTACCTTTCTTAATCATCTCTTCTGATTGACAATAAGGACAGCAGTCTCTCTTTGGAGTTTCAATTGTAAGTTCTATTTCTTGTTCAACTTCAGGTTCAAAGATATATTTTTTCTCAAATAATAAAACGGCTTTTATATGCTTACAATGTAATCCCTTACCTTTACACCTGTGCTCAAAATCCTTACAGTCACAAGCATAATTATCAAAAGAAGTAACTTTATATTTTCTATCTGAAGATTGAGATGGAACAAGATAAATATTTTTGTTAACAAATATGGGATTTCCTTTTTTCAGTATTGCTTGGGCTTTTTCATTTTGGTTCTCCATTTTATTGTGCCATATAATTAATACTATTAGTATGGCATCTATTTATAAATCTTCTCTTTTTGAATTATAAATAGTAAGTTTTATATATCATATAGTATTAAAGATATTAATAAATAAGATGTTATTAATACTATGAAAACTAAAAAGAGGATAAGCAATGAAGAACTTGAAGAAGCCAGAAAAATTGTTAAACCTGAAGAAGAATATGTTATTGAAAAAGAAATAAGCCTTCAATATAATAAATCAAAAACAAAGAAAGGGAAACAAACTGGACAATATTTAATAAGATTCCCGAAGGAACTTGAGAAACTTTTAAATTTACAAAAGGGTATGGATGTAAAATTGATTGTCAAGATTCCTCCAAGACATAAGGATGAGAAAATAAAAGTATTTATGGAATTTTAAAATGGTTGAATTCAAATATTTTGACAAACATGAAAGGAAAATACTAGAGTTGTTATATAGAGCAAGAATTAAAATGTCCCCCCTTGCAATATCTAAAAGATTAAATATGCATTGGACAACAGTCCAGGAAGCACTAAAGAGACTTGAAATAAGAGGTTATGTAATAAGAACTGATAAAATGCCGAATAAAGTTCTCTGGCAATTTAATTTCAATTATATCCGACTATAAAGTCTTTACAAAAAGATTCTTCAAGTATTTCATTTGTAAAACTAACATTAACATTAAACTCTTCATTAGTAAGGGTTTTTGTTACATTATGTAAAATTTGTATAGATTCTGCCTCATTTTGAGCTAGCTTACAAAAGTTTACTGCATGTTCTTTGTAATAATCCTTCTCATCCTGAAGAAGACTGTTTGTTGCCCAGAGTCGTAAGTAAACAAATAGGGCTATTAAGACCAATATAACAATTAATGTTATCTTGATTGACCTTTTCATTTTCTTAATAGGTATAATTATACCAAAGCGATATTTAAGTTTATCGGTATAATTGTATCTATGCCAAGAACAAATATCCTGAATATTACCGAAAGGGTGTTAAAATTATTATCTGATAAGAAAGAATATTCTATAAACAACATCTCGGATAGGCTTAGACTTCAGTGGAAAACTACCATTAAAGTCCTTGAATTTTTGAAGCGGGTTGGATTGATTAAGGAACGGAAAGGAAAAGT
>CAYILI010000102.1:0-2915 GCA_964364105.1 uncultured Gammaproteobacteria bacterium | reverse complement strand
AAATCTTAGGAATTCCTGGAGGGTTTGCTTATGGAGATGACATAGTTTCTGGAAAAATTTTAGCGACTGAAATGGTCGCATATTTGGGAGATGAGATTAGGAAATTTATAAAAAGAAAAAATACAGCAGTTCTTGGAGTCTGTAATGGATTTCAAGTTTTGGTGCGCACTGGTCTTGTGCCATTTGGAAATTTAGGAAATATGGACGTCACTCTTACTAATAATGATTCGGGGCATTTTGAATGCAGATGGATAAAAGTAAAAGTTGAATCAAATTCCAAATCAAAATTTTTGGATGGGATGACTGATCAAATATTATGGTATCCAGTCGCACACGGAGAAGGGAAGTTTTACGCAGATGACAAAAAAATAAAAAGAATTGAGGATGAAAATTTAGTGGTATTTCGATATGTAGATGAAAAAGGAAATCCGACTCAAGATTATCCAGCAAATCCAAATGGTTCAATTAATGCAATTGTCGGAGTAACGGATGATACTGGAAGAATTTTGGGTCTTATGCCTCATCCCGAATGTTTCGTACGCATAGAACAACACCCAAACTGGAGAAGGGGTTTGATAAAAAGTCCTCAAGGACTTCCCCTATTTCAAAACATTGTAAAGTTTGTAGCATCCTAATATAATTCAGCGAATGACAGAAGCTTACGACCAGTCTAGATATTTAAAAGATTCATTAAGAGTGAGAAGAGATTCTCTTTTGGTTAGGTCAAATCTTGTTCCGTTGGGATACATTGTTTTAGAGGGAATCGAAGTAGATGGGATTAAAGGGGTAATTGCATTTTCAGGAACTGATGCATCCGTAAAACTTGGAAATATAGAAATGACTGGAGTAAGAAATGGTGAAGGTGTGATTCAATGGGAGCTTTTTAATTTTTCCAAAGAGAAGATTGGGAAACCATATTTTCAAAATGAAATTAGAGATCCAGCTTCAATTAGAATAACCCAACAGCCTGACCAACTAGAATTAGGTCTAATAAGATGAAAAAAATTACATATTCTGCAACTGGGGCAGATTACGAAAAACTAGATCCTATTAAAAAACTTGCCCAAGATTCAGCCAGAAAAACTGCAAAAAATTTTCCGAAAAGTTTTAGTGAGAGATCAGATAGTAGGGGCGAGTCTGCCTTTGTTTTTAAAAATGGCAATCAGTTAATGGCATTTGTTATGGAAGGGCTGGGAACAAAAAGTCTGGTAGCTGATGAAATATATAAGAAGACTAAGAAATCATTTTATGAAGTGATTGCACAAGATACAGTGGCGACTATTATTAATGATCTTGTTTCAGTTGGAGCAAAACCTCTTGTTCTAAATGCGTATTGGGCTGATGCGGGCGATGGGTTTTTACAGGATCCAAAAAGAATGGGCAATTTTATTAAAGGATGGGAAAGAGCGTGTAATGTAGCTGGTGTTGTTTGGGGCGGAGGAGAGACGCCAACTCTAAAAGGAATTATCGAAAATGAATCAGTGGATCTTGGTGGGTCCGCAATTGGTGTTATTGAATCAACAAAAAAATTGATATCTGATAAAAATATAAAAGCAGGGGACCGAATAATTTTAATTAAAAGTAATGGTGTAAATGCTAATGGAATTTCCCTAACTCGAGCAATCGCAAAAAAAATACCCAAAGGATATTCTACTCGCTTACCAAATGGGAAATTGTATGGAGAAAGTTTATTAACTCCTTCAAATATTTATGCAAAGGTTATTCAAGATTTACAAAAAAATAACGTAGATATTCACTATATTTCAAATATCACAGGACATGGTGTTAGAAAAATTATGAGAGGAAAACCTAAGTTCACTTATGTAATTGAAAAAATATTTAAACCTCAACCGGTTTTTGATTTTATTCAAAAAAATGCAAATCTATCTAATTATGAAATGTACGAAACATATAATATGGGGCAAGACTACTGTTTGATTATTCCTGAGAAAGATGTAGGAAAATGTCTAAAAATTATTTTAAAAAATAAATTTAAAGCGCTTAATGCAGGGTATGTAGAAAAAGGTGAAAAGCAAGTAATTATAAAACCGTTGAATCTTGTTTATTCAGGTGAAACTTTGGATTTAAGATAATTATTTCTTCTGATAAATATAAACAAGTATTGCCTTGTCTGCCGTTATTTCATGTACTAGTTTATATTCTTTTTTAATTTCACTATCATCAAATCTTTCTCTTAAAACATTAAAGTAATTTACTACTACATAGTCATATTTTTTATTTTCATTATATCTTTCAGCTTTATACTCACTATAAAAAGGAAAAGAATGAAGTGGGGAAATTGCAAGACCAATGTGAGAATTTTTGGGAGCGTTATCTCTTAAGTAAATTCCTGCTTCACGATTTCCCTGACCCCACCAGCCAATTTGAAAAAGTTTAGATTCATAAACACCACTTACTCCACCCGGGAGAGTATTAAAATAATCTAGGTAATAAGGGGTTATGCTTTTTAAAATTATTAAAAAATAAATGATAAGACCAAGTATCGCAAAATATTTAATTTTAAATCTGTCTTTAAAAATTTTTAAAATAAATTCAAGACCGATTGCTGCAACAAGTGAAAGCGGAGCATATACTTGAATTATGTAGCGGAGTCCATGCTGTTTAAATGGATAAAGTGATTGGAAGAATGGAAGCAAGAACCAAAGGAGAACTGCGTATAAGACAAATTTTTTTCTAACGTCAATTGCTTTCATCCCAACAAAAAATAAAAAAATAATTAAAAATGGAGTGGTGATTAAAAAATAAATTGGGTAATATACGATTGGCACTAACATAAGTCGACCAAAGAAAACTTCAGGGGGAGGGAGTTTTACTTCGCTTGAAAACCACATGGCTTTTTCAATAGCAATTGCATCATTTAAATTTAAAAAAGCCGTTGGCCAGAGGAGTGTAAA
>CAYILI010000101.1:0-2938 GCA_964364105.1 uncultured Gammaproteobacteria bacterium | reverse complement strand
TTTCTGTTTTAAAACTTTCGCATCCGACACAGTAGAGACCAGTATAAGATTTTTTATAAATATCCCCATTTTTATTACATAATTCCCAAAGTTTTTGAACTCCTGGAAAATGATGCTTAGGGTCGCTCCCTCTTTCAAAAACATCAAGTTTTACCCCAAGCATTGCATAGGATTCCTCAAAGATTTTTGAGTTCCTATCTAATAAGTTTTGTGTAGGAATTCCTTCTAATTCTGCTGTCTGAACATTTTTAAGTGCATTTTCATCAGCCCCAGAAAGAAGTAGAGTTTCCTCTCCCAGTAATTCATGATAATTACGAATAACATCTGCTTGGAAATATTCTAATGCGTGGCCAATATGTGGTTTTCCGTTTACATAAGGGATCGCTGTTGTAATATAAAATTTGCTCATGTTAGCTTTGATTTTAACAGAAAGGAAGCTAGTAAGTCTAATAGATTACTTTTTTTTGATTAGGAAAAGTTCGATTGTAATTAATAATGCAATTGATAGAGTTAGGAAGATCCAATGGGTTAAGCCGATTAGGCGCATTAATAGATATCCCAAGACTATTAATGTGATTACCACGCCGTGTTGTTTTCCTATAAATATAAAAGTAGACAATGAAAAAATTAGAAGTCCCAATATTGCGAAGAAAATTGGAAGTATGGGGATCGTAACTGCGGAAATTTGAAATTTGTGAAATGGGGAAAAGTTTACAAAAAGATAAGAAGTGATAATTGTAAGTAGGATAGCAATTAATAAATAAATATAATTGTGTCTTTTTCTAGCGATTGGTTTAAGTTTTTTTCTTGTTTTTCCTAAATTCTCCACAAGATTTAGTATAGCATCAACAAATGTTATAATTTACTCATGAAGCAAACGTTAGTAATTCTTCGAGGAGCACCTGCAAGCGGTAAAACCACTATAGCAGAGAATTTAAGAGATTTTGATAATAAAGTCGTTTGGCTGAAAACAGACAACTTTAAGCCATTCTTTTCAGATCAGACTGGTGAGGCACGAGCATTAGATGCTGTTATGGAAGCAACATTAGCAACGCTTAAATATCTTTCAGATCAGGGGTACTCAGTGGTCTTCGAGGGAATTTTTATAAATCCAGTCTATCCTCGAAGAGCGATTGAAATGGCGAAAAACAAAAACGTCCATACAGTTATTTACGAATTAGAGTGCTCATTGTCAACTTTACAGGATCGGGATAAAAATCGAAAAGGAGTGCCGGAAGGTTTAAGAAAAGCCTTGGGAGACGATGAGATTGAGAGTTTGTATAAAAAGGTTAGGGAAAACCCAATTGAAGGATCGATAAAGCTTAATACAGAAGAAAAGTCATTGGAGGAATGTTTGTTGTTAATCAAAGATAGCTTCAAATAATTAAACCTCTTGATCCCAGCACAACTTACTTTTCGCCTGTTCCATTCTATTCGAATACGGTTCAAAGAGCGTTTTGTGCGGGATTTGCGACCAATCATTTCATTCGGGTCTTGACAGGAATTAGCAGACGTGCTATATTACTGCTAATTGCGCATTTGTCATTCCGAACTCGTTTCGGAATCTAAGAAAGATCCTGAATCAAATTCAGGATGACATTAGAATAAATTATGCATGATTTGACACAACGTCAAATAGAGATTTTAAAGTCTCTAATTGAGGAGTACATTGAAACAGCAGAACCAGTAGGAAGCGAGACTCTTGAGAAAAAACATTCTCTCTCAGCTTCGCCTGCAACAATCCGGAATGAAATGGTGAGATTGACCGATTATGGTTATCTTAAAAAAACTCATATTTCTTCTGGGCGCGTCCCAACTCCAGCTGCGATGAAATTTTACGTAAAGCAGCTTATGAAGGAGAAGGAGCTTTCCGTTGCAGAAGAAGTCTCGATGAAGGAGAAAGTCTGGGATATTAGAAATAAAGAGCCAGAATTTCTTAAAGAAGTAACGAGAGCGTTAGCGAGTAAAACTGGAGCAATCGCAATCGCAGCAACAGATAATGGAGAATATTTCATTTCAGGTTACGCGAATTTGCTTGAGATGCCAGAGTTTTTCGATATAGATATAACGAAAACTTTACTTTCAGCAATTGATGAATTTGAATGTTTTAGAATTCTTTTCGCAGCAGCTGGAGCGGACAGTGAAATACAGGTTCTTATGGGAGAAGATCTTGGTCCAACACTTGCTGGTCCATACGGATTTGTATTTAAGAAGTATACAACGCTAGAGCATGGTGGAGGAGAAATTGGAGTAATTGGACCAACTCGATTGAACTACACCCAAGTTGTGCCAACAGTAAGATATTTTGGAAATTTAATTGAAGAAGTCGCAAAGGGATGGTAAGGTTGGCGAATGGCTTTTAGCTATTAGCTTTTTGAAATGAAGAAAAAAAACGAAGAACAAACAGAGGAAGAGCAGATTTCGGAAGAGACAAAAGATGTTGATGTAAATCAACTGGTGAACCTTGAAAATCAATTAAAAAGAGCACTTGCTGATTATCAAAATCTAGAAAGAAGGATATCAGCAGAAAAAAGTGTTTGGATAATGGCAGCGAATAAGGATCTTATCTTGAAACTTTTACCAGTTTTAGATAATCTATTTCTTGCACAGAAACATATTAATGATGCCGGCCTAGATCTTTCTATCCAGAAATTTTTAGACGCCCTTTATAATGAAGGAATGGAGCGGATCGAAACCAAAGACAAGGATTTCGACCCAAACCTTATGGAATGTGTCTCGGTGCAAGAAGGAACAGATAATAAAGCGCTTGAAGAGGTAAGACCTGGATTTAAAATAAATGATACAGTTCTAAGACCCGCGCAGGTAATAGTAGGTTCTGCAAAGCAGAATAACTAATTTTAAATTTGAAGTTTTTAATTTAAAATGAAATAGAAATGTTTTAAAATTAAATATTGAAACATTCATTGAAAATTGAGAA
>CAYILI010000100.1:0-3110 GCA_964364105.1 uncultured Gammaproteobacteria bacterium | reverse complement strand
TGAATTTTAATAAGTATCCTGCAAATGGATTGATACCCCAAGGCATAGAACCGAACGTTATATCAGTATTGAATGTTGTAACAAAACCCCAGTATCCAGCATTGATAGTGCCATCATAATTATGGTTTGAACGACCTTCATAAACAGTATCCAGCAAATCAGTATTAAAATTTGCTTCAGTTGTTACTGGTGGCAAATAATCTAATACTCTTTTTAACTCTGCAAGTGTAGTGTAACCAGTTGCATGAGCATAAGCCACTGCATATAATTGATACTGGAATTCGATTGCAGTTAAACTTGCATCAATCTCATCGTAAATAAATAAATCATATTTAGTAACCCCTACTTCAGCGGATGTTTCACCTTCCAGTGAAATAATTGTTTCTGAGAATACTTCCATACCAGCGGGGTGAACCAATCTCTTGAATAAATCACGCCATCTGATAATACTTTCTGAAGATTGAATTACATAAGAAAACTGTTGATATCGTAAATTATCTTGTAATACGGTTAAAGAATTTGATATGATCCCTCGATTAGAAGTCCATGACCCAGGCAGCTTAGAATATGCACCAAATTCAGCTTGTAATGTTGCACCGGTTCCTACTTCTGAATCTATAGTGAAACTTGCATCATTGTATCCATACCCACCATCAAGAATATCGATATGAAGAATTTCACCAGAATTATTAGAGTTGTATACGTCAACAAAATCTGATACAATAGTTTCTGGTGGCTCTACTTCAATTTGGAATATGAAATCTGATACGATATTAGATACCGTATAGTTACCGGTTTGTATACCTGCACTAAAGTCTAAGAATAAAGAATACCCGATCTGAAGTAAATGATACTTATCGCCACAATCAATAGAAACGGTAGTCCCTATCTTTGAATACTGTGCCTTAAGTTTAACTAATTTAGGTGGAGTGATATTTGCAACAAAAGCCTTAGCACCAAAACCAGTACCAGAAGTTATATTAACAGTATCACCAATTACATATTTACTTCCACGATCAACAACATTAATCTTTTGAATAGTTTTATTAATTACAAAATCTAACTCATCATCAGTACCAACCAATGATTTAATATGTTCGTTTACTGTAAACTGTCCTGAGAATTTATCATTAATTTTAATTAAGAATTTCTCTGTACCGTTTATAAAGATAGATTCAACACTTTCAACACCGGCAAATGCACCGGAAGTTTGCCCAAATATTAAAGTTCCAGGTAATTTACTAACATCACCAGAAATTTTATCTGTAGTCAGAATAAAAGCTTCTTGCCAATCACCATCAGATGCACGTAATATATTTTCAGAAGGATAAAGAACTTGAACATCTACATCATAGAACATTCTAAAGAACAATCTAAAAGATTTCTCTGTCCCCTTTGAAGAAAATAAATCTTGCAAGTGCTTAAGGAATAGTCTTTTATCTACTGCAATCTCAGGAGCTTCTACATTCAGAATTTCTTTAATTAAAAAATCCACAAAGCTATCAATGGTGTCGTCTATATCTCTAAGTTCGATAACACCCTTAGACATACCGCTTGCAGTATCTTGTTGATCAACCCACTCATAGTAAGCTTCAACAAATGTTGCAAACAGTGGATTGTTGTCAACAATATGTTGTGGTAATTGATCCCTAACGAATGTACTTAATGGTAGTTTCATTCTATTTTATAATTCTGATACAGTTATTTTTGAACCTGATACAATGTTTTCATACTTACCAAGAAGAATATCATCCTTAATAATAAGTTGATTCCTGATTGAATTTATATTCTCTGGCACTTTCACATTAAAGATTATATAATCATTAGGTGTATTGGTTGATTGTATCTCGATAACATTAATTATAATCTTACCAGTCAAGTAGTCAATTGTACCTAGATTATCTATCACTATATTACCATTCGAATCTACTGCAACCAATACACCAGAAGTCGATTTAAAATCGGTAGACTTATCTTTAATAAAGACATCATATACAACCTGATTAAGTACAATAGTTATCTTATTACTAAAGAAACTAGAAGGTGTTACTTGATTATTAAAAGAAAAAGTTATACCCTGACTCGTAGTAGGGATAACAGTTTCTCTATGGCTTATATAGATATTTAAAATAACACTCTCAATAGCTTTATCAACAGTCAATATTTCTTTGAGTAGGTTCGATCTGGTAAATAACTGATTAAATTTCTTTACTATTCTACCAAAATAATTATCTACCTTAGCGGCAGTCAAAACCTTAATCTCAGGGCTTGAGTTAGATGTTTTAGTTTGATCGTATTTTATATCGATTAAATAGCTTACAAAGAGGTATGACGGCTCTACGAACTCTGGTGATACCGTAGCTACCCCTGAGTTTTTTAAAAGCGATTTAATTATGTTCTGCTTGATGAAATCAGCGATGAATAGGCCATCATAGGGTTTTAATGATAGAAAAACTTTTCCATAAATTGGAGGATCATTATCTTCCCCACCCCAAACATTAATAGCTTCAATGAACTGAAATTCTTTTCGTAAGAATGCAATATAGTCTTCAGTAGTCACTGCCCTATTATTTGTCGATCTCCAATAAGGAATATTCAATCTCAAAGCTTCAGTAGATTCTTTTGCTGCCCCACCATTACTATTAGATTGTACAGTAATTATACATCTATCAGTTGAAACAATACCAATAGGATCAATTGCAATAACTTTACTCAGACCATTAGCCAAAGAACCAGATGTTACAATATAATCCATCAGAACAATATTTCCATCGGTAAGAGTCTTACCTAAAACCCCATCACCAAATTGAATTTCATATCTACCCTTATAGTTTTCTTGCAGGAAGAAAATCAAAGATTCCCCATCAGCTTCAAATACATGATCAGCTAAAGTATATGTATTAATTATTTGACTAGAAGAAGAGTCTTGAACTCTAACTCTAAGTGTGCTAGTATCTACATTCTCATGTGGTATTTCAAATAATAAGCTAGGATTGTTTATCTTATTAACAACATAGTTAAAGTTAACAAATGCACCTTCTTTCAATACTACATTAGAGTATGTGAAAGAATCATTGTTAATATTTGCAGTGATAGATTCCGATACTAAA
>CAYILI010000099.1:0-3120 GCA_964364105.1 uncultured Gammaproteobacteria bacterium | reverse complement strand
AAGAAAACAAAGTTATTATTCTAGACTAAAAGATTGACTTTTGACGCAAAGCCTTTTGGAACGAAAGGTATATAAAATTTTATTCAATTCTTTTAAAGTATAATGGCTAAACAAATGAATAGATTATCTGGCAAAGAATGGTTACAAAATTCTTTTTCTATTTGGAAAGACATAAGAAAAAACAAAGAAGAGTTAAAACTAAAACATCCCGCAATGTTTCCCATTTCCCTGGCTGAAAAACTAATTAAAATTTATACAAAAGATCCTGGGGAAGTTATTTTAGACCCATTTATGGGCGTTGGTTCTACAATAATAGCAGCAAAAAACCTGAATAGGAAGGGAATAGGAATTGAGTTAGAAAAATCTTTTTTTGATATGGCAAAGGAAAGATTATCACAGACAAAACTTTTGGATACTTCAGGATTTGAGCCAGAGCTTTACTTAGATGATGCTAGAAACCTTTTAAGGCACATAAAGCCCGAATCGGTGGATTTGTGTGTAAATTCTCCACCTTATTGGGATATACTAAATCAAAAGAGAACCGCAGATTATAAAGAGATTACTAATTATTCAGATTCGAAAGAAGATATTGGAAATATATCAGATTATAATGAATTTCTACAGGAATTAAAAAAAATATATTCTGAAGTTTACAAAGTTCTGAAACCAGATAAAAGATGTTGTGTTGTTGTTATGGATATAAGAAAGAAAGACAAATTTTATCCTTTACACATTGATTTAACTAACATCATGAAGGAAATAGGATTTGAATTAGAAGAATTTGTAATATGGGATAGACAACATGAATACAATAATATGAAAACTCTTGGTTATCCTTATGTCTTTAGGTTTAATAAAGTGCATGAATTCATCTGTATATTTTGGAAAAGAGACAAATCTAAAAAGAATTCTTAAAACTTCTTGGAAAGGTACCCTTGTCATCTATTCTTCCGCCCGCGTCAAGTTTCAAAATTATTATATTTTTATCATTATAACTTAGCAAGGATGAACAAATCTTTTCGTCTAAAAGGAGACTATTTACTTCATTAGGTAATCCTTTTAGGGAAACTATAAACGCTTCTTCAGGTTTGGCTATATGACTATAAATATTCATTTCCCCAATTTCTTTTACACTAATAGCACTTGTGCTTCTATTTAACAAAACTAACCTAACTCTCTTTGTTTTTTTGGAAGTTAATATTCCCAAAACATCCGAAGAAAAATCTAATAAAGAATAATTAGGATATTTCTTTATCTCTTCATTTTCTACATTAGATATGTTGCTTTTCGGAGAAATTACTTCTACATAATCTGTTTTTGAATATTTATTCCTTAAGAAACTTTCTAGCCATTGTCTTGCTATTTCATTATAATCTTCTTTTTTTGATTCCATATTTATAATTTAAGTACATTCATTTTTTTCCCATTCCAACGTGCAATTTTGATTGTTTTATCCATATAAGAAAGAACATTCCTATTGAATTTTAATATCTTCTTTAAGTTTAATGATGGCTCTTTATCAGAAATAAGTATGGCATACTCTGGATTTGCAACCAAACAATAGCCTCTTAATTGACCTAAATCTTTTAAAGAAAGTTCGGTGGCTTTTATTTCAGCCATTAAGATTCTTTTAGAGCTTCTTACAAAACCGACCAGATCAGGTTTTATCTTGTATTGGTCATAATATTCTAATTCTTTTCCTATTTCGCTTTCTGAAATAAACTTGTTTAAATAAAAAGAAGAGGTATCATAGAATAGAACCTTCTCTCCAAGTCGCTTAGAAAATAGTTTTTCTAAATATTTAGAGATAGGGGAATATAATCTTTGTTCGGGATTTGTTCTTATTCTTCTTTTTTCTCTTTTAAATAACTCTTGCTCTATTTCTTTTCTATTGATTTTGGCTTTGATTGTTTTTATATGTCTTATTTTTTCAAATTCCTTAATTTTCTTAGAATAAACTAAATTCTCATCCTCACCAGTTAAATAAAGAATACTTTTGTATTTGGCTTTTTTATATTCTTCATTTATAATTTTGCTTCCCAATCTTAAAGCAATTTGCCAAGATGCATCAAAATGTATTCCTCTTATCTCTTTTGGTAATCTAGGATCATTTTCTGCTGGATGATATGGTTTTATCTGTCCTTCATTTATTGGAGATATTCCAAAAGACTCTTCATTTGCTGATCCCACCTTCTTATTGTGTAATACCAATTCTTCAAACATTTCTTGCTTATGTTTTATTTTTGGTTTAAAGATGTCATAATTTTCTGGAAAGAATTTTATTTGATGTTCTCTAATCCAAGCATAAATATTTTCCTGATCACGCATATTTGGATGCCCCCAATCAATCGTCTGTATATTTAAGGAGAATTCATCTTTTAAGAAGTCTAGAATTTGTACAGGCATTTTCCAGTTTCTTACTATTTGGAAATAGCCCCTCATTATACCAAATCCACTTTTTCCCTCTCTTGGCATCCAACTACCAGAATTAAAAAATCCCGATGTATCCATTAGTCCATTCACAAACTCTATTTTTGATTCTCTAATAGATTTAGTTAAAATCTTAGGTATTTCAAAGGAATCAAATCCAGTTTTGTTACTGAATAAAGAGATTATTTCTGAAAAACCCTTATTATCTTTTGTAAAGTCCATAATAAGCAAGGTCATATGATCATTACCCACAATATCATAATTTATTTTGAACTTATTGGATAAAAAAGGAGTAATAGTATCTTTTATTGAGTTTATAGTAGACTTTTTTTGTTCATAGATTTTCTTTACAGATTTAGATACTTTATTTTTACATAATTTACAAGTTAATTCATCAGATTCATCATCTCTGCTACTTGTTGCTAATCCACCACATTTGGGGCAGTATGCAATTCCGTATGCGGTTTCATTTTTATGTGCAAATTCCACTATTATCTTTTTATCTCTTAGAATTATATGACCCCTACCACACATTAGTCCTATCAAGTAAGCCGATTCCTTATCGAGAGTCATAAAACCCATAATAAAAGCAATTTTAAAGACTTTTGGTGCAAGACGGACTTTAGGTGCAAAGCCTTCAAAACAGAAAGGTTTTTAAGGCAAAATTTGATATCTTTTATTATTAGTCAG
>CAYILI010000098.1:0-3123 GCA_964364105.1 uncultured Gammaproteobacteria bacterium | reverse complement strand
CCTTCAAGGTAAACTTGCTTTCCCTTATCAAGATATTGACTGCAAAATTCCGCTAGCTTTCCCCAAGCTACAATCCTATGCCACTCAACTCTTTTCTCTTTATCTTTCCCGAATTCATTTGTTGCCAAAGAAAAATTGCAAACAGAATCACCGGTTTGTGTGTATTTTATTTCGACATCTTTCCCAAGATGACCGATTAAAATGACTTTATTAACACTCATTTTTTATCCTTTATTGACTGCCACGGCCACTTTTTAAAACGGGATCTCTTCGTTAAAAACATCATCAATCACTATTCCATTGTCTATATCTTCTTTTTTCAGCTTTTTAATCTCATTTAATTTTTTAAACCAGTAGTCTTGATCCTTAACATCCTTGTCGTAGCCAGTTCTATTCTTTAGATATTCCCAACGGGCCTGATCTTTTCCGCAAAGATTGATTCCGATCTTGATGAACTCAGACATGGGATCAACTTTTTTCTTGGTCTCAACAGGTGCAGAATCGGCCGGCCCTGTTTTTACCGCCTCTTTAAATTTCTCTTCTTTTTTGTCGCCCACTATTTCGCCTAGGTCATTATATACATACTGATCTTTGGCATCCAACTCTTCTGATGTATATAAACCCATAATCACGTGAGGGAATTTAGTCCGAACGACTTCTGCTACTGCTCGCCATTTACACATAGTCATAAATTGTTTTTGCCAATTATCCTTACCAATTAAACCCATTGATGTGGCCTTGGAAACATTCCAAGTTGACTCATGGAAGGAATCGTCTTTATTCCTTGCAATTCGAACGGTTACGGTTCTACTCTCGTTATCTTCTTTTATTTGCAAGATTGTCTCAGGGTAGGTTTTATAGATCATCGCCAGCATTAATTGAGGTGAAATTGTTGGCTTGCCTTGTATGACGTTAATACCATTGATTGCTTGCATCGGTGGGAGGTTTAACTCAAGGGCGAGTTGTAGGATGATTACAATGTCATTGGGTTTATTTCTAAGTGCAGCGGGCAAGATCCCGCTTTTCGCAAAGGCATTTGCCATTTGTATTTGGGTATTAAAGATTCGTGGGTCAAAGCCTAAGACGCTTTTTTTAATCTCAATGAGATTTTCGGGCGCACCGGTGCCTATTGGAGAGTTTTCCATTAGATTTCCTTTTTTGGTTGTTAAAAAGCCTATCCCGAACGGAGGAGTTAAGTCCACTTGGAATTTTTAAAAATTACTTATACATCGTCTAGATCGGAATGTAAACCGCTTTTTGGCAAAAAAAAAGAGCGGATGAACCACTCTCTTTTTTAACTCTTAACAACCAAAATTAGGCAGGAAACCTAATTTCTAAAAAAGATATACTTAAAATTAGATGCTTTTAAAAGAGAAAAAATAGTTTAGTTACTGAACTATTTAGTTAGCAAGCTAAATACCAGTAATTTCGCACTAGGCATCGTGGTTAAAACAAAAGATTCCGTTGACATCCTCCCTCCGCTAAAGCGAAGGGATTCCCTTAATCGGAGTCTCATGCCCGAGACCGAAATTTAAAATGTTGATTGCTGCATTTACATCTCTAAGATGCGTACTTCCGCAATTTAAACATTTCCAATTTCTTACTCCCAACCCACTTAGTCCACTCGGTCCAGTCCTTTGAGAACAGACAGAGCAAGTTACAGTTGAGAAACGTTCATCGACAATTTGGAAGTTCTTGCCAAGCGAAACCGCTTTGTAATCAAGCATTAACTTTAATGATCCCCAACTGGCAATCCTAAACTGAAATTTCTTCATTTTTATCAGATATCACGTCTGGGTCGGTGTGTAAAGCGATTCCCCTGCGACTATTAAATGACTTGGCCTTTTATCCATCCAGTAATTTCAGCAATTTCAGCAATTTACAAATCATAAAAAATGATTAATAGTTGGTTTTCTTTTTAAGACCTGAAAATAGTTTTTAGGCAAAAAAAAAGAGTGACCTGCAATCACTCTTCTTTTTATTTTAAAATCCACTGCTACGAGAATTTGAACTATGAATAACTCACTGAATTCGGCCAGTCAACAAATTAATGAACAAAATAATCACTGGGAAAATGGCTATACATTAATTCCTAATTCCTTTGCTTGTGATCCAAGCCTAGATGTTTACCATAGATCGATTTTATTGGCCGTAATCACCTTTAATTACATTGATCGTAAGCAATTTACCCATGACTACTTGGCCAAAATCTTAAACATTTCGCAATCCACGGTTCGGAGGAAAACCTCCGAACTAGTGGCCATGGGCTATATGACCATGGAATATTTACACGGAGAAAAAGGTGAAGACATCGGTTATTGCCTAAAATCAAATGTTAAAACACGAGTTGAGAGTGTTAAAGGGGGTGTTCCCAAAGAACAGGGGGGGTGTTCTCAAAGAACACCAAAGAATTAATATTAAATAATATAAATAATAATAGTAGTAGTGCAGAAAAACCCGAACCACAGGAAAAGAAAGACACTACCAGTTCTTTTTTTGTTGAATTAAAGGGGTTAATCGAATTCTGGAACAATATCACCGAGCTAGAAAGATTTGATCGGCCATTAAAAACCAATAAACAGCTTATATTAAACTTTAAGGGGTTAAGAGATAGGGTTACAGTAGTAGAAATTCAGAATGCAATTAAACGATACCTAGACCGTTTAAAAGACACATCCACCTATAACCAAAAATATAACCTTGAGACATTTTTAAGAAAGGCCAAATTTTCAGACACCTCCGTAATTTGTTTTTTCGATCGAGACTATCAACCACCAGCAATCAAGCCAAATGATCAGATTGATGTAATCCTTGAATGCTTCAGAACTTATGGCCTAATGCGATATGATAGCGATAGAGAAACCAAGGTAAATAGAATAATAGAACAAATAGGGCAGGCAACATGGGGAAAAATTAATCAGCTCGGTGGTTGGTTCAGTGTTATGTCTCAGGTCAATGTGGCAGACCATAAGCAGCAAAAATTTAGATTGGCTAAGATTCTAACTTAGAATCTAATAATTAGATGAAAACAATGCCCCCAATGAGGCCCGATCTAGTCGAAATGACTTGTGAGAACAAGGCCTGTAATAAAACCTGGAAACAGTTACCATTTGATGCCCAAAG
>CAYILI010000097.1:0-3158 GCA_964364105.1 uncultured Gammaproteobacteria bacterium | reverse complement strand
GTTGATTGGAGATAATAGGTTTGTATTTAATTGCCATTGATTTGTTCCCAATGCAAATCCACAAGATGTTGAACCCTGAAGACAGAGTGTTCCAGTGGCATCTGGGAGAGTCCAAGTCCTAGCAGCTCCTGTTACAGCTGAAGTTAGAGTATTTAAGAAGCTACTGTTACCTGTGAATTGTAGATTACCGTTGTTATTTACTACAAATCTTGTTGCTCCACTTACTGAGGCAGCTAATATATCCTGATCTTCTATCTGATCAAAGATAGCCAGGGATTTACCAAGAGCACCTAATGACAGAGGTCGAGTAACATGTAATTCTGAAGCTGGTGTTGTAGTGCCAAGTCCTAGCATTCCTTGTCCACTAAGATACATTACTGTAGTTGGATCATTAGTAGCATAAGAAGTGCCAAATGCAATTCCAGCTTTATGATCACCTCCAGTAAATGTGGTTTCTGCAATGCCTTGAATGTATGCTTTGACTTTGGTCCCACCCGTACTCACGTCATTGCTTTCGAAATGTATTTTGCCAAATAAATCTCCTGCAGTAATCGCTGAGTCAGAGTTAGAAAGGTATATGTCTCCTGGTGCACTTGATCCCTGAATTTCTAAATGACCAGATGGAGCAGTTATATTAATTCCGAGTCTGCCAGCAAGGTAAGAGTTAGCAGTTGATTCACTGTATAAAGCATAATTATTTGTTGTTCCACCCGTGCCTCCGTTACCGGTAATAAATAATGCATAGTTATTGTTTGTTCCTGAGGCAGTTGGAGCAGGGACACCAACATTAATACCATAATTATTTACAATGCCGCCTACTCCTGATGCGCCTCCTCCTGGAGATGTTTTAATTCCATAATTATTATTTGTTCCTGATGTATTTCCGCCTTGAGTTCCCATGGCAAGATCAATGCCATATGAATTAAAACCTCCGGTAGTAGAAGAATTTCCATTTGTATTAAACTGAGCACCGGTTTGCAGGCCATATGCATTATTTAAAGTACTTCCAGATGCAATACTTGGTCCTGGAATATATACACCTCTGCCTCTTGTAATAGTACTGCTGTTAGTTAGGCCTAGTTGGAAATTTAATCCATATGCGTCTCCTACTGTATTTCCGCCTGTGTTGCGAGCCGTGCCTTTAACGCCAAATATACTTGCTCCAGTTCCGTCTTGATTTGCAGTATAGACACTGTCGATTAGAGCTCCATAGCCTGTATTTGTAGAAGTTCCTGATGGTGTCATAACATTAGAGATATTTAATGATTCTGAAGTTCCGCTTGTTTGAGTTGCAGTAGTAGATAGATTTAAGCCAAGAATTGATGTAGTTATCGTTCCAGATATATCCAAAATAGCAGCAGGCGTAGTTGTTCCAATACCGACGTTGCCGTTGTTATTGATAAACATTGCGGTTGCAAGGCCTGCATCTCCGCCGGGAGAACGCTGGAAATTCAATGTCCCGTTGTCTAGGATGTTGAAAGTGTGCGCAGTAGCTGCACCTCTTAGAGATAGATTTGCAGACAAAGAAGCAGAACCCGTGACATCAAGAGCGGTTAAGGGTGTGGTATTGCCTATGCCGACGTTGCCGCCACCGTTGAAAATAACATAATTTGAACTACCTGCTGGAAGTGTAATTCTATTAACATAAGTTCCCGAACCATTACCGCCTCGGATATTAAGATCATAAGAAGTTGCATCTTTGGGACTTATAGAATCACCCCTATAGTCATTCCAGTTAGAAATTATATTACTGCCTGTTCCGCCTAAGCCCCCCGTGCTTCCGGCATTAATAGTTAAATAAGCAGTTGCTCCGGTAAGCAGTTCAATATTTCCGCCAACTGAGAGTTTTTGTCCGGGCGTCGTCGTCCCAATCCCTACATTCCCAGTTCCGTTAGAATTAATAAGTACATCTCCGGTTGTGTTATTGGTTGAGTTATTACCAATTGTTAAAATCTGCCTATTGGTGGTTGATAATTGTCCTGTTCCTGTTAAGTATGTTGCGATATTTCCAGAGTTTCCAGAGATAGAGGCAGTTGGAGTTCCATCTGCTACGTTGATGAATGCGAATTTTGAAGAAGTTGTTGCAGTTGCTCCAAGAAGTAGATCATCTGTTATGTTGGTTGGTGCTAGAGCGCCACTTGCTCTTTGCCAATATCCCTGAGTGCCCGTAGAACTTCCAACAATATTTCCACTGCACGTTAGATTTCCTGTAGAGTTGGCAATGGTACAACCGGTCGAACCCGAACCACCGCCGAGTAAAATGTCGCCTGTGGCAGTGTTGTTAAGGTTTAATGCGCCTGAGGCTTTGGAGTCAATATTAAAAGCTATATTAGCATCAGAACCATCAATGGTAAACGCTGGGGTACCTCCGGCAATGGATGGTGTTGCCACCAAGTAATTAGCAGCACTCGCAATACCGTCAATCACAAAAACAGTTAAATTACTTGATTGAAAGGAATGATCACCTGTGCCGTTTGCAATATAGCGGATTCCGTGGTTTGTGGCATTTGAGTAAATGGCCGGGGATGTGCCATCGGATCTATCGAGTCTAATTTCATTTGGAGCAAAACCATCATCTGTACCTAATAAGTCAGCGGCCTTTCGGTAGAGGTTGGTATCAGTACCAATTACTAATCCTCCTGTTGAGCCTTGAGTTGCAAGAGCCAGTTGTCCAGCGTTGTTAAGAGTCATTCTTGTAGTTCCAGAGGCAGAAGCTGTAAATATATCCTGATTTTCTATTTGATCAAATATAGCCAGAGCTTTACCTGTGGCACCGAAGGAGAGGGGGCGAGTCACATGGAGTTCGGAAATTGGTGAGCTTGTCCCAATGCCGACGTTGCCGTTAACATCAATGACCATTCTTGTACTTGCACTAGGATTTCCGGTTTGGAAAACCAAACCTACATTACCGGCTCCAAGCGTATCCGCACCAATATAATTGTTGTAACCAGTACCAGCGTTATTGACCAAACGTAACCTAGTTGGTGTGCCTGTCGATTCTAGTCTTAATTGTTCACTGGTTCCATCCTTAACATGTAATAATGCTAGTGGCCCCGTTGTCCCGATTCCCACATTTCCTGACTGGTCTATGACAAAAGGAGTAGTGTCTGATGCTTCATCCTGAACCAATAAAGAATTGAATGCGCCGGTTTGAGTAA
>CAYILI010000096.1:1505-3180 GCA_964364105.1 uncultured Gammaproteobacteria bacterium | reverse complement strand
TTTGATTCTTTATTTTATTGTTTACCAAATTTTACAAAAGTAATTGAGTCTCATGGAGATACCGTTAAAAAGATGCCGTTAGGTTTTGTTTCTTCTGCAAAGACAGAAACCGTAAAGTATGCAGCTGTAGAAAATTCTAAGAAAAAGTTTTATGGTGTTCAATTTCATCCGGAAGCGCATCATTCAGAAAAAGGATCTGAAATGCTTAAGAATTTTGCGACTAGGGTTTGTAATTTAGGACTGTCTCCTCAAAAATTAGATACAGATGAAATTATTAATGAAATTAAAGAAAAAGTAGGAAATAAAAAAGTAATCGGTGCTTTTTCCGGAGGAACCGACTCGGCTGTAGCTGGAGCACTTGTGGCAAAAGCGATTGGAAAAAATTTCATTCCATTTTTTGTAGATTCTGGTCTTATGCGAGAGGAAACAATAGGACGAATTGAAAAAGATTTCCCAAAAGTTTTGGGGGTTCCGGTTGAGATAATTTCAGCACGTGATTTGTTTTTAGCTCGTCTTAAGGGTTTGACTGATCCAGAGGAAAAAAGAAAAGCAGTTGGAAAACTTTACATAGAACTTTTTGAAAAAGAAATGAAAAAACATAGAGATGCGATATTTCTTTTACAGGGAACAACTTATGCAGATTTTATTCATTCACAGGGAACTAAATTGTCAGCAAGAATTAAATCTCATCATAATGTAGGTGGACTTCCTAAAGACATGAAATTAAAACTTCTAGAGCCTCTTAGATTTTATTACACAGACCAAGTTAGAGAGATAGGCGTTAAGATTGGATTGCCAAAAGACATGGTTTATCAGCAGCCTTTTCCAGGACCAGGACATGCAGTGAGAATTGTCGGTGAAGTAACGTCGGCGCGATTAGCGCAGCAAGTTCAAGCTGACGGAATTGTGGTTGATGAACTTAGAAAATCAGGTTGGTATAAAAAAGTATTTCAATGTTGGGCTGTTATGACTGGAACAAATTCTACAGCTGTAAAAGGGGATGGGAGATTTTATGGAGAGGTGGTAGCGATTAGAATTGTTAATTCTAAAGATAGAATGACTGCGGAAATCGCCAGGATTCCATTTCCAGTTTTAGAAAAAATTGCCTCAAGAGTAGTAAACGAAGTCCCAAATATTAGCCGCGTAGTTTATGACATTACCTCTAAGCCTCCGGCAACGATGGAGTGGGAATAACCCGTCACTATTGTCATGCCGAACTCTACTTTTTGTCATCCCGAATTTATTTCGGGATCTAGATGCTGAAATGAATTCAGCATGACACGGGAGCTTTTTGCCTGTTGCAATGGGATAAATTCATTTGTATACTCGCTGTAGTTTGATGAGTAATTTAAAGAAAACTGACCCTCAAATTTATAATTTAGTAAAAGACGAAGAAAAAAGACAATTAGAAGTCCTCGAAATGATCCCCTCAGAAAATTACACATCCTCAGCAGTTCTTGAAGCACTCGGAACAGTTCTTAATAATAAATATTCTGAAGGATATCCTAAGAAAAGATATTATCAGGGAAACGGCGTGGCTGATCAGGTAGAGCAGTTGGCAATTGACCGCGCAAAGTCTTTGTTTAAAGTTCCTTTTGCAAATGTACAAGCATTGTCTGGTGCACCTGCAAATTCCGCAGCTGAAATGGCAGTCCTAAAACCAGGGGAGACCTTG
>CAYILI010000096.1:0-1495 GCA_964364105.1 uncultured Gammaproteobacteria bacterium | reverse complement strand
CTTTACCTTTTGGAGGACATTTAACGCTCGGTGCGCCAAATACTTTTTCTTCGACTTTTTTTAGAGGAGTTCATTACGAATTAGATAAAAGTGGAAAGTTTGATTTTGATGCTATCTTAAAACAGGCAAAAAAAGAAAAACCAAAATTAATTATCTGTGGATTTACAGCATATCCTAGAACAATTGATTTTAAGAAATTCGCAGAAGTAGCCGATAAAGTTGGGGCATATTTAATGGCAGATATTTCTCATATCGCGGGACTTGTTGCCGCGGGAGTCCATCCGTCACCTGTAAATCACGCACATATCGTTACAACTACGACTCATAAGACTTTGAGAGGGCCTAGGGGAGCTATAATTATGGTAACTGATAAAGGACTAAAAAAAGACCCAGAGTTGGGAAAGAAGATTGACTCAGCGATTATTCCAGGTTTGCAGGGAGGACCACATGATAATCAAACAGCAGCTATTGCAGTAGCTCTTAAAGAGGCTTCTGGTGCAGGGTTTAAAAAATATTCTGAGCAGATTGTGAAAAATTCAAAAGCTCTTGCAAAAGCATTAAATGGTTATGGTTTTGATTTGGTGTCAGGAGGAAGTGACAATCATTTAATTCTCATAGATCTAAGAAATAAAAATGTGGATGGTGCGACCGCTGCAATTGCCTTAGAAGTAGCAGGAATAGTTCTAAATAAAAACGGTGTGCCTTTTGATCCAAGTCCGCCTTTTTATCCAGCAGGAATTAGGCTTGGCACACCAGCAATTACTACTCGAGGTTTGAAAGAAAAAGATATGGTGAAAGTTGCTAAGTGGATGAATGATGCAATTGAGGAAGTGGTTGGAAAAAATCTTCCAGCTGATAAAGAAGAAAGAAAAGAATACTGGAAAGATTATAAAGCGAAGATTTGGAAAAATAAAAAACTCCTAGGAATTGGACAGGAAGTAAAAACTCTCATGAAGAAATATCCCTTGCCCTAGCTTTTAAAGAATTGATATGGCAGCGTTATCTATTGAAATTAAAAGAGAGGTGTCTAGAACAATTAAAGGACATGATATGTCTGGGCCCAAACATAATAGAAGGATTAGTGTTCTTCTCTCAAGGATCCCACATGACGTAATGGTTAGAGAAACAGAGTCTGATGGTGTTCAACTTCTTCAAAGAAAAGCAACGCTAGACTTAGAATCACTTGATCGTACGCGAACCTTTCAGGGAGAGCCTCTATCGGCAGGTCAATTTTCGGGTGATTACTACCTGGATTTTCCACCGGGGGCTGTTTTTATTGGTCAGGAACCCATTACTATTGCAAGTGCTGAGGATTTGCAAGCAAGAAAAGAAGAACAATTAAGAGTTTTACATGCAAAAATTGGGAATGGAGAAATGATAGATCCTCAATGGTTAAGTTTCCTTGATCACGTCTCAGAGAAAGCTATGCCCGAAGAACCATGAGTAGGCTGAGATACATCGGTAACACTTCTAGGGTAAAATAACTACCGAAGAA
>CAYILI010000095.1:0-3214 GCA_964364105.1 uncultured Gammaproteobacteria bacterium | reverse complement strand
AAATTCGGCGTCTGGATGGGCGAAAAGCTCCTGGATATATACGGAAGAGACTTTGTAGTAGGAGATAAAGTAGCTAAGGCCGCAACGTCAGGGCGGGGTGTTAATATTTCTATTTGTGAAGTTACCGCCATCGAAGAGGGCAAGCTATACCTCAATAATAGCAAAGTGGCGGTTGTTTATCCTCAACGACTACTAATAGTGAATGATTCGATACCTAAATGAGACTAAAAAGTGATTTCAAGGACTATTACGATGGCCTATTGGCTAATGACGAGGACCGCGAGACGCTCTATCTACGGAGACGTGAAGAAATAGAGCAGGGAGATATTGGAAGCGGGCATCATTTCCCAACTATTTCTCTTAATTCTGTAGTCTGTGATGTAATTAAGTATTCAACCCACACTATTGGGTTCTGTGGCAAAATATACGGGGCTATTAAACTAGAAGCTTCTGTTAGACATCAAAAAGTCTCGTGTATGGCTTTTTCCATAGAAGATGTGGATTGGTTTGTTCAACAAAACTTCTCAGCGGCCGAGTTTGAAGGTTATAACAAAATAAAGAACTATTGGGACAAATATCATAAGTGGTGCCATTGTCATAGCAGAAGTGCCTTCTTTTCATATTTTGAAAACATAGATAAACTTAAGGACTCTTTCAAAGAGGTCTTTGAGAAATATAGGGCGCCCTCAATAGTATTTGAGGAAGTGGAAAAATACCATCCGACGCTTCCTTTCTGCCGCTACCACCTTGTAATTAATCCAAAGCTGGCGGCTTATGGATTCCAAAAGATATTTCCTCCCTACCAAGCATACCAAGAAGTGCGAATGTGGCTGAGCAACCTAACTTCGCCAGAACGACCCATTCCTCACATTTCCAACTCTGATATGATTGAGGCCAAAGGCTTTGACCTCCGAAGCTCTTTTAGGAAAGAAAAGAAGAAATGAACGATGGCTAACATATGGTTCACTTCAGACCAGCACTACGAACATTTCAATATTCTTCGTTACTGCAATAGACCATTTAAAGATATTGAAGAAATGAATGAAGCCCTTATTGATAATTACAATGAGGTGGTTCAACCAAATGATATAGTGTGGCATCTAGGTGACTTCGCAATGATGCGTGAGCCTGATAATATTCTAAGGCGTCTAAATGGCTACAAACATCTCGTCTTTGGCAATCACGATAGTAAGAACCGCTCATACTATGAACGTTCCAGATATCTAGAATCGACCCAGGATGTCAAACAGCTTCGCATTGGCGATGTGACCATTTGGTTGAGCCACTACGCACATGCTAGGTGGCCTCATGCTCACCACGGCTCTTTACATCTATTTGGTCATTCCCACGGTAATTTTCATGGCCTAGGTCGCTCTATGGACGTTGGAGTTGACCCTATGGAATTCTACCCAATTCATTTTGATGAGGTAGTTAAGAAACTATCTAAGTTGACTCCAGTCGAGCACCACGGGGAGGATTAATGGGAATCTGGCCGCTAAACATCCGCAAGAGAATATTTCACGAACTATACGTGAGTAGTGGACTAACCGAAATAGAGGCCGGCCTAATATATTCTTGCCTAGCAAGAGATGATGAAAAGAGTGCTATTAGTTTTTTGTTGGATTGGGGTAAGTATCACGCAGCTTCAGATTTAGAACTTACGTGTGAAATTTGCTCATTTGTGCCTGGCACACATTTTTATGTTTTAGGGGAGAAATTTAACTCCATAAATGAAGCCAGAACATTTGCTAAGGCGAAGGGCTTTACTATCACTAGAGTCTTTGAAGTTGATGGTAGTGGAAGGAACGCAGCTTCGCTACGTGAAGTAATGAGGAAAAGAGAATGAAACAAAGTAATGAGGAAAAGAGAATGAAACAAACTTATACTTGTGTTGGTGAAGTTAGAGGAGCTTGTGGTATTTCTCATAAAACCAAAGAAGCTGCAAGGCGCCATTGCGAGCAAGATGGACGAGATGTTAAAAGAGGTCACGGCAAAGCAGCTTATAGCGATAGAATTGTTTATTTGGGCAATGGGAATTTAGTCGCGCGACAGACAGAGTGTCTGCGGCCCTAAATGGACCTTAGAGGTAGCCAGGTTTGATTCCTTGGCGCGACAATTAATGAAATAAATAGAATGTTGAGGTAACACCTTGGGATATATACATTTAGATAATCTCTACAAAAATGTAGACATACTGCAATTTAAGAAGGTCTATGCGCTAGAGAAGATTCACGGAACCAGCGCGCACATCAAATGGCAGAAAATAACTGAGGGCGAGCTAGTTGAGCAGACTCATTTCCATTTGACTTTCTTTGCTGGCGGCGAGAAGCATGAGAAGTTTGTGGGGATTTTTAATCAGGAAGAACTAAGGAAGAGCTTTAATGATTCTGGTGTGGATAACTTCACTATCTATGGCGAGGCATACGGTGGCAAGCAGCAAGGTATGAGGGACACCTATGGTGACCAACTACGCTTTGTAGCTTTCGACGTTCAGATTGATGACAAGTGGTTGAGTGTTCCTCAGGCTCATTCTTTTTGCACTTCTATGGGTATAGACTTTGTTCATTACGAAGAATGCCCTGCCGAGCTAGTAAATCTGAACTATTTCAGAGACCTAGACTCTTATCAGGCTATTAAAAATGGCATAGGGCCTGGAAAGATGCGCGAGGGTATTGTTATTCGTCCACCATTTGAAGTCACAACCAATAATGGCAAGAGAGTTATGGCGAAACATAAAAGAGACGAGTTTAAGGAAACGGCTACACCTCGCGTTGTCGACCCTGCACGTCTAGTTGTGCTTGATAGTGCTAAAGCTATTGCTTCCGAATGGGTTACAGAAATGCGCCTCGGGCACGTATTGGACAAGCTATCGCCGCCCGCGCTTGAAATGAGCGATGTAAGGAGGGTTATTTCTGCTATGCAGGAAGACGTAAAGAGAGAGGGTGAAGGGGAGATAGTTTGGAGTAACGAAGTGGCCGCGAATATAGGAAAGGCCACGGCTGCGCTATTTAAACAGAGGATTACTGTTCAATTGGTAAAAAACTACTAGATATTTCCACTAATATCTTTCTGGATTGTAAGAAGGCAGGACTCATCTAATGAAACTAGACTTCCCCACTGTTGAAGTTGAGACTAGCGGCAAATTTAAGTCTGCCAACTTCTCAATTGGAGATAATAGAGTTATTTTCAACATCCTCAGCAAGAAGATGTATTC
>CAYILI010000094.1:2393-3359 GCA_964364105.1 uncultured Gammaproteobacteria bacterium | reverse complement strand
CAGGATCCAGGATTAGCATCAACACCACCAGTACATTGAGCCGTCAAAATATCACAATTTATTGAACCACATTCCAAAATTCCTCCTTTAAAGTTATCAAATCTAGAGCAGGATAGGTTGGCAAACGGATCTGATAATCCAGGATCACATGTCTCTCCGATATTTATTACTCCATCTCCACACACACCTCCAGGAACTCCTCCGGTACATGCTATGGTATCAATTAAACAAGTTGAAGGGTTACATCCAAGGTTTCCACCTGTAAATGTATCAAAGTCAGAACATGTTAATCCATTATATCTAGCAGAACCATTCAATCCGGGATCACATGTTTCTCCAGTATTTATAATCCCATTTCCACAATTGATAGAAACATAAGACACTTCACCACGACAAATTGTGTTAGACGTGTCCCACCAACACCCACAATTTACGTCATAAGCAGAACAATCTATTCCAGGTGGTGCACTTCTTACTCCAGCACCACATACTTTTTCATTATCTGCATTACAACTTACTGGGCTAGTATAATCCGAGCAGAAGTCGATACCGAAACATTGTCCAATAGGTTCTTCAGCTTTTGTAACAATCAAATTACCACTTTGGATGCTTCCTACTATGAAATAATATTCTTGCTCAATATCATCAGAACCATCATTTGCCAAATCCCAGTCAGCTTGTGATAATATTATTGTAGCAGTTGCTCTTCCCCCAGAAACACTTCCCTGAATAGTTCTTATACTATCATCAACAAATGTATCATCTTCCCAAACTGCAAAAGATGCTGAACCATCTGGAAGCCCGGAATCATTTATTATCATATATAAGTTTGGAAGAACTCCCAATTTTACTTCTTGAGAGGGTATTGGAGGATCATTAGAACCTGAGCTCCAATAAGCACTTGGTTGTGTAGGTGGAACAGTAAGAGTTAATACTAAATTACTGCTTGTTGCAATTACAGCCCCC
>CAYILI010000094.1:0-2383 GCA_964364105.1 uncultured Gammaproteobacteria bacterium | reverse complement strand
TGTGGTTGAGGAGGAAGGGTTAAGATTAAATCACTAATTGTTGTTGCAATTACAACCCCCTGATCATCTGTTATTTTAAAATAAAATTCCTGTTCAGTATCATCAGCCCCATCATTTCCAGCATTCCAATCAGCCTGCGTAACAGCCCAAGAGACAGAAAGTTGTCCATTGCTTACAGTTGCAGAAAGAGGATTTCCTTGAGCTAATGTTCTTATTTGGTCATCAACTAAGAGATCATCCTCATATATATTTACAAACAAAGTTTCTCCTTCATGAGAAACCCCTAAATCTTTACCAACAGAATAGAAAGCATCGTTTATTTGTATAATTGCAGAACTAATTTGTCCCCCATAAGGATGATCACTCCAATAAGCGCTTGGTGGAGGAATTTCTATCTGACAAACACTATTACACCCGTCGTTATTTGCGGTGTTTCCGTCATCACAAGTTTCAGTTCCCTCTATAATCTGATTACCACATCTTGGATCTGTTCCAGCAACATTACAACATAATTTTGTTGCATAATCTCCGGGTGCACCTACATGTGCATTTGTTGTCCCGCTAAAACTTAAAATAGAACTGGTTCCCATTGGGCAACTACCAGAAGTAATTGTTGAACAAGCAAAAACAAAACTTCCCGATTTGTAAGTATAACAAACTTGATTAGCATAATTGGTGAGGCTAGGAATTTCTGCATGTGCATTTGTTGTAGAAGAAAGCTTCAGTAATTTAGCAGCTACTGCCGGAGTAGTTTGTGTACATTCGTCAGTTTGAACCCCATTACCAAAATTACAACATAAAACCATACTATATTGGGCAGATGTTGACAATTCCCCGTGAGCATTATTCCCTGCAGATAATCCTAATACTGGATATTGGGTTCCGGTACACTGGCTCCTCTGTTTTATTACACATTCGTTAGCAGCACTTAAAAGAGGTAGAAATGCCAATAAGAATATTCCGAAGAGAATTAAATATAAAACCCCAGCTTTTTTCACTCTCATTTTCTTTAACATCTCAGGGAAATGCGATTTATAAATGTTTTTTATCTTTTATAATATAAGAAAAATATATAAAATGTGTTAACCCTAAAATCACAGGGGTGTTGGTACCCAGAACCTTATTCTGAGAAATTAAAGATGTCAAGAACAGAGACTCTTCAAAGAGTTGAATTGAAAGATTATATCAATAATTCTAATCTTTTTTATCAAGATTTATTAGGATATAAGCCAGAGCAAACTTCTTTACAAGAAATTTCAAAATCTCAATGGAGTGAATTTGTTGAAAAGAGAGAATTCAATTCAAATTCCCGTGGAATCTATTTACCAAGAAATCAAACAGCGATAGTTCAAAAAAGGGAGGCATTAAGCTTATTTCATGAATATTTTGGACATGGTTTATTTTTAGAACAAACAGTATCTGGACAAAAATTAGTTGAATTAGAAAGAAAGCTGTTAGACGAAGAAAAACAGGAATTTCAAAGAAGACAATTTTCATTAGAAAATATTCAAAAATTTAGAAAACAAAATCAAACATTTAAAGAATTAAATGAATTTAAAGAACAAAATTTAGCACAATATGAACTATTTGCAATATGGACAGAATATTTACTTTCAAGAAAATTTGGATTAAATCAAGAATTTAAAATTAAATATGATTTTCTGCAAAGAGAAGAAAGAGAAGTAGTTGACTCGGCAATTAATTTTTCTGAAAGATATGGGAATTTGGCAACATTTTATAGTTTTGGATTAAAGAAAATTCAAGATAAAAAGCGATTGATAAAACTAACTCAAGATATTTTTAATAAGAGATTAAATAAAACCAGTTTAATATTGCATTTTGGCTCAAAGAAGCCCTTTTCAGATATTGATTTATTTGTTATTTCAAATGATATTCCTACAAGTTATGATTCTTGGCTTGATGTTAGAGCATATAAATTGAATGAGATAACTTTAGGAATTAATGTCCTAAATCCAATGATTACAGATCCAATTATGGTTGGTAATTTAGTTTTTGGAGAAGAAAGATACCAGGAAAAATTAAAAAGAAAAATTCTTGCTCAACCAATAACTGAAGAAGCAATTAATTTTAATTTGCAAGAATATGAATGTGAAAGAAGAAGAGCAAAAGATAAACTTTTAGGAGACTATCTTCAAAATAAAAATTTAAGGTCCGCTAAAACTTACTTAACAAATGCATTGGCCCTAAAAAACGGAGATAAAATTCTAACTTTTGATGGTCTTGTCGATTATTCTAAAAGAAAACTCTCACATAACGAAAAGTTTATAGAGTTGAAAGTGGGTATAGAATAATGCAACAATTAGAAAGTTTAGCTTATGAAGCAAAGTTTGTTCGAGCACAGACACAGATATTTTACCAAGTT
>CAYILI010000093.1:0-3438 GCA_964364105.1 uncultured Gammaproteobacteria bacterium | reverse complement strand
TTCTACTAAAAATTATGGAAGAACTTTGTGTAGAGACTGTCAGAAGAAATACGGATCATTAAAGCAAAAGTTTCAAAAGAAGAAGGAAAGGTCAACACCTGAAGCAACAAAATTATATGAAATTCTTATCAAAATGGGTTTTGATGCGAAGCTTGAGCAATGGGATAAGTATAAGCATATAGACATAGCAATTCCCAAGCTAAAAGTAAACATTGAAGTGGATGGCGGACAACACAATTTTAGTGAAAAACAAGCTCTTGCAGACTTGAAAAGAACATATTATTCCTTCAAAAAAGGTTATTTCACATTAAGAATTCCCAACACGCTTATTCAGAATAATGCTTATGAAACCGCTAAATATATTAAACAGCTTCTAGAATCCAGCGAGAAGCAGCTAGAAGATGATTTGGATGCTGAGGACTAGGTTTTTATAGAACCTTAGAATTAAGATAATATGGCAAATACTCATTTAATGCAAGCGAAGAATGCAAAAAACGATGAGTTCTATACAATATACCATGACATTGAAAAAGAAGTAAATGCTTACATTGAATACGACCTGGATGTCTTTAAAGATAAGACTATATTTTTGCCTTGCGATGACCCAGAATGGAGCAACTTCACCAAATATTTTGCACAGAATTTTAAAAAGCTTAAATTAAAAAAATTAATTTCTACGAGTTATGCTATTGAAAGCAAGACATATAAGGAAGGATACCAGACAACACTTTTTGAAAAAAGTAGCCCAAAATTTGATAAAAAGAAAACCAAAACAAAGGGGAAAATTTTTACTCTTACAAAAGATAAAACGGGAGATTGTAGAATAAACATAGATGATTTAGATTGGCAGTATATGGAAGGCGATGGAGATTTCAGAAGTAAAGAAGTAAAGAAATTAAGAGACGAAGCAGACATAATAATTACCAATCCCCCCTTTAGTTTATTCAGGGAGTTTTTAGCTTGGATTGTGGAAGCAAAAAAGCAATTTTTGATAATTGGAAATAAAAATTGTATTACTTACAAAGAAGTTTTTCCTTTGATTATGGAGAATAAGATTTGGTTAGGATGTACCTCTCCAAGTGAGTTTTTGTTAGCTACCGGCAAGATTACAAAACAAGTTAACGGACTAACTCGATGGATTACTAACCTTGAACATGGCCGCCGTCATCAACCACTGCCTTTGATGACTATGAAAGATAATTTAAGATACAACAAAAAGATGAAAGATAAAAACTTCTATGAGAAATATGATAACTATGATGCTATAGAAGTCCCATCCACTGACGCAATCCCGAGCGATTATAAAGAAGTAATGGGTGTGCCGATTACTTTTTTAGATAAGTATAATCCGGAGCAGTTCGAAATAATAGGAAGCGATGCATATGATGAAACTCCCCCAACAAAGAAATATCCTAAAAAGTCAAAAGTTGTAGATAAAAAAAGAATGAAATCCAACACAGGTACTATGGGTTGTGTAATAAAAGAAAAGGAGTTTGGTTCCGGAACATACTTTGATGTAGGATACCCAGTTAAAGCAGTGTATAAACGAATTTTTATCAAGTACAAAGAAATAAAAGGCGAAAAATAATCGAAATAAAATGAAACCAACACTAAAAACAACCTACACTGTAAAAGAAATTTGTAGGGGATTTGTTTATAATGAATTTGAAGGAAAGGGACTTTTTGGATTAAATGGAAAATTAACAATTCAGCCAGAGTATCAAAGAAATTACATATACTCTGAAGGTGACGGCAAAAAAGAAGCAGATGTAATCAAGTCAATTCTGAAAGATTATCCAATTGGACTTATTTATTTTAATAAAGTTGGAAAAGATAATTTTGAAGTTTTAGACGGGCAACAAAGAATCACCAGCATTGGACGGTATATAACAGGAAAGTTTGCAATTATGGATGAAAGGGATACACCACTATATTTCGACAGCATTCCAAAAAATAAACAAGAAAAGATAATGCAAACAAAATTATTAATCTACGAGTGCGAGGGAGAAGAAAGTGAAATAAAAAATTGGTTTGAGACAATCAACATTGCAGGTGTTCCATTAAAACAACAGGAACTTTTTAATGCAATTTATTCTGGGTCTTTTGTAACTCTTGCAAAAGAAGAGTTCAGCAATTCTCAAAACACCAATACTCAAAAATGGGGAGCATATATTAAAGGGAGTGTGAACAGGCAAGATTTTTTAGCAAGAGCACTTGACTGGGTTAGTCGTGGAGAAGTTAAAGAGTATATGAGTAAACATAGAAGAGATACTAACATAAATGAACTAAAAAATTATTTCAATGCCGTAATTGATTGGGTTTCTAAAACGTTTAATGACAGAGAAAGTGAAATGATGGGGTTGGAGTGGGGACGGCTTTATGAAGAATATCATAATAAAAGATATAATCCTAAAAAAATATCTGAAGCTGTACATAGACTATATGCTGATCTTTATGTTAAAAATCGTAGAGGAGTATTCGAATATATTCTAGGTGGAGAGAAAGACACAAAACTTCTCGATGTGCGAGTCTTCGACGAAGTAACAAAAAGAGTTGTTTACACAAGACAAACAGATGAAGCAAAAAAGATAGGGAAATCAAACTGCTCCTATTGTGCTATTGGGCATACTGCCAATAAAAATAAAATTTGGAAAATAGATGAGATGGATGCCGATCATGTAAGTGCTTGGAGTAAGGGTGGGGGAACAGACATCAAAAACTGTGAAATGCTTTGTACAACCCACAATAGAGCGAAAGGAAATCGATAAGAGATGTGAGTATGAGAATTAAATAAACTGAATATATCTATTTATTTAATTCAAAAAGTGTAAGGTTTTTTATTTAGTTATAGGTCCCATCTAAAATTTTTCTCTATTTAACAACTAACTTTCATCCCATTTATACTCAGTATTAAAATTATACATTTTATTTTAATAAACCCAACTCTTTCAATTTTTTCACCCTTTTCTCATGTTCTTCTTCTGAAATCTGTTCTTTTTTCCCAACTTTCTCTCTTCTCTTTTTTTCTTCTTTCTCTTTTATTAGTTTGTTTTGTATTTCAATAGCTCCTGCTCGCTGTCTAAACGATGGAATGGCCATAAATGGAATAGTCCCTTTCAATATTAAAAATCTTCCTTTTCAGAAAACCATTAGAAAACCTTAAAATTGCGTGATTCTTGATTGCTTGTAAGGTCCAAAAAATGCAAAAACCCCTCTTCCTCACAAAATCACGTTATGTTTCCGGATTGCAATGTTCTAAATGGATTTGGCTGGCCTTTAATGATCCTGGCGCGTTGCCCAAGATAGATGAAGCAACGCAACATAGATTTGATGAAGGACATCAAATTGGAGAGTTATCTAAGAAATTGTTTCCCAACGGAATTGAAGTAAAAGAACAACTAAATCATCAAAAGAACGATAAAGAATCTCACGAGTTGC
>CAYILI010000092.1:0-3528 GCA_964364105.1 uncultured Gammaproteobacteria bacterium | reverse complement strand
CATGGTGGGCAACAAGAACGCACTCATGACATGGAATGATTATACGCTCCAAAATTTTGATTTAGGGATAGGGTGTGCGTCGTTAAATGGTAGCGCTAAGTTGCTGGGCACATTATATTTTCTTCATTATTCTGGGATCTACACCACTACAGGTGCCGTTCCAACACTCATATCCAGAAAAGTGGAACGATATATTACTGGTGCTACAAAAGCGGGGATAGAGAATGCCGCTGTCGGGGTCAAAGGATTAAGTGTGTTTTTCTCTATTGGCGACGTTACGCTTTATAAAGCAGATGGGTCTATAATGAAAACAATGCCGGATGTGTGCCTGGAATACAGTGCCGCAGACCGAAACTGGTATCCCCACACAAACGTACCGGCTGAAGAATTTGCCACATTTATAAATACGTCTGGCGTAGAGAGATTGCTTATGTCCCACGGCGGTACAGGCAAATCTGTAAAAGAATTCCTCACCGGCAGTACAGATGACGGGCAAGAAATATTCTTCAGGGTCGACACACAAGAAATACAGCTGATGAAAGAGTTTGAAACGTCAGCCAACCCCACAAACGTCGTAACTGAGGTGGACCGTGGATCAATGATTAAAACTTTAGTTTCTTTGGATGATGGACAATTTGTGGAAATTGAGGGAATGAATGAGAAGGGGGCCACAACGCTACCGATTAACTCCAACCCCGATAAAACGAGTCCACCTCTATGCCGTAAGATCAAAGTCTCTTTCCGCGATTCTTCTAAACAAATCTGTAGACTCCGACAGATAGCAATTACTTATGTACCAACCGCGGTGACAGCGGCAAAATAGATATGGCAGAAGATTATACAAAAATAGAGCGTCCGTTTGATGACCTCCTTCAACGTGAAGAGGATCTTCCGTATGTGCTAGGAGACGATTCCTCTACTACACAGGCTGACTCGAATGGCGCTGTGGAGGAGCAACCAGTAAAAGATGGGGGGGCGATGAATGACTTGTGGATCAATAATTTCATTCGATCCACAAACTGGAAACCAAAATCGCTCGGTTTCTATATGGAAGGCCGCACTGGATATGCGGAGTTTTCTAATGTGTATATTGTCGGGGATATTACTGCATCAACGGGGACAATCGGCGGCTTTACCATCGGGGCTGATTATATCCGAGATGCGGCGAATTCCATGGGGATTGCGTCTACGGTTACAGCAAGTGATGACGTGAGATTTTGGGCCGGGGATACCTATGTAAATAGGGCGACGGCGCCGTTTCGGGTGACTGAGGCTGGCCTTTTGACGGCGGTTGGAATTACATCGTTGAACATGAAGTCGTATACAAACTTTGAAACAGCAACACGCTTTACACAAACCACGGATGGCGCCGCAACTATCACATTTAACACGTCTGGTTTGCGTCTAGAAACATCAGCAACCGCCACTAGCTCGTCGCTGAACGAGTGGTTTACTACACAAAATGTTTTTAATACTAGCCCCACATTCACGACGTCTTTTGAGTGGGGGGGGATACCATCTTCCGGCGGGGTTGGATTTATGGGTCTCGGTGCAATGGCAACATTTAGTGGCAGTGGCGCAACCTTTACAGGTAGCCATATAGGATTTGAGTTTCAATATCAAGCGGGAGTATGGAATTTATATGCCACTTTTAACAACGGCGGGACAGAACAATTTTCCCTTCTCACCACAATGGCAACCTCTGATAAATTTGATCTCCTTCTAAAGGTAAACGGTACATCTAGTGTCGATTACTATTATCGCAAAAATAGCGGCACGTTGACAAAAACAACACTTACCGGAACAGTCCCGTCAGGTGTATCTAACAAGGTACAATTTGGGATTAGTAATAAGGGGAGTGCTAATAATATTATATGTCTAGTGTATTGTGCCACATACGAACGATAATTACTCTATTTCTAGGGCGGGACCCCGTATAGGTAAACCAGTCACAGATGTGGCTGTACTAGAGAGATTAGTTAGGTACGGTTGAGAAAACCTGAGACCATCTGCCAGTATCTGATCTGACGTGACCGCTTCAATTGCAAGCGTAGTTTTTGCGCCAGGAGATACTGTTACCGCAATCTGAATCGGTGCCTCGCCTGTGGGCGTTGTGTTTGATCCTAAAACATCTCCAGAACTATTTTTTACATATAGGGCTTGAAGCGAGTCAAACCTACCGATTGTGACTCCGGTCACCAAAACATCAGTATTTCCAGTATTGTGCAGTTGTACAGAAAACAGCAGAATCCGAGACGATTCTTGTGTAACGATTTTTGGTGTACCAGTTACTAACGAACTGATAGACATGGTCCGAACAGTAGAGATTGTTTTGATTTGTGCGATGTCTTGTGTGGCTTGCGTAATCTGAGTATTGATAGTAGACTCCCTCGCCGCGGCCTTCGCCTGCTCCTCAGCGAGTCGAGCCTGGGAGTCTAACAATATCTGTGTTTGTAGATCAATGGCCGCCTGTTGTTTTTGAAGTAACGACTGAGTATCTTCTAATGCACTTTGTGCGCCCGTCAGTATGATCTGCTGTACTTTAAGTGAATCCTGTTCTTGTTTTAGTGTTGTGGTAGACGCCACCAAAAGAGACGTGGTCGTCGCAAGGTCTGATTGATTTTGTTCGACTATATCTATACGCCCAAACAGAGAGTCCACATTTTCACCCAAAATAACAATCGCTTCAGTAGGTGTTTTGCCCGCTATAATAGACGACACGACAGACCCACCGATTACTGTCGTTGGAACCGATATAAGAACAATCAGGGTCATTTCTATCACTCTATACAATATATGTTTCATGCATCTATTATATACCGATGTATAAATATGTCAATAACGTTATCCACAGACACATGTTATAATGTCCGTATTTAATTAGTAACCAGATTCTATATGTTAATAAACAAAAATGGGAAATTGGATGAGGGGAAAATGCGTGAAATAGTGATTCAGACGGACGGCACAAATATACACGTTGTAAAGGCTGAGGTAGGAGGGGTTATAGAGTTTGTGGCGCTATTAGAGACAATTATAGGCTTTCTCAATAGTCCGCAGTATAAATCTCAGGATATGGAGCCAACTGTAGATGGTGTGGAAAAACAAAATCGTACTGAGATAGAATAACCTATATAAATGGCTACCCAATTCTATAAATTGTCATCCACAGGGAAAATCTACTCCCTAGATAAATCTACAGGTCAGGTAGGAGAGGTTTCGTCTGTCCCAGCAGGTGGGGCTGTGATCGTTTGGAGTGGCGCAAGCCTGCCACCAGACCTACAAAACGCCATGAACTCCGCACCAACTGGATATTACCCACCAACACCGTACAATGTTCCGGCACCACAACCAGTACAATCACAGCCAATTACATCATACAGTTCTGCGCCAACCCCACAAACACAACAGCCAACATCACCATTGATGTCAAGTTATTACCGATCGATGGCTCCTGGTATGTCCGGCCCAGATGTCCAGGCTCTGCAAAATTTCCTTCTCCAGGGAGGTTTTGCCATTAAAGACGGA
>CAYILI010000091.1:0-3605 GCA_964364105.1 uncultured Gammaproteobacteria bacterium | reverse complement strand
CATGTCTATGGAGAATGAGCGATCTTAAAATTTTTGATATTATCTGTGATATTTGTGGATCTATTATTAAGGAGAACGCTGGTTATCATGGAGACAGTTATTATGGACACACAATGGGGCATTCAATATGTGTCAGCAAGTACAATAGAGATAACAGAATAGATGTTTGCAATAATCATTCTGATAGAATAATTGAAAGTTTTATTTCTGAAATCCAACGTTCTATTGATACAACAAAATCCCCAGAAGTTGAGAAGGCGAAAGAAAGACCAGGAAAGGTAATCTGACTTTATGACGCCATATAATAACTATTTCGCAACCTGCGCCATCGCCCGGTCCAAAGCAGACTGAATGTCAGGACGTGTCTTAAAAAGGCTCTTGATCGTAAAATAATTCAAGGAATTATGTTCGCGGGAAACTCCCTTCCAGATAGTTTCTTCTTTAACGAGGGAATCTTTGTTGTTTTGGACGTCCACCATATTTAAGCTTTATCCTTGCCCTTCTTTGCTTATTTCCAAATATGAATCTAAAAGACATTGAAACCAATTTTCCAATAAGCCACCACCTCAACTTACCCTTATGTCTAAGAATAAGAGGTATTAAAACGCTAAATATAGACCCCATATTTTCTATAGCCTGAATTAATAGATAAGTCTATTTCCCATAGGGTAATAAAGATCAAACAACCTCATCTTACCCCATAAGAGAGTTTTAGATACAATACGCTTACCAATACCAGGCTGATAGGACACCACATATTTTTTCATTGGTTCTTCCTATATTCCTGCAAATAATTTACTCCCATCCTTATAATGCCAGCAGCAACGCTATTGAAAAACCCGAGCTTGAGATTTCCAGTATCTATCTCAGTTGTTAAAAGCCCTAATGCCTCAATAGCCAGTTGTGCTCCTGCAACAATAAGAGAAGTTTTTAAACCCTTCCAAACATTGATATACCAACTGAACTTACTTTCACTCATATGAACACCTCCTTTCCTAAGACTCAGCAATCGCTCTTCCTATAGCCTTTATTCTTTCCACATCAAATTTCACAGGCCCATTCCAATCGGAATGGTATGCCGACCAATTTTGGTTATACTTAATGTATAGCTTGGCTTGCTTATAGAGAGTATTAGGAGATGCCCCTATCAAAGGCGTGCAATCATTTGTCGAGATCTTATTAGAGCCCTTATAAATTGTCTTATCATCCGCTTCCTTACACAGATGCTTTTCATAATAATTGGCTTTATTTTTATACTGCTGACCCCACCATGAATCCTTAATACAAATTGATTTCAATCCTGGAAGATTGTCATACCCGTACTTCATCCACTCCTCGCATTTCTTCCTATCCCCTCCCCTATTCCCTGGCTCTGTTACTGGCTGCCATATCACGAGATAAGAACCTACTTTCACCTTCAATTCATCCACCAGCTTCTTGAAATCAGAAGTAGGACGGCTGATAACGCTCTTTGTATTCCAATTAACGAGGATAATCTCAGTGGTAATACCCAGATCTCTGAAAGGCTTAATCCATTTAGCAACGAAATCAGCATCTCTCTTAAAATCTATTTCTATAATCGTCATAGTAAGCCCGTTTTTATACAGCTCCCGTGCGAATTGTTTAGAATCCTGAGAAGCCCAATCCCAAGGTGTCGCATATGAAATTAATGATCTAGCCTTCTTTAGAGGAGGTTCAGGCTTTGGTTTTGGATTGGAACAACCGCTTATCATGCAGATGACAGTGAAAACAATCAGCGTTATAGTAGAAAAGATAAAAGCCTTTTTCATTTCACCCCCAAAATAGGTAAAGTTATTATAATAGAAGCCCCGCGGATAGGTTCTGCAATCCAGGCGTTCTTGGTTGAAAGACTGACTAGGCAAACGAGTCCTGCAAGGGCTATAGAACGCACCAGGATGCCCCACAAAGAGACTTCTGCCGCTACTAGGGGTAATGCCGATAGGCCATAGAAAAGACCCGTTACAGCCCAAGATTGCCACTTTATCTTGTTATTCTGCTTAGCTCTATGACTTAGAGACTTCCAATAGGTAGTAAGAGATCCGAAAAGAGCAATGGAACTTAATAGAGTAAATGCAATAAGTTTCAGGTTAATAGGAAATAGAAGCAAAGTTGCAATAAAGAAGACTAAGGGGCATCCAAAATCTCTAGTTTTGGTGTTCCATATCGCACCTCTAGAGAAATCCTTTCCCATGCCCCCCATCCTGTAAAAAATGGCTGATAATATAGAGCCAACAGCAATAACAAGCACTTCCTTAATCATCCAAATATCCTGGAGAGAATACCTTTCTTCGCGGATCCCGTTGTACTAGGAGTTGCTCCTTCAAAACCGGCAGCCCTGCTTCCTACTGTTGTTCCATCGGCATGAATATCCGTCTTTAAGGCATCATTCAAATCTCTTGCCTCGGCTTGCTGATGGTATCGGACATGATTACCCTTCCCGATATTGATATTAAAAAGGGTAATGTGCATACAACCCTGAAAAAAAACTAGAGTGAGGAGAAGGAATATTGCTTTCATTTCATAAAATCCTTTATTAAATTTGCTATTAAACCAAGAGTTGCAATAATTAAAGCCCTTAATGTCCAACTTCTTTTCTCTTCTGATGCTTGAAGAGCTGAAACCTTTTCCTTAAGACCAGCCTGACCATTTCCATATAAAAGTTTATTATGATTTTCAACTAGCTCTTTAAGTCCTTCCGTAGTCAAGGTTACTTGGTTACACAAAACTTCTATCTTGGTTTCAACTCCCTGAAGCCTTTCATGAATCTTTAACTTTTCAAGTGTTAGCAGTTCGTCTTTCATTCGATACTATTCATTGCCTTTAATTCTTTCCTCAATTCATCAATAATCTTAATAACTTCATCCTTTTCCTTATCCGATAACACATTCCAGCATTCATCCCCTGTAATAGCTACATCCCTCAGCTCAGACCCGTCTACAACTACTGTCTGAGCAATAGCCCTACAGTCATATGTTCCTGCTGGACTAATCTCAAAAGTCACAGTCATCTCATCACTTAAATCAGTCTCATGATAATCTTTGGAATAGAGATAAGAACTTATCCCTGCCATTAACACATAAAAGAAAATAAACTTTTTCAATTGTTGATTCCTCCATGTTCAAACCATTTTGAATTTGTTGCGTCATAAACAAACGCTATCGTATCCCCATCATCTAAAGTCCTGCCTGAAGTAACCTGAACTCCTGCTGAATCGCTGAAACTACATGTCCCTGACGGGCCTACAGTATCATCTACAATGACCAATAGTTCCTGTCCATCCTTCATGCCTGTTTCACCTAAAGTCACAGCAGTATCTAATCCTGCGGCTCTGTCACATTGAATAACCTCCACACTGGAAGTAGGAGTCAGAGTAGCTGTTGCGCCCGTATAAGCTGTTTCTCTAACGGGTGTTTTAATTACAGGCCCGTCAAACCGCACATTCCCACCATCCACAAACAAGGAATACGCATTTGTGATCACAGCTGATCCTCCGGCTATTGGGGCCCCATCGATATATAAATTGGCTGCGTTTGTTACGGTAATAGCTGAAGCAGCGGTTAAAGTAGAAGCCAAGAACTGATTGA
>CAYILI010000090.1:0-3684 GCA_964364105.1 uncultured Gammaproteobacteria bacterium | reverse complement strand
AAAAAAGTTTCATAATTTTTCAGTAACTTTATATTCCATTTTCCGTCCAAGCATTAGTTGTGTGTGAGAAATAATTGCAGGTAAAGAGTTTAGGAAAAATCCTGCAATCGGCATGAGGATAAACTCTAGAGGAAAAAGAAGTTCACGGGTTTTAGATTTACTTAGATGTTTTGGTCTATTTCTGTAGTCGATTACCACCATAATAACTAGTGCAATTAGAGATGTTGTAAGAATAATTCTTGCCATTACTGGAAGACTATATCCAAGCGAAGTCCTTGAGAATTCTGGATTTACCAAAGTAATTACGCTTGTGGCAATTGTAAGGATAAACCAATTTGCCGGCCAAAGAAAATGATCTAAAAGAACATGAAAAAGAATTTTTGTTTTTCGAACAAATGGAACGCCCGGAACTGTAAACCACCATCTTATAAATAATGGATCGTCCGATGCGCCATAACTCCATCGTCTAATTTGAGAATATTTATTTTTAAGGCTTCCAATATAAGTTGACGAAAGAGGAGAATCCATTGAGGTTTTTAGGAAAATTGGATTTGCGGAGATATCTCCTTTCATCATGAAGAACGCTTTAAAGAAAACTCTATAATCTTCAGGGATCACGTCAGTGTCCCAATATCCAATCCTTTTTAATAAGAGAAAGGAAAGTGAATATGTAGAAGTTGCAATTAATCTATCCCCCTGGACTAAGAGACCAGTTCTGTGAAGGCTTGAGAAAAATGAAAATACCCGGCTTGCCGCAGGAACACTCCAGAAGTTATTATGATCAACATTCGCTGATTGCCAGAATCTGTTGTATCTTTTCTCTTCTCTTAAAAAGTCATAACCTAAGTAGGCGAAATATTGTCTGTCAAACATGGAATCTGCATCCGCAGTTGTTACCGTCGTATAATTTACGTCGATAATATTTGTATCGATTAAAATTTTATTTATTTCTTTTCCTGCAAATGATTCATTGGAAGATTTTCCCTTAACTTCTCCTGGAATATCAGGATGATAAGAAGCATAAATTCCACCAAATACATTTTCAAAATCTTTTATAATTTTTGAAGCTTTTTTGTGCGCTGTGTCTTCTCTTTTTTCCATCGCTAAAACCACGTAAATTCTTTTCGAAGGAAATGTTTGCGCCGCAATAGTTCCTACAATTCTTCTTAGTTTTTCTTCAGTCTCTTTATAGTTTGGAATAATTATTACGTGATTTACTTTGTCAAAATCAGCAAGTTTTTCTCCTTTTTCAAGCCAGTTTTGTGATTCTGCTTCTTTAATTTTCTTAGAGCCGAGATATGCTGTAAACATTAGAGAGAAAGATCTATAAAACCAGTAAACATCAAAAAAGAGAATAAAGTATGCGACTAGATACGGGAAAAAAATGGAACCCCAAATTGGAAATAGGATCAAGGTCCAGGATGTGATTCCGGGAAGAGCCAGAAGGGATCTATGTGTTTTAATAGGATAACGAGTGAAGATTCTGTTAAAAAATTCTGTCATAAATGGTTTGATCTAGTGCGTCAGGTTGAATAAGTTTTTTGCGTTTTCTGAAGTTTTAGCCTCAACTTCTTTGGAATCAATGCCTTTTATTTTACCTATTTGCGCTGCGACAATTATAACATAGGAAGGAATGTTGCGACTATGTCTGTGAGGCTGGGGAGTTAAATAAGGTGAGTCTGTTTCCGTTACTATTCTTTCAAGAGGAGTATGTTTTATTAATTCCGATAAAGGAGTGTCCTCGCCCTTAGCTATTCCATCGTAAGTTATGTTTCCATCAAAGCCAACCAGGAATCCTAAATTTAGCACTTTTTTTAAGAAATCAACGTTTCCCGACATACAGTGAAACATTCCGCCATGATTTATGATTGATGATTTATGATTCATGATCTCAAGAATGTCGCTACCGGCTTGGCGATTATGGATTTGAAGAGGGAGCTTAAGTGTATTTGCAATTTCCAATTGACGAATAAAAACTTCCCTTTGTTTTTCCGGATCAACGATTCCATTAGAAGCGTATGAGTAATAGTCAAGGCCAATTTCACCAATTCCTATTACTTTTTTGCTTGATTTTGCGATTTCTTCGAGCTGGTTGTCCCATCCTGGCTTAACTTTATCAGCGTGATGAGGATGAATTCCCACAATTGCATACAAGTTTGAATACTGATCAGCAAGTTCAACTGCACGTTTACTTGATTCAAGACTGGTACCAGTATTAATTATTATTTCTACGCCATCTTTTTGTGCCTGTTTTATGACATCATCGAAATCTTTCGCGAAGGATTTGAAGTTAAGATGACAATGTACATCTACCATAAAACTAATTATATAATTTCCGCTTGCCCCAATCCACATCTTACCGTTCGACTTTTCAGAACTATTCGTTCACGTCTCATGGAGCCCCGCCTGCAATTGCCTTCGGGCAAAGCCGATGGCGGGCAGGGATTGTTGGAGGGTCTCGCCCCACGAGGTTTTAATGGAGTAGGGCTTGACAAAGTTGTGAGAAAGTTGCTTAATATAATTAATGGCAAAAAGAAAAACACAATATAAGCACTTCAAGCTTTACACAGATCAGAATATTATGGGTGTTGTAATGTTTACTATGCTCGCTGGAATGGCCGGAGTATTAATTGGAGCATTCTTGCTTTATTCTTCAGTAGGTCAAGCAGTTCTAGGCGTTTCTACTCCTTAGTCTATATTATCTCTTTGGAAAAGATTTTATTTGCTTTTCTCTTTTTAATACTTTTATTTTTATAATTATTTGAAAGCACGCTTATATTTCCATCTCTCTCCAAAACTGCTAAGTTTACATCTGATATTTTTGCAACTCCATGCTCTCTAATTGACGCTTCCAGTTCATCGTCTGAAATCTTTGCTTTTTTAAGGTGTTCTTTCACTGGTTTCCCTTCATAAATTAGCATAAGAGGTTCTCCTTGGATAAGATCGCTAATTCTTTTAGATCTGAAAAATATTTCTCCAAGAAAATAATTAGCTGTAAAAAGAGTAGCTGCAGCTACTAGTCCTCCAAAAAGTGTTACATTTGCTCCTACCATAGCGCTTTGAACTGCATTGCTAATCAACAGTATAAAAACAAGATCAATTACAGATAGTTGGGAAATTTCTCTTTTACCAAAAATCCTAATTGCAGTTATGATAAAAATATAAACAGCTAGAGATCTTAGGATTATGAATAAAACAGGTTCCATAAGCTAACAGTAGTATTTTTGGAGCAATAATGCAATTATATGATTATGACTTTTTCGTTAGAAATTCTACGAAAAGATTTCAAAAAAAGAAAAGAACATTATTTTGCCGCAGCTTTTTGCTTAGTATTTCTTCTAGCCTATCTTACTCTTGGCCTTGTAAAACATGCACATTTTCTCTCGGGTTATGATCTTTCTCTTGTGAATCAAGTTGCCTGGGAATATAGCAGATTTATTCCCCCTGTTATGACTGGGCATGCTTATCCTTTTATGCCAGTCTTTTATGATCACATAGAATTTATCTATATTCTAATATCGCCCTTTTACTGGATACTGCCCGATGCAAGAACTCTAATAATTCTGCAGGCTTTAGTGTTCTCCGTTTCAGGTTTTTTTGTATATCTATTAACCAATAAATATAAACTTAACAAGTTAATTTCTTTTTCTCTTCTTTTTTCATACTTCACTTTTTATGGTGTTC
>CAYILI010000089.1:0-3725 GCA_964364105.1 uncultured Gammaproteobacteria bacterium | reverse complement strand
AAATAATCAAAAACATCATTATTCCTGTGGCTTATTACAATCATAACTCCGCCTCTAACCTTGATTTCCATGGCATTAGAAATAATTGCGCCATATGTTTCATCATTTGGCGCAAACACAACCACAGGTGTGCCTTTTGAGATTAAAGCAATTGCACCATGCTTAAGCTCTCCTCCAGCAAGACCTTCTGCGTGTATATAGCTTACTTCTCTTATTTTTAGAGCCATTTCAAGAGCTGAAGGATATGAAGTACCTCTGCCAATTATAAAAATATGTTCCTTGGAATTTAGAAATGATGCTACTTTTTTAATATTTTCCAAACTTTCCTCACTAAGTATTCTCCTAATCTCCTTTGCTGCTTTTTCTACTAATTCTTTGCCTTTTTCGACTTCACCTTTCATAGCATATGAGAGCACAAGAAGAATTGAAAGCTTTGCTAAATAAACCTTAGTAGAAGCTACTGCTTTCTCAGGACCTGCACCTAAAAGGATTTTCTCATCGCTCATTCTATAAACTGATGATCCTTTTACATTAGTTAATGCAATAATCTTACTTCCTTTTTTCTTTGCTCTTTGAAGCGGCTCCACCACATCAATCGTTTCTCCTGACTGAGAAAGAGCGATTACCAAACTTTTACTAGTAAGGAAATCTTCAAGGTAATTAAATTCAGAAGCTGGTGCAGTATTTACATGAACTTTTGCAATCTTTGAAAATAAATATGTTCCGCCAAGACAAGCAAAGTATGCAGTACCTGCTCCTATAAAATAAGTGCCATATGCATTTTTTATGCTCTTCCCTAACTCCTCAATCCGATCTGAATAATTTTTTGCGATATTTTCCAAAACATCTGGTTGTTCATTTATCTCTTTAATCATGAAATGAGGATAATTCCCTTTACCTTCTTCAATGAGTGCTCTTTCTAAAGTTTCCAAATCTGGCGTAAGCGTTAAACCATCAGGCAAAGAAGATAATTTAAGACTTTTACCTAAAATAACCATTTCATAATCTTTTATAAAAAGTGCTTTATCAGTGTGCATTGCAACTCCATTTGGATCTGAGGAAATATAAAAAGCGTCTTCTCCTACTCCTACCACTAGCGGTGAGCCGGTTTTTGCAGCAGCAATTTCATTAGTAGAACTATTTATTGCGACAATAGCATTAAGCCCTTTAATCGTATTAAAAGCTAAGCGAAAAGCTGTTTCAAAACTATTACTCTTTAAAAATTCTTCTACTAAATGCGGGAAAATCTCCGTGTCTGTTTCTGAAATAAACGTATGACCTTTCTTAACCAGATCTTCTTTTATCTCCTGATAATTCTCGATGATTCCATTGTGAACCACCGCGATATTTTTAGAACAATCCAAGTGGGGGTGAGAATTTTCCTTAGTTACTCCTCCGTGAGTTGCCCAGCGGGTATGCCCAATTCCAATCTCGCTCTCCGGTAAGTCAACTTTCGCGTCACCAATCTTTCCCACATGCTTTTCGACCTTAATCTCGAACTCATTTTTGATTTTTGATTTTTGATTTTTGATTTTAGTTGCTATCCCCCATGAATCATAACCTCTGTATTCCAGAAGCTTAAGTCCATCAAGAATCATATTAGGCGTATCTGTTTTTTTACCAACGTAACCGAAAATTCCACACATAAAATTAGCTTCTAGCAACTAGACTTTAGCTACTAGATCAACTTCGATATTATATAACAAATGCCGCTTTCGCGGCACTAATTGCTAAAAGCTAAATGCTAATAGCTAGTTAACTACTTCCCCCTCAACAGGCTCGTCTTGCCCTGAGCTTGCCGAAGGGTCTTTCTTCGGCTCGCCGGAGGGGTCCTTGGAGGAGGCTTCTTCATCACCATTCTCCGAACCTTCAGTTTTTACTTCTTCATCAGCTGATGCTTGTTCCTCAGGATTCTGCCCTGCAGAATTCATTTGCTGACCAATCTTCTGAAGGCTCTCTGATAGTTCGCTTGTTTTTGCTTCAATTTCTTCTTTAGATCCCGCATCCAAGATTCCTTTAAGAGCTGAGACTTTTTCTTCAACCTCTGTCTTTAATTCTGGTGAAACTTTATCTCCTGCGTCTTTCAAGCTTTTTTCCGCTGTAAAGATTAAGGAATCTGCTTGATTCCTTACTTCAACTTTTGCTTTCAACTCTTCATCTTCTTTTGCATGAGCCTCGGCATCCTTAGTCATCTTGTCTATTTCTTCCGGAGTAAGTCCAGTGGAACCAGTAATCTTAATACTCTGTTCTTTTCCGGAAGCTTTGTCTTGAGCTTTTACATTTAGGATTCCAGATGCGTCGATATCGAATGTGACTTCAACTTGAGGTACGCCTCGGGGTGCTGGTGGAATTCCATCAAGAATGAAACGTCCAAGAGATTTATTGTCAGCTGCCATTGCGCGTTCACCCTGTAAAACATTAATTTCAACTTGAGTCTGATTATCTGCAGCAGTTGAGAAAACTTGTGACTTTGAAGTAGGAATAGTTGTATTTTTTGAAATAAGAGGAGTAGAAACTGATCCTAAAGTCTCGATTCCAAGAGTTAAAGGTGTAACATCTAAAAGAAGTACATCCTTTACTTCTCCGCCTAATACTCCAGCCTGAACTGCGGCACCAACTGCCACAACCTCATCTGGATTTACAGACTTGTTTGGTTCTTTTCCAAAGAATTTAGTTACTGTCTCGACAATCTTTGGCATTCTGGTCATTCCTCCGACCAAAACTATCTCATCGATTTCATTTACCTTTACTTTTGCGTCTTTTAGAGCCTGTTCAACTGGTTTTAAAGTCTTTTGAACTAATGGATCTACGATTTGCTCTAATTTTGCACGAGTGAGAGTAGTTGTAAGATGAAGCGGACCATTTTCTCCCTGAGTAATAAATGGCTGATTAATTTGAGCTTCTTGGGAAGTTGATAACTCAATCTTAGCTTTTTCTGCTGACTCTCTAAGTCTTTGAAGAGCTTGTGGATCTTTCTTAAGATCTACGTTATTTTCTTTCTTAAATTCTTCTGCTAAATAATCAATAATTGCTTGATCAAAATCGTCTCCGCCTAAATGCGTATCTCCATTGGTGGATTTTACTTCGTAAACTCCTTCTCCCAGCTCTAAAATTGAGATATCAAATGTTCCTCCCCCAAGATCATAAACAGCAATTGTATGTGCGTTTTTTTTGTCCAATCCATATGCTAGCGCTGCTGCAGTAGGTTCATTTATAATTCTTAGAACTTCAAGGCCTGCAATTTCTCCAGCTTGTTTTGTAGCCTGTCTTTGAGAATCATCAAAATAAGCTGGTACAGTAATTACAGCCTGAGTTACCTTATCTCCCAAATATGCTTCTGCATCAGCCTTTATTTTCTGAAGAATCATTGCTGAAACCTCCTGAGGGGTTAAAGTCTTCCCGTCAACTTCTACGGTTGCCATTCCTTCTCTCCCTTCCTTAATAGTGTACGGGAGCCATTTCATGTCAAACTGTACACTCTCGTCTTTAAACTTTTTACCCATCAGTCTTTTAATAGAAAAGATTGTGTTTTTTGGTTTAAGAACAAGCTGACGCTTTGCTACATCCCCTACTACGTGGGTGACTGGGTCAACCACTGAAGGGATAGTGTTACGGCCTTCTCTGGAGTGAATCACTTTTGGTGCTCCACCTTCCATTACGGCTACACATGAATTTGTTGTACCTAAATCAATTCCAATTATTTTTGCCATAGTTAAATATTATTT
>CAYILI010000088.1:0-3730 GCA_964364105.1 uncultured Gammaproteobacteria bacterium | reverse complement strand
GTTTGGGATAAACAACGAACCACGCAGGGTCTCATTTCCTATTTTAAATTTAACCTTCTTCTCCATATCAAATGGTCAATTGTAAATCGTCACTTGTCAATTGCATCAAGTTCTATTATCTCCATTGTACGCTGGATTTTCGCAGGAATAAACTCCTCATGCGTTGTAGTTACTATAGTCTGCTGGTCATGGATAATTCCTAAAATCAAATTGATGTGCCCTTCATCAAGTTCAGAAAATACATCATCAAGAAGAAATATTGGCTTCGTGTCTATATTGTCATGAACATAAGAGAGTTCCAGTAATTTTAGCTGTAAAACTCCCAATCTCTGCTGGCCGCGTGAGCCAAAAGATTTAAGTTCTAATTTTTTGTCAAATAATACTTTAAAATCATCCCTATGAGGACCTACCAGCGTCACTCCTGTTGCAGATTCAGCATCTTTGTATTCCTCCAGTCTTTCTTTTGAGATCAAACTCTTATTATATTCAATCTTAAAATCAAATATGCTCTTCATTGAAGAGTTTAAGAAATTTATAAACTCTTCTCTTTTTCTTGTAATTACATTTCCATTTCGAATTACAAGACTATCCCAATATTCAAACTCTTTTTCGTGTCTTGCACCTGTTTCTTTGGCGATTTCTAAAAGCGCATTTCGCTGCTTTAGAGCCTTTGAAAATCCCAAAGACGCAATTCTATAATCTCTGTCAGTTTGGTCTAAAACATTATCTAAGAAATTTCTGCGAAGTCCAGGCGAACCCACTACTATCTCCAAATCCTGAGGAGAAAAAAGGACTGATGGAAAATTTCCTACAAAATCTGCTCTTCTTTTTGCAACTCCGTTTACAAAATATCTTTTAAACTGAACTCTTACTCCTGCTACCTCCCCCACCGTTACCACCACTTCCAAGTCAGGTTCACCTGAGCTCTGCTTTGCAGAGACTTTTCCCATTTCGTGTCCGATTTTTACCATCTGGGAATCTTTTTCTGCCCTAAAACTTTTTCCAGTTGATAAAAGAAAGATTGACTCTATGAGATTTGATTTTCCCGCAGTGTTTGGACCAATTATTATTAAAGATTTATCCTTAAAATCAAAGGAAGATTTCTTATAGTTACGAAAGTTCTGAAGAGAGAGAGATTTTAACATGATTAATGATTCAAGATTTAGGATTCATGAATACCTAAATTATTCTTAAATCATATATCATAAATCTTAAGTCTACTCAATCACAGTGCCCACGAAGTCTTTTCCATTAAAGTAATTTTCAAGATTTTCCATATTATTTCCATTTACTACCACTACTTTTACCCCTAATTCATGTGCCTTTTTTGAGGCAATCGGATCAAATGGGCTGTTCATCCCTGGAATCCACTCATCTCCTACCATTTTTCTAAAATTTTCCCAAGATATCTTTTCTAGAGGCTTTGCGTTTGGATTTTTTCTTGGATCCGCGTCGTATACTTGGTCTATATTGGAGAGGTTAATGAGGGTTTTAATTCCGTAATCTTCACAAATCATGACAGAGCAGTAATCTGTTGACCAACCAGGCTTCCAACCCGAAGCCACTACCACCGGCTCCTCTACTTTTCTAATAATTTCATAATGCTTTAATACAAATGGATGAGCGATATCTCTAAAAATAGTTCTAACCAAGTGAGCGTTCATTTTAGTAGCATGAATTCCCAACCAATCTAAATCATCGCGGGTAAGTTCATGCTTAATTACCTCAGCTCCTGCATCACGGTAGTGACGGGCTATGGTTCCTCCTCCTGTGATCAAAAAAAATTGGCGGTTAGGATTTGCCGCCAATTGTTCTCTTATGAACTTATTAAGCTTACTGAGGAACTTGGTATCAAGTCCTCCTTCTGGATAAATGAGGGATCCCCCAACGGAAATTACGACTTTTTCTGTGTAATTCGAACCCATAAACAAGCTTAAAAAAAGACCCTAAAGGGTATTTCAATTGCACTAATTCTATTCCAATCCCCTAAAACAGTCAATATGCCAAGTAAAAATCTTACAAATTCTACTTTTGACAATTAATATGCCCTGAACTATAATGCCCGCATGAAAAATGAAAGAACAGAAGTTTCTTATGAACAGCGAGTAGAGAATTTTGACCAAAGAATTCAAAGAAGCGACAAGCTTTTTAAAAGATTTAAAAGGCTCGGAGTAGGAGGATTAAGTATTGTAACTGCGGTACACATATTGGATTGGACAAGACTGCATGATTTTAGTGATACAGACCTAGGAAGAATAGCAGTCTCTGGTCTCTTGGGAGGAATCTCCCTACTAACAGCAGCTTATTTTTATATCGACGCGGGAGCATCTGAAACCGAAAAACAATTACTTGTCATCGAAAATAAATTAGCAAACGTTAATGCTGATATTCGAAGGATTGAGCATCAAATAGATATGGCAACAAACGGTCCTATAATTGACGGGGAATATCAAGTAATAACTGCTGAGCCTCTTCCACCTGCAAGAATTGATTTAGATAAACCAAGAATTAGGGGTTAGTTATTTCTGGCAAGTGTCGCAGTAAAAAGTTCCCCTTCCTCCCAGGAAAATTTTCTTAATTTCACTTCCGCAATTTGGACACGGTTTTCCTTTTTTCCCATAAACGAGAGAATGCATTTGGTAACTTCCTTCCTGTCCCATCACGTTTACAAAATTAAGTTCACTTGCCCCACCATATTTCATGCTCTTCTCCATAACGCTTAGTATTGCCTCATACAATCTCTTTGTTTCTTCTTTAGAAATCTGCTTTGCAGATCGTCGAGGATCAATTTTGGCTAAAAACAGAGCATCATTTGCATAAATATTTCCAATTCCCCCTATTCTAGTCTGATCCATCAAGAGTGGTTTAATAATTTTTTTTGAATTTGAAATAATTTTCTCGAACTTTTCTTCAGTCAAATCCCTTTCTAGTTTACCCTGAGCCGCGCCGAAGGGTTCTGGACCCATGTTTTTGAAAAATGGCATTTCCCCTACCTTATCCGTATCAACAACCCTAATCCATGCAAATTTACGCAAATCATTGAAATACAATATAGCTTCTTTATCTAGCTTAAAAATAATTCTCGTAGCATTATTTGGAAGGGTTTTAACTTTTTGAGGACTAACTGGAACTTTAGAAGTTTTTGGATCTCTATAAATAATCTGCCCTGTGAGTTTTATGTGAATTGCCAAAGACTTTTTATTGTCTAAGTCGATAACCAAACCTTTTCCAAACCGTCTAATATCAATTACTCGAGCACCAATAATCTGCTCAGGAGATCCTTCAAAAATACCTTTTGATAAGATTTCAACGTCAAGAAACTTATGTCCTTTTAAATATTTCTGAAGCCCTAATTTAACTGTTTCAACTTCCGGTAACTCAGGCATATTCTTATATTAAAATTCGTTTAAGATATGAAAAAGAGCATTTATTCTCGCGTCAATTTCAGCTTGAGTTATGTCTGGATCAAGAACCGTTCTTAGCTCTCTTATACCTTGAGATCTAAAAAAAGCTAGATGTGTAGTTCCTCCCATTTCTTGAACCGCTAAGCTTTCACTTTCCACTCCTCTATATCTATCGTAAACTACTTCATGAATAACTGACTCGACATGGTCGGGGTTCGTTCCGTCTTCAAAAAAGAAAGTTAATCCAACTTCTCTTAATCCTTCTGGTCCTATCATATAAGTAGCGTTTATACCTTTTTATTCGCTACTTTGTCAACAAATTCCCT
>CAYILI010000087.1:0-3898 GCA_964364105.1 uncultured Gammaproteobacteria bacterium | reverse complement strand
GGTATCTCTTCGGTACGCCCTTCATGGCTACTTCAACAGGTTGCGGGATAAGGAAGTAACACTTAGCAATTCTCCCTCTAACTTGAAGATAAAAGGGGACAAGAGTTTTGAGGGTGACCTTGAAAGTTACGCCAGAGAAATTGTGTGGTACGGCAGAAAAGGTGGACGATTTCACCACACTGACGTAGTTGTTGAACTTGTTTGAATTAAGCTTACATAAACCTTGGCGGTGGTTACACTGCCTCGGTTTATTTTTTTGACCCAGCGATTATTTTGTGTATTTTTTATATTATTATCCAACCATCTGGCAAAAGATCTTTCGTATTATTTTTCGGTGCGTTAGACCATTTTTTTGGCGCAACTACTATTTTATTTTTTTTTGGATTAAGCCATGCGCCCCACCAGCTGAAACTGCTATTGGCAATAATATTATGTTTACACATGGACATTAAAATCAAATCTTCATAATTTTTGTCATCCCCATTCTTTATACAAGTAAAAGGATATTGTAATGATTTAAAATTTTCAACTACCCACTCATAGTCGTCTGAAAATATGAAGAAGTGTGGTGACGAAACGCGTTTTGCTATCAATTCAATAGCGTTTTGGTAATATTCAGGAGAACAGAACCCGTGGAAAGCAGTATAAATTGGATTTGTCACCAAGTTGCCACGCCTTACGTGAAGTGATACGGCATTTGTTTTAGATATTTCATCCCCTATACTTTTACTATATGAAGAGAGAGGTTTTTTAAGTGTGAGTTCTTTTCTTAAATCATCTTCTATTTCCTTGAAATATTTTTCTGTTTGCCAGTAGCCGTCAAGATAAGCGTCAGCTTTTATATCAAGGATACTAGGGTCGAAGTCAAATCTTTGCTCTTGGACATATTTTGATTTATCTGCGACAAAACGATTGTATAAAAACCAAATTTTCCCATTTTTTTTCTTATATTTTTTGAATCGACCAACTTCTTTTTTTGTTGTCAGATTTTCTAGGATATTAAAATATTTTAAGTTGTATGAGTGTGGTTCGTAACTTTCAAAATTTGTGATATCAAGTTTTAGTTCAGTTTTATTTAAATACGCCAAGCTTCTCCCCAAAGCATATTGAAATAACTGATTTCCAAGACCTCCGATGAGTTTGACGATTATCATAATTAATCCTTGCGGAGACAATTACCGATGATTTCCAAATCTTCTTTTGTGAGTTCCGGATAATTTCCACAGTAAAAACTATTATGATGCAGAAATTCTGTTCCTGGCAATGCGACTATTTTTTCAACATATTTTCTATAGAATGGCTGTGTTTGCATATTGCCACCTATTGTCGGACGGACTTCAATCCCAGCATTCATAAAGCGCGTTAAGTATTTTTCCTTAAGTTCCAGTGTTTTACAAACAACAACAAAAGCAAACGGGGAGAAAGTTTTTAGATGACTTCGGTTGAGTAAGATAAGATCAGGGTTTTCCGCCACCTTTTTTTCCAACTGAATATGGTTTTCTTCCCTTATTTTTAAACTCTCGTCAAGCGATTTAAGCTGGTGAAGACCCAGGAATCCTGTTATCTCGGTCGGCCGCAGATTAAATCCTAAATCATAAAATGTATATTTTGAATGAAACTCAGATTCAATATTATATTTTTCTCGCCATTTTTTTTGCTGACGAGGTTCAAGATTTCTATCCCAGCCGTTTGCCCTAACAATACGAAGCATTTCTGCAAAATCATCATTATCTGTACAGACCATTCCGCCCTCTATTGTTGACATATGGTGGGCTACGTAAAATGAAAAGCTGGATCCTAGGCCAAAATTACCGGTTTTCTCTTCAGGTAATTCAGTTCCGAGTGATTCACAGTTGTCTTCAAGCAGAATTATATTACGTTCGTTGCATATTTTTTTAATCTCTGCGAGATCTCCGGCGAATCCGAGTGCGTTTGTGGCGAAGAAGGCACGTATGTCGTGTTCCTTGAGTGTAGCAAGGAGATGTTTCGACATTGAGTTAAGAGTTGTTGGATCACAATCAACTGCAACGGGCTTCATCCCAAGTTGGATAATAGGCATTACATTTGTTGACCATGTGAGCGCCGAAAATCCAATTTCATCGCCAGCTTTTAGCAGTCCAAGATTTTTTGCTGCTTGAAGTATTGCCAGGTTAGCGCTTCCTCCTGAATTAAAAAGGACTGCATGTCTAGCTCCTTGTTTTTTTGCAAATACTTCCTCAAATTCCTTACATTTAACATCCATACTGAGTCTTTTTGCCTGCATAATAAACTCGCACAAAGCTTTCTTTGTATCCTCTTCGTGGAGAAACGCGTTTTTCATTAGTGGAATCATCTGATTATTTTTTCCCCCCAATCAAATAATAATTTTTAGGTAGATGACTGATCTCCCAATCAACCCAATCATAGTCCAGGTTATTTTTTCGGTATTCCTGAAAATATTTTATATTGTCTACCGACTCAAAATTTGCCTGGTAAGCAATAAGAACATATTTTGGCTTACCGATTTTTTTCAGAAATTCGTTTCTGAGCTCAATGGGCGACTCACTTAAAGACCACATCGCTATGAATATATCAGGATTTGAATCCTCAAGTTTTTCTATTTGGTTTATGAAGTGAAAATTTCCGTTTGTATCGGTAGAGCGCAAATAATATTTTTGGAGCGCTAAAAATTCCGGTATGTCAAAAATTGCATATTTTCCACTAAAGCCAAGATTGTTTATGAGTTTAGTCATACAGCCATATCCCGCGCCAAATTCGATTATTTGCTTGGTTTTTTTAATATCAATTTTATAGTGGTCAATCAGGTGGGAAAGATTATAGGCGTTATGGATTAAATTACCGCTACTTTTTTTATAATACTTAAACCTAGGAGGATTGCCTACGTTGGTTTCCGTTATAACCTTCGACCATTTATCCCAGTCATTTCCCATCAAGTGATCTAATTCGCATTTGTTGCCGCCGTAAAACATACTCCCGGTTATTGGTTCCCATCTCAAAAAATTACGCGGGTCATTTTCTAGAATATAGATGCGTAATCGTCGTCGATACCTGTCCCATGCGCTGTTTCCCTCAATTTTCTCACCACTAAGATTTTTTATAGAATTTAATAACTCATCTCTATTATTTTTTTCAGATGCACTTTCTTTCTTTAACTCAACGCGTAGTTTGATTAATTTATTTTTTATTCTATTTATTAATGTTTTCATGTTTATATTATTTCCCAACATTATCATTCTCCAATTTTCTGGTCTTAAAGAGTAAAGGAGTAGCAATTTTCCCAGGAGTATGTCCTTTGAATGAAATTGATCTTGGGTTATCTATGTTGAGTATTTCAAAGGCGAGGTTTTCCTTATGGTCAAAACCTTTAAAATAAGGATTATGAAGATATACGCTAAATGAGTAATTCCCGACATTAAACAAGAAAGCGGGTATTGAAATAGTGGTGCTGTATTTCCCCGGCGGATGCGCAATGTATTGTCCATTTGAATCTGTTTCAGAGGATACCATTAAAAGGTCTCCCTGCGAGTAGAAATAAACTGAAGGGACAAGATTGGGAAGTTCTTGGGTTACATCAAATTCTATCGTTATTTTGAATGGTTCTGTGATAGGAATTCGTGATGAGAGAGTGTTATTTTTATCAAAAATGGAAATCTTAGTTATCTGAGCGCTCTCTTCTTTGTTTACAGAAAAGCTGGTCATTGCTTGAGATGTGTTGCTTCCGAGATATTTTTCAATGACATCGGTGGTATCACCGACCATTTCAATATGGCCATTCTTAAGATAAATTACTTTTTTACAGAGCTGTTGAATCGCTGTCATGTTGTGGCTCACAAAGAGAATAGTCCTCCCTTTTGCTTGCGTGACCTCTTCCATTTTCCCAAGGCATTTTTTCTGAAAC
>CAYILI010000086.1:0-4114 GCA_964364105.1 uncultured Gammaproteobacteria bacterium | reverse complement strand
CAGTTGTGGCTGATCGACCTCTCAGTCCAGCTACCCGTCATCGCCTTGGTAGGCATTTACCCCACCAACAAGCTGATAGGACGCAGGCTCATCTCTTGGCGGACCGTTAAGTCCTTTACTCTTACGAGAACTATGGAAAATTACCCCTCCTTTCGGAGGGCTATGTTCCACCTAGAGGTAGATTCCTACGCGTTACTCACCCGTCTGCCGGTTGCACTGAAAAATCTTGCGATTTTTTAGTGCCCCCTTGACTTGCATGCCTAAGGCACGCCGCCAGCATTCATCCTGAGCTAGGATCAAACTCTCAAAAAAATGACGAAGTTTTACTCCGATTAAATCGGAGATAAAATACTTCATCTTGCTCTTACATAAATGTAAGAATCCTACCACTTTTCAATTACTGAAAAGTGTGTTTGCATAATGTGCTGTCAAAAAAATAAATTATTAATGAGCAAATGGCTTTTCCCTACTAACTCTTTTCCTTGTTAGCCTTAGAATTACCCAAATCTAAAGTCAAAAAATCCCGCCTGAAGCGGGTTAAGAAACCTAACTTTGGCGATATGACTTTACATATGTACTAGACATTATAAGCGTGAAGTGAGGCAAAGTCAAGGAGCTCAAGCGGTTTATTAAGATACTTCTGATTCTGAAGATAATTCCATAGTGACTTTATCTTCTTTTCTTCCAATCGAGTATATAACTCCAACTGCAAATACAGTAACCAATCCAGTCGAACTAATCTGACCAGCTGCACGTAAACGATCATCAATGTGAGGTTTTTTCAAAGCTTCTGATTCCATATGTGTCAATCCGATTTTACTGTCAATATCCTTTAAGTTTCTGCCGTTATTGTCCCATCTGACTACGCCATCTGCATAGACAACTCCACCTACAGCAACAACCGCTGCCGCTGCGAGTTCTCTTGCGTGTCTTTGGACAAAATTCCCTCTTGATTCTGTTCCTTGTGCCATAACGTGGGATTTATATCACTTGGGGAAAACCTTGTCAACTAACTCTCTGTCTGCGCAGATAAAAATTTTTGTAAATTTTCTTTCTGTGTATCATTTAAAGTAGGCTTTACTTCTTCTAAATATTCCCTGAACATATTTTCTGATACTTTCTTAACGGATTCATTTAATTCTTCTCCTGAAAAATAATCTTTTAATAAATTTTCAAATTTCTCAGGGCCAGTTAAGCTGATTCTCTGTCTTAGCTGGTCTATTTTATCCTGAGGCAATTTTTCTGCCAGGTTATTTATAGATTTTTGCAAGATTAAACCTAAGAATTCGTTAGCAAACTTTTCCTTGTTGTCTGTATATCCAATAATTTCTAAAACTTGTAAAATAATTTGTTTTGGATCTTTGTTCATTTTTATTTAAAATATTTCTGAGAGATTCTACCCGCGCTTATAACTAAAGCTCCTGCAATAGTCGTTTTCAAATCACCACTTATTATTGAGCCGTATCCGATTAATCCTGTTCCTAAAACCTGTAAAAAACGTCCCTCTAGCTGATTTGCCCCAGATGTAATTCTTTCTCTTGAATTTTGTAAAAATAAACCAGAGACTAAAGTGGCATCTTGTCGTCCTTGGAATCTTTCAGCTCTTGGCTTCCATCCGGGATTTCTAGGAGAATCTGGATTTCGTGGAGATTCGGGCATAATTAGAATTTACTATAGATAACTACTATCGTCAAACTCAGGATTTCTTTTTTACTACCACCATGGTCCAGGGGATTGGGAATTTGCGGGTTACTAATTTAACATCTCTGACTTTTACAAATTTTGTAAAGGCAAATAAAGTCCAGTGCTGGATGTGTTCTGGATGCGCGCCCAGATGAAGAATATTTTGAAACCTTGCCATGCGTTGTATAGTAAAAAATGGCTCATTCGGAACTGAAAGTAAAATGTATTTTCGGCTGACTCTGATTAGCTCTCTGTATGCCTTTTTAGGATTTTCTAAATGCTCTAAAACTTCAGTGCAAATTACTAAATCAAATGAATTATCTTTATATGGAAGTTTATAAATGTCGCCTTTTTTAATAACGAGAGTTGGGTAAAGTTTTTTTCCGAGCTCAATTGCATTATCATCATACTCTATCCCCTCATAACTTTTTCCAATCTTTTCTTTTTTTAGCCTTGCCAGAGTAAACCCTTCACCGCATCCGACATCAAGAACAGAATCAATATTTAGAGGGCGGATCGTCTTAACAACAGTATTTAAAAAATTGTTGAGAAAAACTTTCCCGATGGGATTTTTAGTTGTATGCTTCTCAAAGTTCGTTGTTTTTGTATTTGGATTTTTAATATTTGTCATAGTTACAAAAGGAGATTATATATAAATCAGCTTCGTATTTAAAGACCTAGTATTATTCTCAGTTTTTTAAAATCCTCCTCAAAATCCATCTTAAATTTCCAGGGGAATCTTAGAACTGCGGCCGGGTGAAGAGTCAGAAAATAATTAGTTTTTTGTTTGTCATTCTGAACTCCTGCCTTGCCGGCAGGCAGGTGTTTCAGAATCTTACCATGATCTTTCGTCACTTGAACCTTCCTTTGCAGAACTCCCTCTGCTGCCACTCGGCCAAGTAAAACAACTAATTTAGGTTTTATGATTTCAAATTGTTTCATTAAATGAATTCTTCCATGAGCTATATCTAAAGATGTTGGAGTTCCCCGATCTGGCAAATACTTAACGGGTGAGGTTATATAAACATCTTCTTCTTTCAAACCAATCGAAACAATCATTGACCGAAGTAATTTTCCTGAACGACCTACAAATGGCCTGCCTGTTTCTGATTCTGTTCGGCCCGGAGCTTCACCTATAAAAACTATTCCTGCCTCCAGTGAACCTTCTCCCACCACAGCTTTCCCGCTCTTTCCTACTTTACAAACTTTACAATTCTCTATCTCCCGAGCTACTGCTAACATTTGATCAATTTTATTCATACCGATAGATATTAACATACCTCTATCCAATTGGATGGACTAGTGCTATAATCCCACGCTATGAGTCTAGAAACAGATAGAACAGACATAGAACAAGGAGTTCATGAATTCACAGTTATAAAAGGGCTTGAAGATGCTTATTCGGCAACTAAATACTATGGTGGAAAAGAAACTTGGCTCACCGAAGCATATTTAACAAGATTTATCGATACAATGCTTAGAATCCAGGTAGGAGACGTTCAAACGATTGCCATATCACACACAGTGAATCCCTCAGGAAATGAAGTTGTTCAATTAAGGCTTCCTATTATGAGAAATTTTGAAATGACGATAACTAAAGGTGTAAATGAATTAGAATTGATAGAACCAAACATTAGAGATCTTTTACCTGACTCTCCATCTTCTCAATAACTTCATATAAAACTATTCCAAGACTTACCATCACATTTAAACTTATATTTACTCCGTGCATTGGAAGTTCAACTATAGCATCTGCTATATCCAAAACCTCTTTCGAAACTCCTGTTGTTTCATGTCCAACAACAAGAGCAATCGGAAAAGTGTAGTCAAACTTATCATAAGGCACTGATCTTTTATCTAATTCAACCGCTACTACTTGCAAATCTTTAATCTTAAATCTTAAATCATTAATCGCAGAAACAGCAGTTTCTGCATAACTCCAATTAACCCACTCTGTGGTATTTATCGAGGCTTTTTTAATTCTAGTATGTGGTGGGATTTCACTTTCTCCGCAAATAATTACCTTTTCTGCGGCCACTGCGTCAGCTAGCCTAAAAATTGCGCCAATATTATACGTGTCCAAAACATTATCTAAGATAATATAAATTGGATTCTTTTTTATTTTAGAAAACTCCTCAGGAGTCGGCTTAGTGGTTCTCAATTCTTTTGCCTTTAATTTCACTTGTGGTGAGCTTGTCGAATCCATCCTGCAATTATAACATTTCCTTTCTGTCATCCTGAACTCGTTTCAGGATCCCGAAATAAATTCGGGATGACATGCTATAATTCTGTCCATGCCTGAAGATTCAAGCCTATCAAAAACTGCTCTTAGCCTAATTCATGTTTTTGAGGAAGTTGAAAAAGATAAAGATGATGACAAGATTGTCGTTAATCAATTAATTTCTAAAGTCGCCTCTTTCTACGAAAAATT
>CAYILI010000085.1:0-4255 GCA_964364105.1 uncultured Gammaproteobacteria bacterium | reverse complement strand
CTCCTGTGGAATTCCAATTCTTACCATCCCAAACCCACCTCTTGGAATAATTGTGGATTCAGCCATATAAAAATCTCCGCCACTAAATACTTCTGCTGACATAGTTGGGGAATTATATTCTAATGGAGGTTAAACTTCAACTATAGGTTATCCTTGTGCTGGGGATGCTGGTGGCGCTTGTCTAACTACAGTAAATCTTAATCCTTGCTCTGTTGTTTGCGGCTTCGTAACTTCAGTTGTTACACTAAATCCTTCTCTTGCTATCAAAGCGACCGGCCAATCTTGCATCTGCCCATTTCCCAAAGCATTTACACCTTCAGGCAAAGAGTCTCTAAGTGCAACATCAACGCCATCTCCTATTCCAATCGATCTAAGTTTTCCTCTAATTTGTCCCAAGTAAAGGTCTTCTACGATTCTGTCTCTAAGCTCTCTTCGGTCACTTAAATCCATTCCAACATTTCCACTTCTAAATGATTCACTAACTACAGAAACTCCCTGGGCTAATATTCTAAGTTCATTTATGGTTGCTTCATCTAGATCGGCAACAATTGGACCATGAAATGATGCTTCAGGATGTGACATAAAAGTTATATGCGGAAGTGGGAGAATGCTTTATTTGCGTCTGCCATTCTGTGAACGTTATCTCTTTTCTTTACTGCTTCTCCCTGATTTTCAGCTGCTGCAAGAATTTCTGATGCTAATTTTTCTGCAAATGTGTGGAAATCTTTGTTTGACTTAGCTCTAGCTGCATCAACTATCCAACGAAGTGCTAATGCTGTTCTTCTATCTCCTCTAACTTCAATCGGGATTTGATATGAAGCTCCTCCAACGCGACGCGCTTTAATTTCTGTCTTTGGACCGATGTTTTGTACTGCTTTTTCAAAAATATTCAATGCTCCATCAGCACTAGATGCCAAAGGATTTTTAGCGAGAATTTCCATCATGTCATATACAATTTTCTGAGCAACTGATTTCTTGCCGTCTTTCATTATGTAATTAGCAAGTTTTGCTACGAGAACATTATTATAAACTGCGTCCCCTGTTATTTGTCTTTTTTTACTTACGTGTGCGTGTCTCATATTTTTGCTTTCTGCTATTTGCTATCAGCTATTAGCCATAAGCTAATTTAAGCGGCTGGCGCTTCAGCAACTGGTGCTGGCGCTGCTGCCTTTGGCGCTACTCCTCCCTTAGAACCTCTTTTTGCTCCATATTTACTTCTAGATGATTGACGTCCTACTACTCCCGCTAAATCTAGCTTACCTCGAACTATATGATACTTTACTCCAGCTAAATCTTTTACACGTCCGCCTCGGACGAGAACGATTCCGTGTTCTGCTAAAGAATGTCCTTCTCCCATAATATAGGCTGTAACTTCAGTTCTGTTTGATAATTTAACTCTAGCCACTTTTCTAAGAGCTGAATTAGGCTTTCTAGGAGTCATTGTTTTAACTAAAGTTACAACTCCTCTTTTTTGAGGTGAATTAACTTCAGTATAAACTCTGTCCTTAGCATTATAAAGCTTTCTAAGTCCAGTAACTCTGACCTTTTTCATTCTCTTGTGTCTTCCGTGTCTCGTAAGTTGTGATAGTGTCGGCATATTTTGGTTTTTAATTATACAGCATCTGGTGCAGGAGCTTCAACTGTAGATGCAGATCCTGTTGAAACAACAATTTCTACTACTTCCGGAGCTTCATCAACTGTAATTCCATCAACCGGTATAAGGCGTCCAATAATAACATTTTCTTTAAGTCCGATTAACCTATCTTCTGCTCCTTCAAGAGACGCTTCAGTTAAGACTTTTGTTGTTTCCTGGAAAGATGCTGCACTAAGCCATGAATCTGAGAATAATGATGACTTTGTAACTCCAAGAATTGTTTGACGGGCGGTTGCTGGTTCTCCGCCTTGAGTTAAAATCTCAGCATTAATTTCTTCAAAGCGAGTGCGTGTTATAAAGTCTCCAGGAATTAAAGATGAATCTCCAACAGTTTCAATTACAACTTTATCAGACATTTTTCTAAGAATTACTTCAAAATGCTTATCGTTAATTGCAATTCCCTGTGATTCATAAACTTTTTGAGCTTCAGTTATTACATATCTTTGTGCATCAATAAGTCCTGTGATCTTAAGAACTTCTTTAGGATCCAAATATCCCTGTGCAAACTGAGTTCCAACGCTTACTTCTTGTCCGTCTTTAACGGTTAGATTTGAAGCTAATGGAATAAAATATTCTCTTTCTTCAACTGGTTTTCTGTGAGATGAGACTTTAAGAAGATATCCATCGTCGCTTGTCTCAATTGTAAGTTTTCCTGATGTTTCAGAAATTGGTGAAAGAGCCTTTGGAGTTCTCATTTCAAAAAGTTCTTCAACGCGAGGTAATCCATGAGTAACGTCCTGCATAACAGCTCCAGCAACATATCTGGTTCTCATGGTAAGCTGTGTTCCTGGTTCTCCAATAGACTGAGCTGCAACAACTCCGACTGGAACTCCCATCGCAACTTTTCTTCTTACAGAATAATCCCATCCATAACAGTTAGAACACATTCCATATTTGAGCTCACAAGTTATAGCTGATCTTACGATTGCTTCACTAATATCTTCTGTAGCGATTTCTGCAACTTTTTCTTCAGTGATTTCCTGACCAGCTTTTACAATTGGTTTCTTTGTTTTTGGAGAAATTATATTTTCAGCTGCAATTCTTCCAAGAATTCTGTCATGAAACGAGGCTGTTCTGTCTGGATCAGTAGCTGAGATCTTAATACCATTTTTTGTTCCGCAATCTTCAGTTTTGATGATCATGTCATGACTTACATCAACTAATCTTCTTGTTAAGTATCCAGCGTTTGCAGTCTTAAGAGCTGAGTCCGTTAATCCTTTTCTGGATCCACGAGCTGATGCTACGTATTCAAAAATAGATAGTCCTTCTCTAAAGTTAGATTTAATAGGAAGTTCAATAATCTTTCCGAGCGGATCCATGATAAGTCCTCTCATCGCAGAAAGCTGTTTTAACTGTTCTTTTCCAGCTCTAGCTCCTTCAGAATCGATAATAGTTCTAATAACGTTTCCTGTTGTTAGTAAGTCCCAAGTCATGTCAGCGATTCTTTCTGTTGTTGAGAGCCAAACGTTATTTGAAAGTCTTTTTCTTTCCTCGTTAGTGATAAGTCCTTTTTGATATTCTAGATCGATTTCTGCAATCTTTTCCTCTGCGCCGTCAATAATCTTATCTTTTCCCTCAACTACTGCTGTATCAAAAACGGACACTGAAATTCCAGAAACAGTAGACCCATAGAATCCGAGCGTCTTAATATTATCGATTAACTTTTCTACTTCAAGTGAATCTGAAACTTTCATAGCTCTTGTAATTAATTTCTTAATGCCACTTGCTTTAACAGGCTCGTTCATAAATCCAAGAGACTCTGGCAAATGCTCATTGAACATTAAACGCCCAATAGATGTTTCTATAATTTCTCCATTTACTCTTACTTTAATTGGCTGTCTTAATTTAAGTCTTCCGTATGAATGTCCTAGAAGCGCATCATTAATATCAGAAAATATTTCTTCATCTTCTGGTTTAACTTCAGTTCTCAAGCTTTCATCAATTGAAGTGAGATAGAAAACTCCAACGGCCATTTCCTTATTAGGAAGTGTGATAGGAGCTCCGTCAGCTGGCTTTAAGAGATTTTCTCTAGGCATCATAAGCTCAATTGCTTCTTTTTGTGCATTTTCTGAAAGTGGAATATGAACAGCCATCTGGTCTCCGTCGAAATCAGCGTTAAATCCTGAACAAACACAAGGGTGAAGCTGAATCGCAGCTCCTTCTATAAGAACTGGATAGAATGCTTGAATTCCTAATTTATGTAATGTTGGAGCACGATTAAGTAAAACCGGATGATTCTTTGTGATTTCTTCCAAGATATCGAAAACTTCAGGTGGACGCTTTTCAATAAATCTCTTTGCAGACTTAATGTTTGGAGCAAATCCTCTAACAATTACTTCACGAAGAACGAATGGCTTAAACATTTCAAGCGCCATTTCTTTTGGAATTCCACACTCTGAAAGCTTTAAATTAGGTCCAACAACGATAACTGAACGTCCTGAATAATCTACTCTTTTTCCGAGCAAATTCTGTCTAAATCTCCCCTGTTTTCCTCTTAACATGTCAGACAAACTTCGAAGAGGAGATTGAACCACCTGAGTTCCTCTTTGAGATGCATCAATTAATGAATCAACTGATTCCTGAAGCATTCTTTTTTCATTT
>CAYILI010000084.1:0-4281 GCA_964364105.1 uncultured Gammaproteobacteria bacterium | reverse complement strand
TTATCTTGACTTTCTCTTAGTTTTGTTCTATCGCTTTTTCTCATGAGCTTAACTGAATAAGTCTATTAATAAACCTTTCTAAGAATTCGGCTTTGTGTATAAAGTCTGAATAAAGGCTTACTTTTTACACAGAAAACAAGTGTAATAATTAATAAAAACACTCAAATCACATATTATTATGGCTAAGGATAAAACTGAAGTTGGAAGCCCTATGAACTTTAGAGGTATGATATATAAGCCAATAAATGAACAAGGAGTTATCTATTTGTTTAGCTTAGTTTCTGAAGACCTTAATATTAGGGTGGAAAGCATCCAAGCAGGATACCCTGATTGCACTGGATTAAAATTTAAAGGAAATGGAAGATGGGAAAGAGTAAGAATTGAGTTTGAGTATAAAGCCTCTAATTTTATCGCACACAAGCACGAGCCAGAAGGTTGCGATATAATAGTTTGTTGGACAGATGATTTGACTGATTTACAGAGAAATATTATCACAAGTTCTGGGATTGAAATTATTGCTTTAAGTGATAGAATCAATACGGATGAGATTCCAAATGAAACTTTGCCAGACCCAGAAGAGAGGTCTAAAAAAGAATTTACTTTACAAGACCATTTCAATAGAGCTAACGCCAATGATGAAGTTAAAAGACTTTTTCATAAATTAGATACCGAAGTAAAAAAGATAAACCCAGATATTTGGGATAAATACTCAAAACTCTATACAACTTATTATTCTCCAGATAAAATGTTTATGTCAATAAGTCTTAGGAAGAGTTGTATTGTAGTAGAGGTATTTACTGATGAGAAAAATTTGATGGGTTTCAAGAACACGCCTTTCCATGAGAACTGGGGTAAATCAACAATCAGAACAGAAGAAGACTTAATGAAAATAGTACCATCAATAAAGCAATCATTTTCTTTGATGAAACAAGCTGAAAAAGAGGGTAAGAAAACAGGGTGGTATGCTATAACTCCGCCTGAGAAAATGACATGGCTTAATAGCGAGGAGAATGATATTATGGATGCTATTGAAGAAGGGCAGGATGAAGATTATGACGAAACAGAACACTAATTTTAATCTATTTTATAGCGTTCAACAATTGAAGATAGAATCCTATTGCTATAAGTAAAAAACCAATAGAATTCCATAAATGCTTTGGAGGGATAAATCCATATCTTACTACCGTATGCTTTGGTTTTATCATCCATCTCGCTTTCTCGTTAGGGGGATGCACCTTAAATATAGGTCTCCAACCCATCCACCAATATCTTTTTGTCCAGTGATTTACATAATTTTTTTGATGCCATTTCCCAAAAAGAGATACTAAGATTAATACAAAAGCACCTATAAAATTGAAAATCAATCCTAAAATTTCTAAAGTTATTTCCATTTTATCTTTAAAGAATTCCATCTAAGAGCTATTTCTTTTAGACCATTATTATGTTGAACAACAACAATTATTCCAAAAACAACTAATAAAAATAGAGCCATCTTTTGAGTAGAACTTGAGGTAACTATAACTAAGTAGGCTATAATCCCTACAACTAATAAAGTGATTATATACCCAAATATTGCTCCTTTAATGGCATTACCTTCAGGAATTACAATTTTTTTAGTTTTTGTTTTATTGACCATCTTGTCCACAGATTAAACATTTTCGTTGGTCTGAAGCCATCGGTCTGCCACAACTCCAACATTTTTTAGTTAATTTTTTTAAGAATTCTGCACCCAACCAGATTGAACCAATTATTAATCCAGTCTTTATCAAATCATCCCATATCCCATCATCTGCCATTTTTACCAAATCCACCCCATACTTTTTACGAAAGCAATAATGGAGATTACCATAGCAAGAACAGATAAGGATATAGTTAAATCCTTTCTGTCTATTTCTTCTAAGTCTCTTAGTTGTTGTAATCCGCTCTGCGTAACGACCTGTGTAACATTATCATTGAACTGGATGTAACCCATTTGGTGTAATGTATTTTCTACGTCTTCAGCAACATATTTCCTAAAGTCGTTTAAATCCTGACTTTTTAGCTCCTTAGCCTTTTTAGTAGTCAATCTTGAAAGAAATCTTAATGATTTATACCACTGTTTGTCTATCTTATTCATTTTAATATCTCCCACATTTACACAATCATATTTTATAAATCTAAAGAATTTTAAACTGACTGACTTTTATCTTAGTAAAGAGGGTGAAAAGACAGTTCATCAAAAAGTGGTAACTTTTTTGACATTAAATCTAAATAGTCTGTTTTCATGTAATTGTAATGGAAATATCAAAGAAAAATATATCTCCTTTCCTTAAACTATTGGGTTTTGATATGAAAGAAGGTGAAGAGAACATTTTCTTTAAAATTTATAACAGATACGAGTTACAAGTTAAAATAGACGAAAATAACTTTTCAGCTTCTAAAATAGATTATGGTCAAAAGATAAAAGTTCACAGGGGAACTACAAGTAACTTTTCACAACAAGAGAATTTCGTTGTTTTAGAGTGTGTTAATAGGTTATTGGAGAAGGGTTATGCTCCAGAAAGTCTTGAGTTAGAAAAGCAATGGAGAGTTGGTGGTTTTCTTGATGTTTGGGTGAAAGACAAAGATGGAAAGAGTTTTTTGATGATTGAGTGTAAAACCTATGATACTGAATTTGATATTGCAGAGAAAAAAACGTTGAATGATGGACACCAGTTATTTAGTTACTATCACCAAGAAAAAGACACTAAATATTTATGTTTATACTCTTCACAATTTGACAATGAAGAAATAACATACAAAAATGACATAATTGAAATTAAAGAAAATCTAAAGAAATCTGAAAATAAAGAATCTGCATTTAAGGTCTGGGACAAGATAGTCCAAAATAAAGGACTTTTTGAAGAAGAGGCTAAACCTTATCTAATAGATTTTGACGAAATAACAGAGCTACAGGAGATTAGCCCAGAAATTAGTAGGAAACTTTATTTTAAATTTGCGACTATACTAAGAAAGCACTCTATTTCTGATAAAACGAACGCTTATAACAAGCTCTTCAATTTATTCTTGTGTAAGATTGTAGATGAAGACAAAGCCAAGAGTAAAGATTACCATTACAGATTTCAATGGAAAAGAGATGACAATTTCAAAATCTTCTTGGGAAGACTTAGTGATTTATACAAAGAAGGCGTTGAGGAATATCTTAAATTAGAAGTCACAGATTATAGTGAAGATGATATAGAGAACTTACTAAAACAAATATCTAAAAATGAAAAATATAAAGACGATTTAAAAAAGATTTATGAAGAATTAAGGTTGTATAAAAACAATGAGTTCGCTTTCAAAGAAGTTTACAATGAAGAAACTTTCAATCAAAATGCTTTAATCGTTAAAGAAGTTGTGGAGCTTTTCCAAACTCTACAATTAAGATATAACAAGAGACAACAATTCTTAGGAGATTTTTTTGAAAAATTGTTGAATACGGGAATTAAACAAGAGCAGGGGCAATTCTTCACACCAAGTCCACTTACGTCTTTTATATCCAAATCTCTACCGATAAAGGAAATAATAGAAACCAAGAATAATAATAAGGAGATACATATACTGCCTTATGTTATAGACTACGCTTGTGGTTCTGGACACTTTTTAACAGAAACTATGAGTGAAATTCATAAGTATCTTGCAGATTATGATGAAAAGAATATTAAGGGTGGAAGAACTGCAATAGCTACGTTTAATAAATTAAAAGAAGAATATGGTTTCGCCGAAGAATATATTTATGGAATAGAAAAAGATTATAGGTTAGCTAAAACTTCAAAAGTAAGCACAATACTAAATGGAGACGGATTGGCAAATGTTTATTGCGATGATGGATTGAACTCGTTCAGTAACTATAAAGAAGGTTACAAGAAACTACACTCAACTAAGCAAAGAGCCGATAATCCTAATTTTGATATAGTTGTAGCCAACCCTCCTTATTCAGTAGATAACTTCAAAGATAATATGCTTGATTTTGGAAAAGAGTCTTTTGAACTCCATAACTATCTGGGAAAAAATGCTAATGAAATAGAGTGCCTTTTTATTGAAAGAACAAAACAATTGCTAAAAACAGGTGGTGTAGCAGGAATTGTTTTACCAGATACAATCCTCTCCAACTCAGGTAAATTACATTCTAAGACAAGAGAGTTAATATTCAAGAATTTTGAAATAATTGGAATAGTTAAGTTGGGTGGAAAAACGTTTATGGACGCTTTGATTAAAACAATTATCCTTTTCCTTAGAAAAAGAGAATCTTCTTACTTG
>CAYILI010000083.1:0-4314 GCA_964364105.1 uncultured Gammaproteobacteria bacterium | reverse complement strand
TTCTTCGGTAGTTATTTTACCCTAGAAGTGTTACCGATGTATCTCAGCCTACTCAGGAAAATTTAAGGGTCTATTGCCGTTGAGGGACCGGGAAGCGGACTACAAGTACCTGAATAAACAAAAACTCTCCAATTAGGATCTGAGGAGCTGTCTCCCCCAATAAAGCTGGTTGAACTTGTGGTTGTTCGTGTAGACCAACCTCCAGAATTAGTTTGTCTTTGGACTCTATAAGCTGAAGCGCCAGCAACTGCATTCCAGGTTAAAGAGATAGTTCCCCCTCTTGTAGGATTAGTATCAGAACTGCTTATGATCGTTGGTGCTTCGCAGGAAATAGGAGGTGGGGTGGGAGTTGGAGTCAAGGTTGGAGTAGGAGTCGCGATGCCACCAACCAAACAATTCAAAGCACTACAAGCATCAATTCTACCGTTTATCCAATACGTTCCTGTTTTGGCAATCTTTGCTGCACTTGACTCAATTTTATCTCTAACTTCCAGATTACCAAATGTTGGATTATTTGAAAAAACCAAACTTGAAAGAGCTGAAACAAAAGGAGTAGCCATACTAGTTCCAGACATATAAGCATACCCATTTTCATAAGTTGAGAGAATAGAAACACCTGGAGCTGCTAAATCTACCCATGATCCATAAGTAGAAAAACTTGCTTTATTATCAGTTGAGTCAGTGGCAGCCACAGCGATTACATTAGGATAGTAAGCCGGATAATGAGGGTTTGAATTTCCATTGTTCCCTGCGGCAGCTACAACTACAACTCCTTTTCCCCAAGCATAACTTACTGCGTCTCGCAGTGTCTGAGAATCAGAAGTCCCACCCAAACTAAGATTTATTACTTTTGCGCCGTTATCTGCTGCCCAAATTATGCCGTTTGCAATCCAAGAGTAATAACCTGAGCCATTGTTGTCTAAAACTTTGACAGAAAATAGCTTTGTTTGGTATCCCAAGGAAGCAACTCCCATTGAATTATTTGTGTTCGCGCCAACAATCCCAGCAACGTGCGTTCCATGACCATCACCATCAGCATCAGAATTAGTTGTAAAATTTGCTCTTTTAGTTACTTTCCCGAAAAGATCTGGATTAGAATCATTAATCCCAGTATCAAGAATTGCAACAGGAACGCTATCAGAACCCTGAGTTACACCCCATCCGCCTTCAGCATTTATTTTAGAAAGACCCCATTGAGACGTGTAATATGTATCGTTTGGTGCTTGAGACTTTATGGCAAGTGAGTCAATTTCCGCATACTCTACGCTTGGATTTTTGGCTAGAAATTCAACAACCTCTTTTGCTCTCTCTTTTCCAACTTTTCTGACATCAACTGAAAGTCCTTCAACCTTATCTCCCTTTTGAGGCTTATCAGGCTTTTCCTTTTTCTCGGTTTCAACAAGTCTGAAAACTCTTTCTTTTTCTTTCTCGCTAACTCCTTTTTTAAATTTGACCAAAATTTGGTTAGAAGAGATATTTTGAGTTTCCTGTGCAAAAATTTGCGATAAACTAAAGGAAGCAGAAAAGATTAAAATGAGTAAAATAAGCAATTTTCTCACTGTAGGATTACACTAGCAAATCAATCTAAAAATGTCCAGTTCCAAAACCAATTTGGATGGTGACATTTTTGAAGTTTTACTCGACAAAATCCATTACGAAAATTTATAAAAATGGAACTTGTAGCATCTTTACTAACATACCATAAACCTGTTGAAAACTAATATTTTGCGGAGAGGTAGTTTCATGTTTTTCCACTACTAAATCTTTTGTCTCATTATATAAAGACTGAGGTTTAAAATTTTTCGCAGGCTTATCAAGAAAAAAAACATATCCTTCGCCCTGCTTTGATTGTATTTTGCGATAGGCATATTCTTGAAGTAAGAAAGACAATTCTTTTTCATTTAAATTACAAACTGTATTGCACGAATATATATAATGCTTATATTGACCTAGATGTGAAGTTCTATCAGGACTCCCAAAAATAATTTCATGTTGAAATTTATACTTTAATACGTCCCAATCGAGAGATGAATCTTTGTTTATTAACAAAGGTTCATAAGGAGATAAATATTTATTCGCTTGTTGAGCGAGATCATATCTCCAAAGATTACCTCTAATTTCTCCGGTTTTCCATTTATCAACTCCCAATAAGAAAATACCGCTAAAGATAAATATCCCGGAAAGAAGTAACTTTCTTTTTTCCAGAGAAATTAATACTGATGCAACAGCAAAACAAATAAACGGGATGAAATAATATATCCAATAAATATGCCCAAATGAACCGCTTGGGTATAATAAAATGTGAATTGCCCCAAACATAAAAAACCCAAAATAAAGCAACAGGTCTGAGGATATCTGATGTTTGTAAAGTTTAATTAACGACGTCAGTAAAAAAAATAAAGAAAGAATAGATAAAATTGGATTAAAATATATGAAAAATCTTACAAATATGGTCGCAGCCCAAAGAAACGGCCATAAATAGTAAGGAGTAACCTCCCAAGTATGACTTCTATTAATAAATGCCCCAAATAATTCATGCAAACCTGACTGCAGGATGCTTATGTATGCAAAAAAGCCTAGTGCTGTAATAAATGCCACCATCAGAATAATAATAAGGAGATGCACTTTTTTCTTGTAGATAAGAAACGGAGATAAAGATAAGATAAAATATACCATTGGCCAATCACTAAGAACTCCCAGAACCACTCCAATTAATATAATGGGGATATAAAAAAGTTTATTTGATCTTATATAAACTAATATGAATAGCAATGTAAAAAGTGCAAAAAACAAAACGAGTTGTTCTTGTCCGATCATCTTCCCAAATATCGAAGAGGCGGGAATCACAAAATAAATAGCGGAAACAATAAGCGCAAATTTTTTATTTTTTATCAAGCTGGAAATGACATAAAGCAATACACCTGATCCAAACGCGAAAAAAATAACCGTTAGTCTTCCAGCCCAAAAAGATTCTCCAATAACTCTAAAAAAAAATGATTCTATTATCGGTAATAAAGGCGGGTGATGAAGGTATAAATTTGGATTTTCCGGTATATATTCAGAAATTGATATTATTGGTGCAAAATTGACAGATAACATTCCAAATTTGTTATAATTGTGGGCTATTAATGAATAAATGTTGTAGTTAAAAGCATATGGTCCGACAAAAGGCAAATTTATCCCATGTGTAATAACAAATAAAAAAAGGGCTAAGCAGGTTACCATTAAAAAGCTAATATAAATATTACTCTTTCTCATATTGTGTGATTACATCCACGAATTGAAGCTTATTCAAAATTTTATCATATCTTATACTTAGTGCAGGATAATAGTATTTCACTTCTCGCAGAATAAATACTTTTTAATTAGGATACTGGCCCTTCATTCTTCTTAGCTTCCGACCCGAGGGGTTGAGCCTCGAACCGGTAATTTGCTATCAAGCTAATGGAATCTCTGGGTAATGACAGCGGTTGAACTGCTAGTCAGATAGGATACCGCATATAATTGAATAAATTTTATTTAATTAAATTTCTTCCCAAGGAGCTAAAGTTTTAACAACAAGATCTTTTTCACTTTGTATACCATTAATTTCTTCAAGTGCACTTGAGGTAAATAAACCTTGATTATCTCCTGCATTATTAATGCTAACAGTAAATCTAGGCTCAGATGGTCCAGAAAAAGCTGACCATTGCGTAAACTTTAAAGACAAAACTCCATCTCTATCTACAGGCAAATGATTTACTCTATCACCATCAACATAAGCATATCCTACATCTCTTAATTGAACCTCGGAATAACGCTGCAACTCTGTAACTCCACCTTCAACAACTTTTAACTCAGTTAATTGATCATCTACTAGCAAAAAACTATCTGTAATTTTGTCAAATCCCGATTCAGGTGTTAATCTCGCTGGTGAATAAATTCCTCTATCCAAAGCTGCAGGCTCAAATATAAATCGAGACATTGAAGGAAATCTTGTAGCTAATCTTTCTTGTAATTCACCTAAAAAATCTCCTGGGATTCCAGGAATTTCCATTCTGTATCTATTTGAACTATCTATAACTGGGGCAACATCATCTTGAGTGGGACGTCCTGATTCAACTGTAGGTAAAGCCATAATTAGGAGCAGCAAGCAGAAGTATATATAAATTAAATAAAAATATCAATAAGTTAAATATTATTAATAAGTTAATAATTAAACGATTTTTAATTTGTTTTAAAAGAATGAAAATTGTTAAAATTTATAAAAATTCCGAGGCTAAAAAAATCATTCAATGTGGTTACCTAATGTTGCGTTTAGATTGCTATAGCAAG
>CAYILI010000082.1:0-4446 GCA_964364105.1 uncultured Gammaproteobacteria bacterium | reverse complement strand
AAATCTGCCCTTTTTAGAGAAAAAGAATAAGTCGGAGTTTTTCCTCTCCCTAGTTCTTCGTGATGAAAAAGCAAGCGCTGTAGTTTTTCAGGAAATTGACGGGAAAATAAACGTAGTCGGAGAACATGTAGTTAACTTTAAAACTTCAGTGGAAGATGCTTCTGAAGAAGAACTTTTGGATGCTATAGATAAAGCAGTTTCAACTGCAGAAAAAAATCTTCCTCCTGACATGGAAAGTCACAAAACTATTTTTGGTGTAAAACAGGACTGGATAATTGACGGGAAAATAAAGCCCGCATATCTAACAAAATTAAAGAAAATTAGCGATGAACTGGAATTTAAACCAATGGGTTTTTTAGTAATTCCTGAAGCAATCGCACATCTTCTTCAAAAAGAGGAAGGCGCGCCGGTTACTGCGATTCTCGCTGAAATTGGACAAAAAAATGTAACCCTTTCTTTAATTAGAGCAGGAAAAATTGTAGAAGCAAAAGGAGCAATAATCGGAGATTCACTTGTCGCGACAGTTGAAGCAGTTCTTAAGCATTTTTCCGTGGAAAATCTCCCGCCAAGAATTATTCTTTTTGATAGCGGACGCGAAGATGTCCAGCAAAAATTTATAACTCATAAATGGAGTCAAAGTCTTCACTTTTTACACCTCCCGCAAGTAAGCGTACTCCCTGCAAATTTTGATGCGAGAGCCGTTCTTTCTGGTGCAGCTACTCAGATGGGATTTGAAATATTTGAGGCATCCCTTACCGATGCTGGGAGAGAAGATGCTAAGCATATAAGAGCTGCTGTTCCAATTGTCGAGGAGGAACCAGATAGAACTCTAGCTGAAGCCGCATCAGAATTTGGTTTTGTGGGGGGGGATGTTAAATCCTCTGAAGAAAATCCAGAAAACCAAACAAGCGCTAAAACTGAAACACTTGAAGAAGAATTTAACACTAATAAACCTTTAGAAAAAGAGATTCCAAAAACTGCAGTTATGGATAATATAACTCCAGCTGACCAATTCAGGGAAATTCCAGAAGAGCTTAAAATAAATAGTGCAGAAAAAAAACCGTTTCCCGTTAACGGCGCATTTATAATGACAGGAATTATGGGTTTTATTAAAACAGTTCACCCGGGAAAAATCTTAAAAGGCGCAAATGGATCTCGCAAAAAACTCGCGATTGGAATAATACCCTTGGCAATAATCTTATTATTCCTTTACGTTTATCTTTTTGGCAGGAGTGCAACAGTTACTCTGGGAATTGATGCAAAGGAAGAAGATGAAGAAGTAAATGTAACTTTTTCAGAAACTGAAGCAACAAATGCAGATGACAACGTAATTAACGCGGAGTTTATAACTGTCACAGCAGACGGAAAGAAATCAATCGCAACAACTGGCAAAAAAGAGGTTGGAGATAAAGCGAAAGGAACTGTAACATTATTTAACAGCAATACCTCAGGGGTTACGATTCCAACGGGGACAGTAATAACATCTCCAAATGATCTTAAGTTTGTAACCGATAAAGCTGTCACAATCGCCTCCGCTTCTGGGGATATTTTCTCAGGAACTGAACCCGGAAAAGCAGATGTCACAGTTACAGCGGAAAAATTTGGTACTAGCCAAAATTTACCAAGCAACACTAAATTCACAGTTGATGGAAGTACATCCGTAGCAGCAAAAAATGATAAAGCTTTTTCTGGAGGAACGAAGAAAGAAGTTAAGGTCGTAGCTAAAAAAGATCAGGATAAATTACTTTCGGATCTCCAAAAAGATTTAGAAACAGAAGCTAAGGAGCAAATTAAAAAGGAAGCTGAGAACGGATCTGTGGTTCTTCCTAATTTTATTTCAATAGAATATGATAAAAAAACTTTCAGTAAAGACATAGATGATGAGGCAACAGAAATAAGTCTCACTGGTACAATTAGCTATAAAGGGGTTTCATACAAAGAAGGAGATATTTTAAAATTCGCTAAAGATAAGCTAGAAACCGGAAGTGATTTAGAAGTAGATAAAGACAGTATAGAAGCAAACGCAGCTAATCTAAAAGCAAAAGGAAATAACGCTACCGGAAAGCTCACAATAAAAGCTAATTTAGTTCCAAAAATTGATTCCAAACAACTTGCTAATGAAATAAAAGGTAAATCTGCAAAAGACGCTATCGAGAAGTTAAACGAAATAGATGAAATAAATAAAATTGATATAAAATTGTTCCCTCCTATCCCCTTCCTCCCGGAACGCATACCGTTCTCCTCGGGAAAGATAAAAATAATGACAGAAAAAAATGGGTAAAATTTACTACAAAGGAAAAAGGAAAAATTATAAATTATTTATAAGACTTGGAAGCATCGGAGTATTAATTTTTGGCGCTATTTTATTTGCATACACTTTTTTTCCTCTCCTTTCATGGCAAATTTATTTTGCGCCGGCATTTGCATCTCAAAAAATCCAAGCCCCAATTCCTAATCAAACAATTATTAGCCCTACTAATCTAGGAACGCTTATTGAAAACGCGACTAGATCTATGAATAGAGATTATACAAATGCATATAACTGGTATCCAGGAGCTGAAGCGCAAAAATCAAATAATATAGCGACTTATAAAATCTCATTTCCGCAAATAGGAATAATTGATGCTGAAGTTTCAAATAAAGATACTGATCTAACTCGCCATATGGTTCAATTTAATTCGGATACACTTCCTGGAAAAGACGGAAATTCTGTAATCTTTGGCCACTCGACGCTACCGCAATTGTATGATCCGAACAATTATAAAACTATTCTTGCAAATGCATATAAACTGGGAATTGGAGATGAAATAAATACAGAAGTAAATGGTGCAAAACACAAATATAAAATAATAAGCATTACGGTAGTTGAGCCCACTGATACATCGGTTTTGGCTCAAAATTTTACTGATAGTTTTTTAACTATTATTACTTGTACCCCGCCTGGTACAATCTGGAAAAGGCTAATTATTAAAGCAAGAATTGTAAAATAATATGGAAAGAGTGGGAATTCAAAGAATTTTATATAACATTTGGCCGACTATTTATAAAGTCATAGATAGCACTTTTTTTGCGGCTTTAAAATTTCTTAAAAACTTAGTAAGACTCATGATTAACCAAGTCAAATCCCGTTAGAAGCCGCGATCGCTTTTAGGGATTTAAAAACAGAAGGAGTGGTAGATGATCGCGATCTGCTTCTAAACGGGATCAAACATGGATGAAAAAGAACAGGCCATAACCGCCATAAGAAAAAAGCTTGTTGGCAAAGAACTAAACTATAAAGAGATCTTTGCCATCATGGATCAAATCTCCAAAGAAAAACTTGGAGATGTTTTAACGACTTATTTTGCTGCATCTGGGTTTTCGAAAGGTTTTTCAGACGATGAGATCTATTACCTAACTAAAGCGATGATTGAGACTGGAGAAAAATTAAAATTCTCAGGAATCGTCGCAGACAAACATTCAATAGGAGGAGTCCCGGGAACCAGAACGACTATGATAGTAGTTCCAATAATAGCCGCTGCAGGTTTTAAGATTCCCAAAAGCTCTTCCCGCGCAATCACAACTCCAGGCGGAACGGCGGACGACTTTGAAATTTTAGCTCCAGTAAATTTATCCAAACAAAAAATATATGCGACAGTTAAAAAAACCAATGGATGCATCGTATGGGGAGGAAGCTTTAATATAGCACCAGCTGATGACGTGATTATAAAAGTAGAAGAAGTTCTTCTTTTTGAGTCTTTCGATAAGATTCTAATTTCTATCATGGCTAAAAAAGTAGCCTTTGGAAGCAATCATGTAGTAATTGACATTCCTTATGGCGAATCTGTTAAAGTACATACTTTAAACGACGCAAAACTTCTTAAAAGAAAATTTGAACAATTAGCTAAAAGGTTTGAGGTCAAGATTGAAGTACTAATTCACAAAACTGATGAACCTGCAGGCCGTGGCATCGGCCCGGTCCTTGAAACTCGCGAATCATTATTAGTTCTTGAGCAAGACCCAAAACGAGCGCCTGATCTAGAAGCAAGAAGTATAAATCTTGCAGGAAGCCTTCTAGAACTATGTCTTGCAAGTAGCACTCCTGCTTTTAGAAACCCAATACTAAAAAAGCATAAAAATGGATTCAACTGGGCGCTTCATATACTTCTCTCAGGACTTGCATTATCTAAATTCAAACAGATAATTAAAGCCCAAGGCGGAGATCCAAATGTGACAAGTAAAGATTTAAGGCCCGGAAAACATAAATTTGAATTTGTGGCTCCTAGAAATTGTGAGATTGCAGGCTTTAACATAAAAAATCTTACTATGATAACTCGTATTCTTGGCGCCCCTGATATTAAGTCTTCTGGAATTTATTTGAACAAGAAAATCGGAGAGAAAGCGCGCAAGAACGAGCCAATCTGTACTTTTTACTCCGATTCTGTGTATAATCTTAAAGAAGGAAAA
>CAYILI010000081.1:0-4493 GCA_964364105.1 uncultured Gammaproteobacteria bacterium | reverse complement strand
TACAAGCCAGCCTTGATTAGAAGCTTTAGATCTGTCGTTTCCCGTATTTGAAAGACTTGGATTAGTTCCGGTAAAAACTATCCCTGATGTTAGAGATGTTAGATTACCGCTTATTGAATTTGATGACAAATATGGATATGTAGAGTTAGAGCAGACCGGGGTAGTGCCGGAAGGAATTATATTTCTGTAATTGTCTACATCAATGCGTACATCTCCGCCAATTGATTGATACCACTCTCTTGAAGTATTTGTGTCTACTCCGAAATTTAAGTTAATAGGATTCCCGTTATTACAATCTGAGTCTCCTCCCGGAGGAACACATCCGCCTGCACCAGTACCAACCCGTACGTTTGCATAGCTATATGGGGGGATTGTGGTAGGAGATGTTATTTTTGCTCCACCAGGCGGATTTGCGTACTGGACAGTAAGAGGATTGCTTGATGCGGGAATAGTTGGAGGAGTAGTAAATCCACTACCCGCACCATTTCCGGGAATAGACTGGAATGAGCCTATACCGGAAATGTTTATTATTCCTGCTATATAGTCTTCTCCCGTTTCTTTAGTTCCATCTCCATCCCTATCATTAAAAACTCCACCGGAGATTGAATAAGTAGGTACAACTCCTCTAACTAATCTAAAATTTACCGTACGGTCTTGATCAAGATTAATATTAGTTCTGGGATTAGAGTTATTAATCCCAGTTGCTACGGAAACATTATTTGGGAGCGTAGCGGTATCAAGCATTACGTCATATGTTCCAGTTGTGATATTGAGCATGCTATATTCACCTCTTCGTCTTGTGGTGCCGCAATTTGCCTGATTACAGGTTGTAACTCTATTCCCAAAATTATTTGTTTCCTGTCTTCTCAATATGCCTACATTTCCTAGTCGAGTATCAGTTCCTTGATTAAAACTTCCATCAGAAGGACTTTCATCAATATACACAAGACCGCTGATATCGTATAGAGGAGGCGCTGTGCTTACATAATCATCCGTAGCTGTGTTGTTGTTCTCATTCGATTCATTGATATTATCAGTGTAATCAACTATTGCTAAAGCTGTATAATTACCGGGAGCAGGGCGGGGCATATTATTAAATGTGTGAGATAGAGTTTCTCCAGGTGAAACTGCTTGCGTGATTAGCCATTCCTGGCTGCTTCTGGGTGTGAGTCTTTTATTATAAACAACTACCCTAAAATTTCCATTAATTGACTGATTTCCAATATTTCGTATTTTAATAGTAGCGTCACTCGTTCCGTTATCTCTGCCACCGGGGAAGTTAAACCTAATTATATCAAGATCAGGATTATTACAGTAAGTTCTTGCTTGACACCTACTTTCAGCTGCGCAATTATTTGTACAGGTTCTTGTTTGACGGATGCTCCCAGCGCCACAGGATCCAGCTCCACACGCACCGTTTACCCAATCAGTACAATTACAGCCTCCGCCACCACCATTGTCATTGTCACCTATATCATCACACTGGCAGCCATCACTATTCCATTCGTAGTGTTGGGTTTCGACACATTCACTTGCTGAGATTCTACCATCATCATTTCTGTCAAATGTCGCACATGTTACGTCAGTTGCAAGTGTTCTACCGCAGCTTGTAGGATACCCATTTCCGCACGTGGTTCTGTTAGCTCTTTTAGCGCATCCTCCCGTAATGGCGTTTTCGGTCACAGTTCTGGTAGTAGAGCATCCCCATCGTCCTGGAGACTTCTCAACACAGCTTGATTCTTGCCAGGTTTCAGAGAAGGTGGGGTCATATTTAGTACAGGTAAAAGCTGCTTCAGTTTTGGGGATATTAAAAATTAATAATCCAAATAAGAAAACTATTGTCAGAAATAATAAATTAATTACCCTTTTCATACTTCGCTAAAGTCCATACGAATGGAGTACAGGATATACCAGTGAAATTCCCCTTTACCAATTGTTCTGATAATGTTTTATTACACTTTAGGTAAAATGCCAAACTTTTTTCTACATCAGGCTCAGAAGAAACAATTTTAAGTAAGAAATTGTTACCTATATTTTTTTTCAAATATTCATGCGCCTTGCTTGAATCTTCAATGTTGATGTATTCTCGCTTTTCGTCCTTGATCTCATTAATATTGTCTGTTTTATAAATTTCTACAGACAACAAAGAGTTAGCATTAAAAAGTAAGAAATTCTGATTTTTTTTGTCTCCTGTTGATATTTCAAACGTGCCGTTTACTTCACCGAATTTTTCTGAAACTGATTTAAGTCTGCCAACAACATACGTTAATTCAATTCCCTTATCGACCACTTTTCCTGTTTCGGAGAAGTTTATCTCCTTTCTGGGATTTATTATTGGAATTTCAGAAGTTTGATTTACTAATTCTTCTTTTTTGTTTAAATTAAATATAAAAAATATAGAGAGGATTATTGAAAGTAAAAGAATAATAATTGTAACTATAATGAGAATTATACGTATACTCATGGACACTAAGTATACTTATGGTATATAAAAATCAGAGGAAAGTCTATTCTTCTGGAGGTCTCATTTCTGCGATTCCGAAAGAGAAAATAACCTTTGTGGGATCAAATTCAGTAATTCTGTGATTTATAACATATTGCATGACAGGGCTATCAGCTGGTATGTCTTCGAGCCTTAGGTCATTGTTTACGATGTCAGCGCTTAGTCTAATAAAGTCATCGGCAATTAATTGCTGAGGAAGTGATTCATCGATTGAGTCTTTGTAATCAGGATCAACGGTCCTTTCGTATTTTGAAGAGCTTGGTTTAAATATCATAACATTTCCTTCTTTGCCTTCTAGACTTGCTATTAGTTGTTTTGTACTTATTACATTATCGCCAGTTCTGTTAGGAGTTTCTTGATAAGCTAGTCCATAGAGTGGAGTTTTTAGAGACTCAACTTTCCCAGCGTTTAGGCCTACAAAATATCTTTCTCTTCCTCCTGCTTCTAATCCAAAATAAAGAATAAGTCTATCGCCATCCTCTGCTGGTACGATATCCTTTGTTAGATATACTCCTTGGAAAGTCATAATTATACTTTCGTATTCAGGGCCTTCTACGTATTCAGGGTAAACAATATTTAGAGGCGCATAGCGGCCTCTTCTCGTAAAGAATTCTTCGATTTTGAGGTCTGGTCTGAATGTTCCATCCAGCCACGCATTAAGTCTTTGATCTACTTCATCTCCCTCAATTTCAATATCATTTCCGGTTTCGTTTCCTGTTGGCGGGCAATATGGGTTAACGACTGAGGAGGTAACAGAGTCGCTTATTCGTGCGTTGCCAGTTGGTTCTTGTTGAGCTTGAGCTATAAGTGTTGTTGGGTCACAGTCGATTTTAGAACCAGCAGCCGTTGTTGTCATTTGATTATTAAATGCGCTAACAGGCTCAGGTTTTCCAAGATTTACCCCTGTGCCAAGCGTAACTAGTCCTAGGGCCGCGATTCCTGCACTTCTAAGTCCTGAAACTCTTCTGTTGGGATTTAGTGGCGCTGAGGGTGTAGCCACTATATTAACATCTGCCTGAGGAGGAATGTTCTGAGATCCACTAAATTCTGTTCTTTCACCGTGTGAACCCATATTCAGTACGATTTTACTATAGATCTAGAGCAATGTCAAACCCATAGTAAGTGGTGAGAACCTAAATATATTAGCCCGGTACAGCTAATTAAAGTGATATAGTTTGGTTATAAAAACTATATCAAAAATCTTTCGACCCTATAATATAGGTATAGTCCTATGAGGACGTAGTGTCAAGGGTTGTTATGAGCAGGCACCTTTAGCCTTCCAAGGCCTGGCCTTGGAAGGCAACAGAAGTTTGAAGTAAAAGGCGAGTTAAAGCTTAGATTGATTTATTCATCTAAAACAGGAAAAACTAAAGTAACTACGAAGGTGAAAGAAACAGAAAAAATAAACCTTCGTTTGAGCAGGTTAAAATACATATTAGCGAGTTTTCTAGTTGTTTTCCTACTATTGAAGAAGATTTAAAATATCTAGCTTGTGGGGAAAATAAAAAGGGCGGTCCAGATGAGATAATCTCAAAGGAAGCTAAAAAGACTTCTGGAGACATTTTTTATAAGTACTTTACGGAAACTCCAAATGGTGATGAGATAGTTTACTATCTTCTGCAAAACAAGGAAAGAACTCTTGAAATCTCAAAAGAACCGGATCCTTCTCAGTTTGAAAAAGAATTTGAGGAGATTATAAATTCAATTAAATTCCGCTAGTAAATATCACTTCCAAGATTAAGATTCAAACACTTACAATCCTCACGTTAATATATGTAGTAATTTTTTTCATAAGGTAGCGCATGGGAGGGTCGCCAATATAGTCTGAAAATCCGCGAAAATAGCCGTGAATGAAATAAATTAGAGGTTTTTTTTCGTCTCCATAAATCCAAACAGGAACAGTGGCGTGGCCTATGTTTAAATATTTTGTCTGGTGTGGATCCGAAATCATAATGTAATTGTAGCAATTGAAAGTAAATTAGGCCATTTG
>CAYILI010000080.1:0-4555 GCA_964364105.1 uncultured Gammaproteobacteria bacterium | reverse complement strand
TAGGGTCTTGTTCTTTAGGATAACCATAAGTCCAATTATCATTAGGGTTGCTTGGAGTAGTTTTTTTAGCTACTTTAATATCAACTTTCTTACCACAAACTAAAAAATCAAATTCATCAGAATTTCTGTTTTGAAAATCTTTAGTATCTAATTCATAACTAATTTTTTTTGTTTTAATAAAGTGTTCAAAGGCCAACTCCCCCATACATCCTAAAAATGCTTTCTCAACCCTTACTTCTTCTGATAATCCGAAACGGGAATAAAGACCATTCTTAACCATTTCTTTAGCTCTATCCAAAGCAAGTGGATAAACGCCCTTAAAATCAAAGTCTTCTATAATCATATCTAGTTCAATAATCTTTCCAAAGGCAACCAGTTTTTGTCTTGGCTCGTTTTTCCTTTTTGGTAAGAATAGTTTGTTGAGCCGTTATAATTCCAAACACCATTTTCAAAAACGGCAATACCGCCAAAATAACCCCTACCTAATTCTTTTATCTTTAACGCTAATGCCTTAGCTTTGTCGGCCGTTTCTGGGTCTGTGGCCGTTTGGTCTTGTTTGGTATCAAAAATACCTATCTTGTTATTTTTAAAGCGTATTATGAAGTCTGGGTAAAATAGAGCTTCCTTGCCGTCAACTGTATTGAAATATTTAATGGCAAAATAGTCTTTACCTTGATTGCCATTTTTAAACCACCAATCAATTTGCTTGCCTTTGCTTTCAAGATATTTTATGAATTTCAATTCATTTTCTTTGCCCTTGTATGTTTTTAGCGTAAAGCATTTATCCAAAGCAAAAAGTTTCTGTGGCACTTCTTCATAGTCGTCGGTAAAGTCATATTGTTCCAAAATCTCAAACATTGGAGCCTCTTGTTCTTCTCGCGATTTCTTTCTATCCTTTAAGATTTTTTGAGCAATAGGTTTGAAACCAATCAACGCTTTAGTTATAGCTGGTCTAAATTTACTGCTTGCACCCTTTTGTATATCTTTAATAAAAACTCTGTAATAGTAATTGCTGTCTTTGCTCAATACTGAATGAAACCAAACACGAATTGCCGACTTAAACACGCCCCACGCGCGGGCTACATTGGTATATTTTGCCTGCGCCTCCGTCTGCTCTTTAAGCAACATTAGGCAAAAGTAGTTAAAAGTTTTTTCTACATCATTCGTTGACATTTCCAACTCAATATCAATACCTTTCTTTTTAAACTCGTAAGCCATTTGGTCAAAATCTTCAAACTTGGCATTGGCAATAATGCTGTTGGTTAGCTTGCGGCTTAAATCAATGCCTGCCTTTTTTAATTTTGCTTCAGTCTTACTTATAACTTTTAAGTCTGTGCTGGTAATACCAAAATAACTATTCATTGATTTAGCAAAACTCTCTTGAAATTTTGAAGACGCCGGAATATCCCCATAATCAACCCGTGAAATATACGCGGATTGTAATTTAATATTCTTAATGCCCTTTTTCCGGTAGGCGTATTGGGTTGGAATTTCATTTTTCTTTATATCCGGCAGGGTAACTTGGCTTCGTTTATAATTGGTATATAAATAACCAGTTCTTAAATCCGGATTGTTTTTATAATCTTTCTTTGCCTGTGGTTCAGCCATTCTCAAGATACGCCCGACTGTTTGGATATAAAAAGTTTCTTTTTTTATTTCTCTAAACATAACCAAAACGCTAGCACGGGGGCAGTCCCAGCCCGTCCCGGCCGCCTGTTTGAAAAGCATAAAATTAACCTTACTATCATTATCGGCTATAAAATCCAAGTTCTCTTTTTTATTATCAAACCACTTGGCTATATGCTTGCTCTTTATACCCTTTGAGGCTAAAAATTGGCTAACAACTTCTTCTTTAGTCCTGTCGCCTTTAGCTATCAACTCCTTGTCATCATTGGGTAGTTGTATGAGCATTAAAGGATTTACGTCTTTACCTAATGCTTTTAATTTATCTGCCAACTCCTGCCGCTCTCCCATTCCCAAGCTTAACAGCAATTCATCTAAATCCTTGCCTTTATACTTTTTTAAATCTTCCTCTGTTTGCACTAAAATTTTTTCCTTAATCAGACCCTCATCAACAACTTTTTCTCTATCTACTGGCACAAAACTACCCAGCGTTGCGGCCTTGGCAATATCCTTGTCATCTGGAGTTGCGGTTATATGCACAATGATTTTAGGGTCAATATAATCAATAATTTCTTGAGCAAGTTCAGTTGATTTATGGGTATGCGCTTCGTCAACAAACAAAATGATTTCTCGCCCAGCCTTTTTAGTTGCCGACATCACATCTTCAAAATAACTGCCATTTTCTTTTTTAAACCTTTCGTCTTTCGGTTTGCGTAATTTTAATTTACGAGTTGTAGCATTGTCCTGCACAACCTTTTGCCAGTTCAAAAATAAAATATCATTTTCGTATAGCTTACCCCTGTTTATATCGTTTACAGTCAACAGCGTGTTTTCCAAATTATTTTCAAAATACTCTTTAAACTTGTTTTTGCTTTGCATTGCCAAATCATCGCTGAAAGTAATCCAAACAAAAGCCTTGTCTATTTTCCATTGCGGTAAATGGTTAAGCCCCCTTATAAAATGGGCAGCGATCAAAGTCTTGCCGCTACCCGTTGGGGACTTAAAAACCAACGGCAACTGCCTACCTTGTTTTTTCCACAGTCGCAAAAAGGCTTCCAACAAGTTGTTTTCGGCTTCCTTTTGAAATGGTAATGGGTTAAAAGCTGACATATTTAAACAAGGTTATAAATTTGTTTGTATATTTCTAAAATAGGTTGCGGTATAGTTTTAACAGTAATGTTTTTATGGTCTTCAAACTCGTTAAACCCAAGCTCTTTTTCCCAACTAAAAACATATACCGTGGTCGGGTTTTTTAGTTTTTTAACCTTTTCTACAAAGTTATCAAACTTGCTAAATTCTTCCCTAAAATAAACAGCTGTATATTGCTTTTGACTTTCAAAAATCTGCCAGTAGTTATTTGTTTCAACTTGCTCAAAAGTGTTTTCAGCAATAGCCAGCATACCACCGGCGTTATGGGCTAATTCAATTTTGTCTGCGTCATCAGCTTTTAAGATATTATTTTTGCCAACAAAAGCCGTTTTAAAATACCTTATGGAATTGCCTAAACCTTTTTTTGAATTATAACCCCTGATAATATTCTCAATTCGGGGATAGCAAATATCCGTCATTATTCTATGTTTTTTACCGTTGGTAATCTCGTCATTATTGGTAATTAAGATGAATTGTCTTTTACCGCTATCCTCTTGATTTAACTTCATAACAGCGTCGCCGGTAGTGCCCGAACCAGCAAAAAAATCTAGCACAACCGCGCTTTTGTTATCAATAGAATTGCACAGGTATTTTATTAAAGATGTCGGTTTTGGATAACTAAAATCTATCCCCAAATCCTGCATCTCTTTTTTTGCTGCCTCATTAGTTAATACACCAACATTCCTATCTATTAGATTTTTAGGTGCGCCATCTTCGTATTCCTCTTTTTCATAACTTGGGGAAAAAGTGTCTGTTCTGATAGAGATTTTTGTTCCGTCCTCAATCTCTTTATTAAGCTTTTCTTGAGACCATCTAAATTTTGCTTTTAATTTTACAGATTTAATAAAATGTCCGTTTCTCACTTCAGTGTCCTCCTCTAAAATTATTTTATAAGAGGCAGTGCCGTATTTACCTTTTTTAATTTTCCCATCACTAATACCAGTTTCAATGATATTGGCCGGAAATATTAATGTTTTGATGGCATTAGTTTGATTTAATAAAGTATTGCTTGTTTCACTTGAACTTTTAAATCCTTTCAGGCCTTTCAGGCTGTTGGTTTTTTGGTAGCAAAGAATATACTCAACAACTTTTAATGATTTTTTTGAGAGTCTTGCTGGCGTTTCAGTTCTCATCCAAGAAAATATATCAATAAAATTTTCTGGATGAAAAATTTCATCACATAATAACTTTAGTTGTCCAATTTCATTATCATCAATACTAATAAAAATTACACCATCTTCTTTTAATAAATCTTTTGACAATTCTAAACGCTTTTTCATAAAGGAAAGCCAATAGCTGTGTCTTAAGGGGTGTTCAACTGGCACTTCGGTGCCGTCGGGGTATTCTTTTAAAATTCTTTTATCTTTATATTTAAAGCCGTCCGAGCCGGTGTTATACGGCGGGTCAATATAAATAACATCAACCTTGCCTTTGTGTGTGTAGTTTAGGCAAGTCAAAGCATGATAGTTATCGCCTTCAATAAGCAAATGCGTTGGCTTACCGTCTTTATTGTTTATTGCCAGCTTTGGCACTTCTTCCAAAATTGGCAACTTGTTTTCAACATCATCATCAAAGGCTTCCGGCACATCAAGCCAAACTAAGCCGAAGCGATTTTGTTTTAACTCAATAGCCTCGTATTTTGAAATTTTTTTATTTAGCCGAGCAACCTCGTTTTCTAATTGCGCTTTTTCGTTGTCTTCGGGTGTGCGTTCTGTGTTTTTCATAAATTTATTCTATATTTTCAAGCCTTCCCCTGCGTTCATCAAGTGTCTCGCCTTCGTAC
>CAYILI010000079.1:0-4598 GCA_964364105.1 uncultured Gammaproteobacteria bacterium | reverse complement strand
TTGTAGCTAAATTAAGAGTAGATTTTCTAAAAAGCTGAGATGCTATGCCCTTATGAGGATCGTTTGTAAAATCTATATCTGTTGGACTATCGCTGTACCAATGATACCTTCTAGCCGTAGCATTTGCCGTATTCATTCCTTGCTGAACTACTGTCCAAGCGCCATTTTTGCTAAAGAAAAATGCGTGATGATAAAGAGTATAGTCATCTTGAATAAGTGAAGAGTCGACCTTAGCAGACATTTTTGAAGAGTAAACTAATCCATTTGTTGTTTTATGAGAAAGAGACAATTTATTTCCCCACTCGGCAATTTCATCTGGAGTTCTCTTACTCGTGGCACCTTTTCCTCCTGCTATAAATACTCCCAGCTCTTGTTCTCTGCCTCTTATTGCTTCTTTAAGAGCTGCAGTAAGAATTGTCGTAAGTCCTGAAGCATTCCAATCAAAAGCCAAAACAGTTCCTAAAGATTGAAACCAGACAGGATCTGCAATTCTTTTTATATATTCATCAGGGCCGTACTCCTCAATGAGTACATCTGTCATGGAACGACCAAGTTTTACCATCCGCTCAAACAACCAAGGCGGACATTTCCCCGTGTCTAATGTGAATGTTGCAACTCCCCTCTTCATATTTTTTCCAGCCTGTCATCCTGAACCTGTTTCAGGATCCCGAAATAAATTCGGGATGACAAATGTACTAGCTAGTAATATTCTCGATATGCTCTATTGTAACCAAATTTTCATTTTCATCAAGTAATACACCAACTGCATCGATCCTAAGTAGATCCGGTAATTTAGGGTTTAAAACCTTATAGAATTCTGCGGTCCTTCGAAGTGTCTTTAACTTAAAATATGTAATAGCTTCAAATGGTGAGCCAAATAATTTTGAAGTCCTTGTTTTTACTTCAACGAAAACTAAAGTTTTTTTGTGAGTCGCAATAATATCGATTTCTCCATAACCTTTACGGAAATTTCTATCTATTATTTTATAACCTTTGTCTTTGAGGTACTTGGTGGCTAATTCTTCTCCCCTTATGGCAATGGGATCGGAGATCTTCATTAATTAGGGATTAAGTCTTGGGCTCTTTAGGTGGTTTAGTTTTGCACGTCTTACTTTTAATTTTGGCTTTGCTTTAAAATCTACTTTATCAACATTTGGATTTCCAACATGCCAGATTCTTTCAACTGCGACATCTCCAACTGTTTTTCTAACTGTGTAGCTTTTATTCTCGCCTCTACCTTTAATTTGAAGAACTTGTCCCTCAAAAATCTGAGTTCTAGTTTTTTCTCCTTCAGTAATTTTTTGGTGTACTCTTACGGTATCCCCAACTCTGAAATCTATAGTTTTTAACATGAGGAGTATATTATAGCCTGAAATTGTTATTTTTTCAACGCCTGAACTGCTTCTAAGAATCCAAGGAATAAAGGATGAGGCCTTAGAGGTCTACTTTTATATTCTGGATGACCTTGAGTTCCCAAATAAAATGGGTGTTCGTTTTCTGGAAGTTCTATAATTTCAACTAGTCCCTCCTCTACTGATTTAGCAGAAATCACAAAACCTTTCTTTTCAAATTTTTCCAGATAATCATTATTAAATTCAAATCTATGTCTATGTCTTTCAGAAGTTAAGCCTTTAGATTTATCGATAAAATCATTATATTTATCGTATAAATTAAACGCCTTTGTGTCTTTTTTTACAATAGCATCCCAATGTCCAAGCCTCATTGTTCCTCCATAAGCGCGCCTTGCCATAACTTCTTTTTGCTTAGGCATAAGATGAATTACCAGATTTTTTCCGTCTTTTACATTTTCTTCTGTATTTGCGTCTTTAATTCCCAGCACATCTCTAGCATAAGAAATAGCTGCCAACTGCATCCCATAACAAAGCCCTAAATATGGAATTTTCTTGCGTCTTGCATAAGAAGCAGCCTCTATCATCCCCTCAGCTCCGCGCAAACCCCAACCGATTGGCACAATTATTCCGTCTGGATTCCCAATAAGCTTCTCTAAATCTGAATCTTTTTCTACTTTTTCAGCGTCGATCCAATGTGTTTTAATGGCAACGCCTAGTTCAAAGGAAGCGTGATCTATTGCGTCAAAAAGCGCTGCATAGCTATCTTTTAGCTGATAATCCCCAGTGCCAAAATATTTTCCAATAATAGCGACGTCTATATTTTTTTTCATATTCTGGACTTTTTTAACTTTAGACACAAATTTTTCCCACTCCGAAAGGTTTGATTCCCTGACCGGAAGATTTAATTTTTCAAGAATTTGTTTGCCAAGTTTTTGGCGATTTAAGCCAAGTGGAACTTCATAAACTGATTCTAAATCAGGACTGGAAATTACAGCCTCTGGCGCCACGTTACAAAATAGAGCCAGGCGCTCAACTCTTCTTTGATCGAGTTCTTTATCTGAGCGGCAAATTATAAAATCAGGCTGAATTCCTAGTGAATTTAAAGTTCTTACTGATAATTGTGTTGGCTTGGTCTTAGGCTCTCCTAGATGGGCTGGTGTTGGCACATAGCTTACATGAACATGAATTACATCTCCTGGATTTTGAAGAGTCATAATGCGAGACGCTTCATAATAGAAAACATTTTGATACTCTCCGGCAGTTCCACCAAGTTCAATTACCACAATATCTGCATCTCTTACTTTAGCAACGTTTTTTATTCTTCTGGTTATCTCATCAGTTATATGGGGTATTGCTTCTACATCTTCTCCGTTATATTCAAATCTTCTTTCTCTCTCAATAACCGTAGAATAAATCTTTCCCATGGTTACAAAGTTATCTGTACCCATATCTTCATTTAAGAATTTTTCATACGTGCCGATATCCATATCAGCTTCAGTTCCGTCTTCACAAAGAAATGTGTCGCCGTGCTCAATAGGATTTATAGTTCCTGCGTCAAGATTTAGGTAATTTTCAAACTTTATGGGGGAAACTTTATATCCTGCTGATTTGAGAAGAAGCGCAATTGAAGCTGAAGTAATACCTTTGCCGATGCCTGATATGACTCCTCCGGAGACAAAAATGTATTTAACCCTTCGCTCACCCTCAGGGTGAACCCTTTTACTGTTTTTAGTACTATCGGGCACGATTAATAATAGCAAATTTGTGAATTTTCGTCAACATGAGCTAATTTTCTGTCAGGATTTTGTAATGTTAAAATCAAGGTTAATTAGCCTCACTGATTTATAATGCAGGCACTATGAGCGCAGAAGGGGCAGTATCAGTTGGAGCACAGGGAGCAAGCGTAGCTGCCGCAGGCATTTCTGGTTCCGGAATCGGAACTTCAATCTCAGGTGAGCTTGGATCAACCGGGATAGGGTTTGACAGCGGTTATCCAACATTCTCAGGACTTGGAAGAAGTGATTCAGATCTTGGCGCATTTTCAGTAAATGAAGGATCAAAAGGGCCTGTTTTATTTTCAAATTCTACAGATTTATTTTCAGAAACTTCTTCAGTTAGTCCAACAAAAGGAACTCCAGAGATGCCTGTCATGGGAAATATTTTTTCTTCAGAAATGCAAACCCTAGCGCTTGGTACAGATTTGGGGATTTCAAATCCTTCTGTAACAGAAAAACCTTCAGTATTTGGTGAATTTGCATCATTTCAAATTACAATGCCAGTAAATGAAGGTCCTGCTCCATTGTCTTCTTTTGATAGTTTTACAACTATTGCAACATTTTCAGAGCCGTCAATTGGATTTGAATCAGAAACTGAGCAAGAACCTCAAGTTTCAATTGAATCAGTTGTTGCTTCTGAAACTGCTGAAATGGGGCTTGAAGATGTAGATATAAAAGGCGCGGTAGAAGATCTAAGAACTAATGACCCATTAACTTATATGCAGCTTAAAAGTGATCTAGAATCCGTGCAAACAATATTAGATATCGTAGACGAAGTGACTACTGCAGAAACTGCGGCTTCTATTTCAAATGTTGCTATTTCTACAGCTGTTGAAAGAAGCGGATTAATTCAGGCATTAGAAACTGTATCTGAGGAACCAGAAGCTGATGCTGAACCATCAGCCGATCCCATGCGTGCAAATGTACAAGCAATTATGGAAAGTGTAAATCCTACAGCTAAAGAAACAGTTGAACAAAGACTAGAGCAACAAAAAGAAGAATATTTTGTTCATGAGAAGGCAAATAAAGCTCGTAGAGCTGAAACAGCTCGAGCTATAAAAACTGCTTTTGAAGAAGATATTGATCCTATAACCGGAAAAGTTAAAGGAAAAGATGTCGTCGGACATCTGGCACCAGAACCTTCTGAAGAAGAAATAAGTGAATTAGTGTTACAAGAAGGAGGAAAAAATGACGGCTCTGAATCACAGAGGAGAAACCAGTTATCTTTAATGGAATTTGAATCAACTGAAGAAGCATTAGTAGCAAATGAAAGATTAATAGCAGAAAATAATGCAGTCACGAAGAAAGAAGCTTCAAAACGTGCAACAGAAGCAGAAGCTGAAAAAGTAAGAAATGGAATGAAACCAACTATTACTGAGACTCAAATTTTTCCACTGACTGCCTGAACAGGCACCATCATGCTATAATCTTATTTATCGCGGGATTGGTTCAGTGGTAGAATATTTCCTTC
>CAYILI010000078.1:0-4673 GCA_964364105.1 uncultured Gammaproteobacteria bacterium | reverse complement strand
AAAAGACCTGTCGCAATTACCAAGTCTTTGCAATACACGGTCTTGAAAGAAGTGGTGATAACCAAAGGTTTGCAGTATGCTATTAAACAGCCCGAAGCCGTCACGAAGTCAATGATTTATATGATTAAGGCAGAGGTCACAAAAACGAAATCAATGCAGTATAACGTGGATTTTGACCCTTATACCAAGACAACCGATTTATACACTCCCATTTAAAAATAAATAGTGTAAAATAAAACTATGGCATACATTTCAAAAACAGAAGTAGAGAAGTATTTAGGAATTGCGATAAGTAGTTCGCTAGACGCTTTTATCTCAACCTTGATTAGTTTTGCGCAAGACTACATAGAAAGATATTGCGGAAACGAAAAAGAAACTGGAATAAAAAAAAGGTGGTTTCAAGACGCAGATACCGCCGTAACAAAATACTATGATGGCAATGACGCAACAAAATTGATTATAGACGACATCAGAACCCTCACGTCCTTGTCTATTGATGATGACGCTCAAACCGTAGATGACGATTTTTATTTATATCCCTTGAATGAAAGCGTAAAGGAATGGATAGAGTTAATCCAGCCAGAAACAAAAATCCCTAGCAATTCTAGGTTAGACAGAAGTTCGCCCTTTATATTTGACAAGGGGCAGAGAATTGTGGCTGTTACAGGCAAATTTGGTTATTCCACAACACCCCCAGACGCTATAAAATTAGCCTGCTTAAAATTGGTCGGTGCGGCTATAAAAGAAAATATCGGCGATACCGATTTAAAAGAAATCACGCAAGAAAGTCTAGGTGATTATTCGGCTTCTTACGCTAAAATTAAAGAAATTGCTCACTATACAGGGGTGAACGATATTTTAGAAATGTATAAAAGGGAAAGAGTGCCGTTTTCTGGCGGTGGAGTTATTGAGGTTTCTTAATTTATGTCTATCAGAAAATTTTTTAACAAGACCGTCAATACGCAAAGACTTACCGCAGTTTCAGGGAGTAAGCGAGAAACTTGGCAAACAAACCTCAATAATTTTAATTGCGCCATTCAACCGATAGACCCTTTGCAGAGCGAATTGTCAGACGGCTCATTTTATAAACTTTTCAAAATGTATTTCAATGATAAAGATATTTTGAAAGGCGACAGAGTGGTAGAGGGGTCAAATGTTTATATTGTCAGAGGAGTTAATGTGGTTGATTATAGTCGTGATAGCGGACAAAATCACAAAGTAGCTATTTTAGCTCTAACAGAATGATAACAATGAAAATTACGGGCTTGGAAAATTTGAGAAAAAGATTTGCGGACGCACCGCAAGTTCTTGAACGTGAGGTAGGACTTTCTCTCGGAAAATCTATCGCAATGGTGGAAACGGAAAGCAAGAGGCGCACGCCAGTAAGAACTGGATATTTGAGGTCAAGTATAGGTGGAGCAAGCGGTTTTTCTTTCGTGAGAGGCTTGACAGCCGGAGTGGGAACGAATGTGAATTACGCTATTCACGTCCACGAGGGCTATGGCAGGCACAAAATCGGTGAAAGAAAATTTATGGAAAAAGGGCTAGGCGCTTCAAAAGAATTTATCAAAGAAAAAATCCAAGAAGCAATGAATAAATTAGCGGCTTATCTAACACAATAATATGGCAACAAAATCCTACGTAGGTTTGAAAACAATTTTGATAAACAAACTCACCGCATTGCTCGGCTCGGATAGCACGGCTTTATTCGCTGGTGTTTATGGAGTGGCTGAAACAGACCCTGCCGGTTATCCTGCTTGTTGGGTGCTTGAACAGACTGGCAAGGGGCAAATACTAGATACTCACCGCAACGAAAGAGAGTGGCAATTCCAAGTTATAATCCATCAAGAAATAGGGAAGAAAAACCCAGAGGACGCTTACACGGCTTTGCTGGACGCTGTGGATAGGGTGATAACTTCTTTTGACCAAGACCCTATGTTGCTAGACGTGAATAGTCAAGCACAATGCAAATGGGTTAGGGTCGTGCCAGCTGTATTTAGTTATGGAGTTAGGGAAACGGCATTTCATAGCGCAGAGCTTGCGGTTGCGGTTGTAGATATTGTTAATAGATACGCCTAGTTATTCACAGTCAATAGCGCAAATTATTAAAAGTAGTATAATAAAACAATGAGTAAGAAAACAGTTAAAAATATATCGGGGCAAGAACTGATTATCCCCAATATCGGAATAGTAAAAGCCGATGAGATTATAACCGTTGATGAAAATTTTAATAACGCAAATTTTGAGGTCGTAAAAATCAAAGAAGAATTAAAAAATAATAAAGATAAAAAATAATTATGTCTTATTTATCTGACAATGCGTATTTAGCAGTCAAACCCGAAAGTGTCGGTGGAACTGCCGTGATACCCACAAATTTTATTCCGTTAGTGAGTGAAAATATCAGAACCGTAGTGAACCATAGCGCCGACAGGCGGATGAAAGGTCTTGACTGGAAAGCCAATGACCTTTTAAGAGGAAACAGAAACCACGAGGGGGAAATTGTAGCTCTTGCCGACCCCGACAGTCTTGGACATTTTCTCAATATGTTTCTTTTAAAAGGGTCAACGACAGGAAATGCAACTGATGGTTATACTCACCCTTTTACAGTTGGAGCTTCTGATTTTTATTCCATTGAAATTAAAAAAGGGCTTTATTGCGCTAGATATTTTGGTGTGAAAATTGACGAATTAAGATTAGAATTTGCCGATGGTCAGGCGCAAATAAAAGCGTCCATAAAAGCTATGGGGCAGTTTTCCGTAGCACGCTTGGGTGTTGCGCTCACTGGCGCAGGTATGACATCAATAGTTTTAGATGATGAGTATGATTTGAACCCGACAAGAGGATTAGTTATTGGCGATGTAATCACTATCGGAAGCAATGATGTTACGCTCACTGGTGTTAGCGCTGATGGCATAACCGTAACTTTTGGCGCACTTTCTCTCACTTATTCAGTGGGCGAGCCGATTTATTTAAAACCGCAAACAGTCACTTTGCCGACACTTCAAGACCCTTTATATTTTGGCAATATGCTTGTTGGCGTTGGCGCTGACATAGCAACCGCAGTTTCAAACGCAGGCGCAATAGCGACAGCCACCCCTATTTATGATTTAGCCATAGTGTTAAAAAACAACTTATTTGCTGGAAACGGAACTGGCAGATTTGACCCTGTGCAAATTCTCACAAGAACGAAAGAGGGAGCTATCACGATGAAACAGTTGCTTGAAAACGAAAATCAAACAGAAAAGTTTTTGAACAGAGGTAAGCAGGCTATCTGCATAATAGCAAAAGGCAAATTTATAAAATCAGATTTTACCACGCAAGAAAAACTGACCTTGAAATTCAATAATGTAAAGCTGATGGATAACGAAAATGCGCTTGAAGTCGGCGAGTATATCGTTGACAGCCAGACTTTTGAAGTTCTATATGATAACTCGGACGCCCAAGCTATGGACGCTAGTTTGATTAACAGAACTGCTGGCACAGCTTATTAAAAGTTAATTAAAAAATATGGATACTAAAAGAGAAACAAAAGAAATTACCACATCAGGAAATCACAAAGTTGTGATAAAAACTTACGCCACAGGCAGAGAGTTTAACGAAATTCAGAATTGTTATTTGAAAGACGCAAAATTGAATGTTATCGGAGGAGTAACTAAAATTGAGGGTTTTAGTCCGACTTCGGAATTTGAAGCCACTAAAAAAACTTTGGAACTTTTGGTTGTTTCACTGGACGGCATTGCTGAAAATTTGGTAGACAGAATACTTGATTTGCGAGTTGACGATTATAACGAAATCGTTGAGGCGCTGAAAGAAGTGTCTGGTCAAAAAAAAACCCCTTTATAAAACAGTCTGCCGTTGAATACGCCAAAGGCTACCTAGACAGCAATATGCGAATGGTGACTATTTGCGAAATGTATGGCTGGACTTTCTATGAATATCAAGAACAGCCACAATGGTTCATAGATTTAATTATTGAGAAATTAAAAATTGACGCACAAACATCAAAAAGCGTATGGCAACAGAAGCAAAAGTAGGTATAATTTTAGAGGCAGAAGATAAGGCTAGCGCAGTATTAAAAACTGTTGGTAGCCGTCTTGATAATTTTCACGACAGAATAAAATCTTTTGCGCCAGCGTTCAAAACAATGGCGGTTGCTGGCGGAGTGGCTTTTGGCGCTATCAGCGCAGTCGTGGGGACTTCTTTGAAAAAATTTGCGGAAGCGGAAAAGGAAATGGCGGTGGCAAATAAAATGCTCACAAATACTTTTAACAATTTGTCAAATGAGGCTCTTGCGAATTTGCAGAAAAAAGCCGGTGAGGGAAAAGACAAGTTGGGTTTTTTGAAAAATATGATGGACAAAGTTGGAGCTTCCGCAATAAAACTAGGCTTTGACGATGAGAGTGCGTCAAAGGCTTTCGCTAAACTTTTTTCTATAACCGAAAGCACGGCGCAGGCGCAAAAAGAATTAAAGTTGGCAATGGATTTGTCCGCTTATTCTGGCAAGACACTTGAAGAAAGCGTAGGCGCTTTGGCTATGGTTCACGCTGGCGGAACGAGAGTGCTAAAAGAGTTCGGTGTTGAAGTCGCAGAGGGGACTACCGCTTTGGAAGCCCTTGATATTGTAAATAAAAAGGTGGCCGTGTTACCGAGTTGGCACCAAGTTTTGGATAATT
>CAYILI010000077.1:0-4829 GCA_964364105.1 uncultured Gammaproteobacteria bacterium | reverse complement strand
TCAGACGAAAGAGGCAGGAGAGAGTAAACGAAAGAAACAAGGGATTTATTATACGCCCACATTTATAGTTTATTATATAGTAGAGAACACTCTCGGACCTATTCTTAATAAGTGTAAGACAATTTCGGATGTAAAAAAAATAAAAGTTCTCGATCTAGCATGTGGTTCTGGGTCGTTTCTTATAAAAGCCCTTGATTTAATTTATAGAAAATATTTAGACTTTGGTGCTACTGAAGGAGAAATAACAAAACAGTTAGTATTAACGGAGAATTTATTTGGTGTTGATTTGGATGAACAAGCTGTAGAACTTGCAAATTTAAATCTTCTAATAAACACATTGGACAAAAAACAAAAGTTACCATCTAAAACTAACATCAGGGTTGGCAACTCTTTAATTTCAGGAAGCGAGAAAGAATTAGAAAAACTTTTTGGTAAAAACTTCCGTAATAATAAGCCATTTAATTGGAAAGAAGAATTTCCACAAGTCTTCGCACAAGGCGGGTTTGATGTAGTAATTGGTAATCCGCCGTACATAAAGGAAGATACAAATAAAAATGCTTTTGAAGGTCTCCATAATAATCCATATTATCAAGGAAAAATGGACATTTGGACGCTTTTTGCTTCTATTAGTATAGATTTACTCAAAAAGGATGGAATGTTAGGTTTTATCGCTCCTAGTAGTTGGATTTCTAACATGGGAGCTAGTAAGTTTAGAAATAAAATTCTATCAGAGGGTGAAATTCAGGACTTCATAGATTTTGGTGATTATCAAGTGTTTGAAAATGTATCAATACAAACAATGATATTGATCTTTAAAAAAGGTTCTTCTAAGGATTTATACGAAATAAGTTACTTGAAGATCTTTGATAAATTGGCAAGTAATCAAAGGATTAGAGGCGCATTGTTTAATAAGAGCAATAGGCATACAATTTACCTTCGGCCAGAAAAATTATTTGATTCGTTCATAACATTTATAGATGACGATGAAAGAGCAGTGTTCGATAAAATGCAGGCGAAGGCCAATTATTATTTGTCTAATGAAGAGATTGGAAATGGCATTGATGTTCTGCAGGATTATGTTACTGAGAAACATATTCAAGTTCTAGTTGATAAAAAAATAAAAAAAGGTGAGGGAGTATTTGTTGTAGATGACAACTTAAAATTTAGTTTAAATCTTAACAAAAAAGAATCAGAGTATATAAAGCCATACTATACATCTAGTCAGATTAACAGATATTTAAGCATCAAGGAATCGAATCTTAATATAATATATGCAGACCGATATTTTCGTGAACACATTGAGGAATTCCCTACCCTAAAAGCACATCTAGATCGTTATAAGAAAATTCTTACTTCCGCTTTTGCACCATATGGATTACACAGAGCCAGAGACGAAAAATTTTTTAAAGGAAAATCGATTTTTCTATTGCGAAAAACCAAGCTACCGGCTTTTACATATGTTGATTTTCCATGCTATGTATCACGTGCTTTTTTAGTTCTTCACCCTAATATTGATATTGATTATCAATACTTAACTGGTTTATTAAACTCAAGTCTTATTTATTTCTGGTTTACAAAAAAGGGCAAAAAGCAAGGTGAGCAATTGCAAATTGATATAGAACCTTTGTTAAAAGTCCCCTTAATAAAGCCAGATAGAAATATACAAAAAAACATCGGAAGACTCGTCGATAAAATTACAAACCTCAACAACGATTTAAATAGCGCTCATAAAGGTTCTAATGAATGGAGTTTAATAAACTCTGAGATTGAAAGGATAGATAAAAAAATTGACGAGGAAGTTTACAGGCTCTACGGCCTTACGCCGGAAGAAATAAAAATCGTGGAAGCTTCTTGATTTGACTTTAAAAAAGGAAGAGTGGGTACTATAATTCAAATAGGCTATGCGAAAAATTAAAATAGAAGCCATAGATTTATTTTGCGGAATAGGAGGCTTAACTTACGGTTTAAAAATGGCTGGTATTGATATTTTAGCAGGTCTTGACAATGATAACTCTTGCGCCTTTTCTTACGAAAAAAATAATAATTCCAAATTTATATTAGCAGATATCGCAAATTATAATTTTAAAGAAATGGAGAATATGTACTCAAATGGGAGTATAAGAGTTTTAGTTGGTTGTGCTCCTTGTCAACCTTTTTCCTCGCATACCTACAAAGCTAAAAATAAGCAAAAAGATGATAGATGGAATTTAATTAATTATTTCATTAAGGCAATTAAGATTTTGAAACCAGACATTATTTCAATGGAAAATGTTAGAGGGATAATTAAAACAGACGTTTTTAAAAATTTCGTTGATGAGATAAAAAAAATGAATTATAAAATTGATTATAAAGTAGTTTATGCCCCCGACTATGGTATTCCTCAGAGTAGAAATAGGCTTGTTTTTCTTGCTTCTCGCTTGGGAGAAATTACTGTTCCTAAAACAACGCATCGAAGGGAAGATTACGTAACAGTTGATATGACTATTAAGCATTTACCTGAGATTAAATCTGGAGGGGTTGATTCAAAAGACGAGGTACACAGAGTGAAGAATCTTTCGCCTTTGAATATAAAGCGCATACAACAGTCAAAACCAAAAGGTACATGGAAAGATTGGGACCCAGACTTACTCCCTAACTGCTACAGGCGGGACAGTGGACAGACGTATACTTCTATATATGGAAGAATGAGTTGGGATGATGTTTCTCCCACAATCACAACTCAATTCTATAACTATGGATCCGGTAGATTTGGTCATCCCGAACAAGACCGGGCACTTTCTATTAGAGAGGGGGCATTGCTCCAAACATTTCCTCTGACATATGAATTCGCAGAAGGAATCCCACTGTCGACTACAGCAAGACACATTGGTAATGCTGTTCCACCAAGATTAGGATACGTAATAGGAGAAGTCATCAAGGAACATGTTGAAAAAGAATATGCAAGATAAATTTACATTTGAAATTTCCCTAAGCGTTTTAAACGCTTTAGGAAGAAACTTATATAGGAATTTTATCACCGTATTGGGCGAAGCAGTATCAAATGCTTGGGATGCAGATGCTTCAAACGTATGGATATATATAGATAAAGATACAAAGGACTTTATGATAAAGGATGATGGAGATGGGATGACCCATGATGATTTTCAAGATAAGTTTCTTAAAATTGGCTACTCTAAAAGAAAAGACGGTAAAATGATCTCACAAAATGGCCGCCCATTTATTGGTGCAAAAGGAATAGGTAAACTTGCGCTTCTTTCGTGTGCTGAGAAAATAAGCATTTTATCTAAAACGATAAATACAGAGTATACGGGAGGAGTTATTGACAACAATGGTTTGACAGAGGCAATTAAGCAAGATTTGACACCGGATAAATATCAATTAGGTAAAGTAGATTTAACATTTTTTAGTCAATTTATATCGGATCACAAAAAAGGCACTCTTATTTATTTTCATAAAACAAAAGATGATATTAAGGAATCATCAATACCATACTTAAAAAAGCTTATAGCACTCTACTTCAGATTTTCTTTAGTGGATAAGAGTTTCAAGGTTTTTGTTAACGACGAAGAAGTTACTCTTGATGATATAAAGGAGTTATCTGAAGCAACTGAATTTGTATGGAACATCAATATTCTTGAAGATCCATATATTGCAACCCTAACGGCTCTTAGAAATGAACAGATAAATATTACTAACGATTTAAATATAGTTGGTTTTATTGCGACTGTAAAACTTCCAAGAAATTTGAAAATTACTGGAATTGAAAAGAAGGTTGGTATTGATTTATTCGTAAACGGTAGATTAAGAGAGAGAAACATTTTAGACCATAACCCCGATTTTTCTACAAGACATATTGCTAGTTATCTTTATGGTCAAATTCATTTTGATGAACTGGATCAGGATGAAAAAGACAGATTTACCAGCGACAGAGAGAGTATTATTCCTGGTGACGAAAAGTATAAAAACCTGACTCAAGCCTTAAAAGAGGGAATATTAGGAGATATTAGTAATAAATGGGATGAGCTTCGTTTAGCTAGGGATGAAGAAGGAGACGATGAAAATCCAAGAAAAAGTCTAAAAGAAAGGAAAGCCCTTAGCCTATATAATCTTTCCTCAAAAGATTATGCGGATAGCGATAATAATGAAATAAATAATTGGATAAAAGAATTAAAACCCGATGCAGAATTTAATATTCCGGCATATGTAGATTGTTTTTTGTCCGAAAATCTTGTCAGAAAATATATTAAAGAAAAAAGAGTGCCATTAACTTCTCCTGCAAGAACCGAGATAGATACATGGAAACTTCGTGAGCAGCATCGTAAATCAGAAGCAAATATTAGTTTTGATATAAGAGAAAACAATGACGAACTAAGCTATTTAGGCATGGATTTTCTGGCAAAAGTAGTTGACGGTAGCGGAAGTCAACAAAACACCGCCTCTCTTGTACGAGATGCAATTGAGTTTAAGCCAATGAGAAATGCAGTCGGACATACTGGATTGTTGACGGGAGTTGCAAAACAGAAATTGAGACTTGTATATGAAAACATAAAAGGGCGATTAAGAAATATTTTATCTCCGTAAATAACTTGACTTCTTAGCCATAAAAATTTTCTTTATTCCCCCACGCGGTTGCTTGATTTTAGCCTCGGCGTTGTTATTTTCAATCCAACATTCAAACGAATATTAGATCGTTCCAACATTCTCAAGAACATCAGAATGAATTTAGTTTATTCTCGTAGTCGTCGACTAGTATACGGAACTTTCGAATGTTGAAGCAAAAACCCGATAAGAGTAGGCTGTTTTCAAGCGATACCGATAATCGGGTTTTT
>CAYILI010000076.1:0-4864 GCA_964364105.1 uncultured Gammaproteobacteria bacterium | reverse complement strand
CCTGGCTTCCAAGGCAGAGCGTCGATTAAAAAAGTGTTACCGGTGCTTGTACCGTATATGTCGTATGGTGACCTCACTATACAAAACGGGACCGGGGCGATCGAAGCGTATCGTAAAGTTACGAAGGGTAAAGTAGCTGGTGCCGAGCTCGAACAACTTAAGTCAGATATGCTCACTTACTGCCGCCAAGACACTCTAGCAATGGTACGTATTTGGGAGGAGTTTATGAAGTTGATAGCAAAATAAAAGCTATGGACCCAGAAATCGCACGGCTGATGGTAGAACACGAAATTGACGAAGATGTCGCCGAGAAGGCGCAGGAATTGATTGGCGAAGGTTTAGATGAAGAGAAAGCAATTGAAGTCGCAGAAGAATTATGAAAAAGCCGACTGAAGGAAGTTATTCTTTTTTCATCTCACAATGCTCGGATTGACGAACGGTGAGCAGTGTAAGTTTGAGAATATAACGAAGTAAGAGGCCAATCCTCTGTGGAGACACAACAAAAAAGCCGCATAAGGTATGATTCCTACGCGGCTTTAGTGTTAATCTCACTGTCTACTTCACAAATGACTTGATTGCATCCGAGGCCTGTTTGCTGTCCATAGTTTCTATTTGATTAGCCCACCAAGTCAGCGTGCTTTCATCATGAACGTTTTTCCTTACGAGCGTCGTTAGGAAAGAGCGCTGTTTGTCCGTAATTCCTTCCGCCATCACGCTGTCCTGCCCTGGCTCCTCAATACCCAATTCATTCGTATGTGGGCTTACCATAGAATCAATGGCCTTTGTACTTTGAGCGATTGCATTTAAGACACTGGAATTTGCGGCAAACCGAACTGCCCGAACGATGAATTTGCTCATTCCATTAAGGACCGCAGATCCACGTCCGGTACCAATAAGTTCGCCATCTCTTTTGACGTTACAAATAAAAGCAATGAGCCCGGGGATGTGCCCGAGTGTTTCGAGCGTCTGTTTGTCTTCTTCGATTGTGGCGACGAGCTGATAATTTCCTATAACGCGCTCAATTTCTTTTCTGGCAGGGTGCTCCTCGTCTTGTGTATCCGCTGCTTTCTGTCGCATCAATTCAATAGGGTGCTGCGGTTTTAACTGGTAGGGCGATAGGCGACTTCGATATGCGGTGTTCATGATAATTTCTTAGTGATTGTAATAATTCCATTTCCGTACTCGGCTTCAATTTTGCTGCCGACCGTAAAACCTGACTCGGCAAGGAATCGATTGGCGAGACGGATCATGGGCTTTGGCTCGCTCGTGCTACTCGGGGCATACGCGACGGTCATTAGTCGCTTAGGCCCGCCATAGTTAAGGCGTACACTGAGCGATACTCCTCCGCTCATACCGCAATCTTCTCAACTTGGCTGACAAAGAATAACGAGATCTTGCGTGGATATGTTTCGACTACGTTTCCGGCAGAATCTTTTTTCTCTATATACGTTATGCTCTGCAATGCTCGCTCCTTGGCCTTCACACGAAAACCCAGCTGGAGCCAACTGGCATAGCTACGACAGTTTGTCTCAGCCCGGTACTCTTTTCTCGCCTTCGGGCCAAATCTCTTTTCAATCTGGTCGGCTACCATATTGAATGTGTTGATGCTCCCACTGTATGGCGTTGGAGAAGCTTCCAGCACTTCATTTACTGATTTCATACCTGCGCTAGATTAGGCATGATAGATGCACTGGCTTTTAACATTGCCTCCTCCCTCGTCTCGCCCTCAGAGATCGTCTGACCATTAGTACCAACGACGCGGTACCCGTACACGTCTAACTCAATAATTTCTGAAACACGTGAGTCCCATATTTTGTGTCTCAAAGGCTCAATTTGATATGCCATTTTATTCATTCGTCTAACTAATAAGCTAACGAATACAGAGTTGTAAAAAAGACAGTAGGAGCCATGGGGGAGTGGTTTGCCTCGTGTTTGCCTAGGACGCGGTGGTATAGTCTTAAAGCTACGTCCGGTTTTTCTTACTTTTCCATGATGTCCAGCAAATAAGCCACGAAATAGAATGGATCCTCTTTCACCACAGAAACGCAGGCCATCCTATAATTTTTTTCTATTTTTTTGACAAAACGCAAGTGTTTATCAAGGTAGTTGCATAAGAAATTGGCAGGCATACAATACGGATGTTCTTCATACAAATCCCATATAAAATGCGCCTGGCCTCATTTCAGATTAAAAACTTTAAATCGATCGTTGACACGGGTGTTTGTAACGTTTCCGAAACTGATAATATTATTGTCCTCGCTGGACAGAATGAGGCAGGGAAAAGTGCCGTAATCGAGGCGCTTAATTTTTTCGGAAATGGTCCAACAGAAAAGTTCGAGCGATTACACCGACGCCAAGAACAAGATCCGGAGATCATTTGTGAGTTTCTTTTATCTCCTGCGGATATTGAGAATATTTTCGTTAAAACTAAAAATGAAGCCCTTAAGCAGGACCTTATAAAAAATAATCGTATTGGGCTCGTTCGATGTGCAACGGATCAAAATACCTTTGACGAAATCTTTTTTGCAGACGAAACAGAGACACGCTTCACATCCTTCCTCACTCCTAAAGTACCAGTAGTGACAACACCTGTTCAAGAACCATCCCCAGATCTTCCGGTTGCAGAACCACAAGCACAACCCGTGACTGTTGTGACGGCAGCAGGATTCTCCGTTGCAGATATGCTCCAGTTCCTTATCGATGAGATGAGGAATTTTGTTAGCTACGATTCATTTGATGCTCTACTCCCAGGTTCTACTACAATAAAGGACATCCCGAGTCATCCAGCGGTGCAGGATTTTGAGAAGGTTTTCAATGTTAATTTCTCTGAGATAGTACCTAAAAACGACCGTGGGATTAGTCGAAGTGAACAAGATCTCAACAAACGAGCAAGTGATGATCTAAACAAGTACTGGACACAGAAACTCGAGAAAGACAGTAGGTATAACTTCACAGTGAAGATAATCCGAAAGGAGCCGATATCGGAGTCCACCGTAGAATTTATGATTGACCGAGCTGACGGAGATCCTCTTTACGTAGAGCAAAAGAGCAATGGGTTTCGTTGGTTCAGCGCCTTCAATCTCCGGCTCAGATCTTTGGGTGTCCAAGAATCAACAATTAAGAATCTCGTTCTGCTGATAGATGAACCGGGGCAGGGGCTACACGAAAAGGCCCAAAAAGACCTCAAGAAGGTCATTGAGGAATTGGGAGGAAGTGGAGCTCAAATAATGTATACGACACATTATCCAAATTTGATTGGGACAGTCGGAAAAGAATTCGCTAGGATTAGACTTGTATCGAACACGAACGGATTAGGGACTCTCGTGCAGACTGTAGCTCAATTCGCTAGCCGTCCCGATGTGGGAGCCGCCGATGCTCTCTCTCCGCTGATTACGGCAATGGGTATTCAAAGTGTAGGAGCATTACTCGATCCCACGCGACTTAACGTGCTTGTAGAAGGAATCACAGATCACTATTACCTCTCGGCTCTAAGGGATATTCTAGGCGAAAGTACCCGACTGCATTTTATACCTGCCTGTGGTGTGAGTAATATCCCAAATCTTTCAAGCGTTCTTATTGGTTGGGGTTTTGATTTCAAAGCTGTTTTCGATGATGATGCTCAGTCCGGCAGGAAAGCTTACAATCTTCTCAAAAAGGAATTCTTTGAAGACGATGATAAGGAAGCGCACGAACACATCATGAAACTTTCTGGTTGTAATGGTGTTGAGGATATCTTCAGTCAGAAGGATTTTCACCTCCATGTGCTTAATCAGAAAATGCCAGCGGGCACTGTAGTTGCAAACTCTGAACTCGCAAAAGGAAAGAAGGAGCTCTTTGCTCGTCTTTTCCTTGAGAAGGCATCCAGTGGTGGTGTCACTCTAGATAAACAGACGAACGCGAAGGCTAAGGAGGTCTTCAGTTGGTTAAAAGGCAAATTCGGCATTTAACATTTTAGTTTCTTTCTTCTGGCTCTACATACCGCAGGCCAAGCAGATCAAATAGGTCGCCGTACGGAGCGGCTTTTTCGTCGGCAACACTCAAGATGCTAAACTGGAATTTGCTATGGATATCCCAAGAGAGTTGCAACTGGCCGGGACGATTGGAGTTGATTTATCGAACGGTACTTCCGTATCACTGCCGGTGTGCCATCCGGTCTTTTCTCTGTGGAGTGGACCACCAGTGAGTTTCGATTATGGAAATAAGCCAGTACTGGATCACAAAGGCGAGGCGTGTTTTGCCGAGCTTGTAATCCTACGCATCTTGCTTGACCACGGATGGGATGGGGTGTGGGTAGAGACTTATGGAGGAACGCACTACCTGCGTACGATGCCTAACGAGTGGAAACTAGAGTCGGAACATGTATCAATCCCAGCGGATAAAGAAGAGTTATTACGGAAAATTTGGAAGACAGCAAAGACCACGGCGTGTTTCGATGTGTTCGCGTGGCATAACGATCAGATACTATTTCTTGAGGCAAAGAGGACGGGTAAAGACAGGCTCACTTCCGCTCAACAGAAGTTTATCGAAGGGGCCTTATCGTGCGGTGTTTCTCCGCAGGAACTTATCATCGTCGAGTGGACGGGGTTGCCGTCGGTGATAAAGCAAATTTGACGCTGTGTGCGGTCAACTTAGTCTCTTAGCGAGCTCGTGTAGTCTATGTCGCTCGAGAAGTTTCTCCTCTATGATAGCGTTTCGAACTGCCGCAAGCCCCCGCAACAAGCAAACGAAAGCCGCCTGAAAGGGCGGCTTTCGTATTTGCGCAGTTGCGGGGGAACAGGACGCCTGCGCGTCCTGTGTCCGGAATCGAATAACGGAGCATGTTTTGGTCAGCAGACCAAAACGGCGAGTCTGTGCCCAGACCTCG
>CAYILI010000075.1:0-4943 GCA_964364105.1 uncultured Gammaproteobacteria bacterium | reverse complement strand
ATTTACACATTAATAGAAAAAAACTTATTTTAGAGGTTTTGGCAAAACTTGAAAACTTGAAAAATTTAATTTGAAAAAGTTACTTATCACCTCTCAAGATTTTCTGAATAAAAAAGATAGGTAAAGAATTCGTAAAGCTTATAAACCTCAAGAATATGAGTTATTATATAGTAGTTACAAAACACTACTTTAACAAAAATGAGAAAAACATTACTCTCTTTATTGCTCGCTGGAACGATGGCTTTGTTTAGTCCTACTTCTAACGCACAGACTTTGCCAGATAAAATAAATCCTTTCAAGCAACCTAACCAATCAAAACCTCTCGTATGGGATACAATCTCAACAAGGGCTCAAAGAGAGAATTTGCTTAAACAAAATCTTGCAATAGATAAGACAGATACTATAACTTATGTTCCTGATAAATGGGTATCTGGAGACTTTGCAATGCAGACACATTTGAATTTCTTTGGAACTCAAGATAATAAAATAGTATTTCCTGATACAAATTTTATCTATGATACTACAAATTTTAATAAGTTTAATTTACCTCTCTATTATGTTACAAGGACTGCTAGTACAGGAGGACACGGAATGAATGCTATACTAATTGGAGATAACCCTAAAAACTTTAGTGATTGGAGCTTTGTGGAACCCCAAACAGATGCAATAGTTCAACCAGGTAGTCAAAGTATACCTTCAAATAGTATTGTTAAAATTAATTATATTTCTTGGTTTTATGAACCTTCATTAAACAAAAATGTGGCTAATCAAAGAGCCATCATCACCTTCAACATCGTCAACGGACAGCCGAGCCTGACATCATATGACACTACAAGATTAGTCCTTGACAGAACCACAGATGTTGTCGAAAGATTAGAAGATGTTGCGTCGGAGTTTTCTCTTAGCCAGAACTATCCAAATCCATTTAATCCAGAAACTAAAATAAAGTATAATTTACAAAAAGAAAGCCAAGTTTCACTAAAGGTTTATGACGTGCTTGGAAGAGAAGTTCAGACTTTAGTTGATGGAACCTCGCCTGCTGGCGAGTATGTTGTTGACTTCAATGCATCAAAGTTATCTTCGGGAGTTTATTTTTACAGACTTAAGTCAGGAGATTTCACAGAAACCAAGAAGATGGTTGTGAATAAGTAGTGAGTTTCTAAAACATAGTTGGAGTGAATTTGTTGGAATGAGAAGATTCAACCAAAATTCTAGTGGAATTTATTTATCAAGAAATCAAACAACGAAAAGTTTATAGCGTTGAGAGGAGGTATAGAATAATGCAACAATTAGAAATTTTAGCTTATGAAGCAAAGTTTGTTCGAGCACAGACACAGATATTTTACCAAGTTGGAGATTTGGAAAACTTAAGCGCCACTGCTTTGTATTATGGAAATAGTGGAAGTGCTTTTGGAGGAAATGGTTTTAGTGGTATTGGTAAAGGAGAAATGACTAAATTTAAAATTGTAGCAACACCTTTAATGAAGGTTGAAACCCCTAAAGTTGGAATGACTCTTTCTGGTGGATTAATTATAAAAGACTTAACAAAAAATAGTGCAATGTTTCAACAGGATTTTGGAGGGGTTGGAAATATATATAGCCTTCATCCAGATGGACATGGGGCTCTTAGATTCTATGGGAATGAAATTGTGAATGGAAAAAAGACAGGAAAAGATAGGGAGTCAAAGCAATCTTCCTGGTAAAAAATTGGCATTTAAAAAGTTTTATTAATTCTTATTTTTTAGTTTAATTATGTTTTTTGCAAAAGGAGAACTTGAAAAATTACCAAAAGGATTACAAAAAGAGTTAGGACTATTTTACATAAAATATGAACAACTTCATGATTTATACGATGACGGAAAAGACATTAATAGAGAGATGATTCGGTGCATTATATCTTCCTTAAGAATCTATTTAAAATGGGAAAAAAAATCTGAAAAAGAAACTAGGGATTTGATGAGCGGAGCTGTTGGAAATATACCATTAACATTAGATTTGGATAATATAAAATTTTCTAAAATTTTTGGAGAAACAATAAACCCCCTTATTGATATAATAGATGTTCATGCAAATTTACACATTAATAGAAAAAAACTTATTTTAGAGGTTTTGGCAAAACTTGAAAAGCTAAAAAAAGCATATTAAAAAATTCCAAGTTTTTTCCATAGATATTTTAAACAAATCTTTAAAAGATTGGAAGATAGATAAAAAATAACAAAAGAATTATATATCTTCTTTTCTCTATTGTTTTGCCTGAGCGGGGTGTACCAACAAGCAAGGAAGCCCTAACGGGTTAAGCCGAGCACCATTCTTGTTGAGGATTTGAACCCCGCAGGGGCTCTCATTATTTATCTTTAAAGAATTAAAAAGAATATTTTAGTTTAAGATTATAAAACCAAGAAGATGGTTGTGAATAAATAATTTTATTAAGTAGAAAAATAATGATAGTATATGGAAAGATATCCTCATAGATTTCACAATCAAAACAGATTTTCTCAAGAACATAATGAGGTACCAGAAGAGTTGAATAATAAAATTTATTGGATTTTGGGAACGATTTTACTTATTCTTTTAGCTTTCTTAATGTATTTTCTTGTCTATGTGCCTAACCAGGATAAGGTATCTTCAAATTCCAATGATGATATTAATCAGAACTCTAAAGAAGAACCACAAACAAATAATACAAATCAGAATTTAATTTCTTGTGAAGATTGGGATTGTTTTATAGATGCTTCACGAAACTGCAACAAATCAAATTTTACTAATATTCTCAGTTTTGAGATATTTGGAATAAATATCACAACCACATCTTATTATGAATTGAAAGGATTAGAAAATTCTCAGTGTATATTTTATTTAAGAACTGAAGAACAACATATTAATTTTACAGAAGAATCAATTCAACAAATGATTGATGCGGGAACAACTCCTACTGAAATTGAAAAATCAGAAAGAGAAGTAAATGAACAATCAAATCTTCTTGAAGGAAGAGACGGGCAATGCAAAATAAAAGGTAAGGATTTATCCAATCTTTTATTAAAATGGAAAAACGGCACTTTTTCGGGAAGTTTTTCTTGTAATTTAACTTCAGAGGGAAATAAATGTATTTATGAAGGAGATTGGGAATTCTTTAATAATTGTGAGGGAAATTACTTTAGTCAAGAGTTGTGAATAAGTAACTAAAATATTATGGAAATATTTAAATATAAGATTACTTATAAATTAGTATGGAAAAGTTGGAGAAAACTTTGGAAAAAATCCCCATTGAAGCATTAGAACCAAAAAGTGAAGAATTTTATGAAGGACTTAGACTAGTTGAGGAAAAAGTTTACAACAGCGGAACTGGTGTTAAATATTGGATGTAATTAATTTTTCTTTTTTATCCTTTTTTAAATAATATAGATAAATTTATTTACTATTAGAATTGATATTAAATAAAAATGAATGAAATAATTTTTGAAGATAAGAAGTTGAGTTTTAATAATCTTAAAGAATACATTAACAAAAATAATATTAGAATTATCTTCTTTGCTGAAACTCACGGATTAATAGATGAATTAGAAATTCAAGAAAATATAATTATACATTCAAAACCAAATATTTATTTATATGAATTATTAGAAGAAGAAAAATTAATTTCAAAAGAAGATTTTAGAAATTTCTTGTTAAGAAAAGACAATGAAGATTTTTCAATAATTTCAAAAGTTTCAGATTTAAAACCAACCGTCATAATAGCAAAAAAATTTAACATTCCTTTGATAGGATGTGATATTAAAAATATGCTTAGAAAAAATACTAAATTTAGGGAGATGAGAGAAATGTCTAAACCAGATTTACAGAAAGAAGAAGAAATAATTAAAGAAAGAGAAAAAAAGCAAATCGAGATTATAAATAAACATCTTAATTCCAAACTTAACCTGATTTTTGTTTCACTAGGGGCATATCACCTTAGACAGGATTCTCCAATATTAAAAGCTGTTAACTCAAATTATCTTCTAATATACCCCCTCTTCGACGGAAAAAAAATAGATGAAATAGATAACCCCTTAAATTATAAGATAAAATTTTATATAGAATCAAACACTAATAAAAATGGAAAGAAAAATTAAATTAAAGGAGTCAATATATATTTTACAAGAGTCTGAGGAATTTTATCAGGTTATATTTACAGGAACTAGACGAATAAAAAAATTTAGGGTAGATGGATTGGTAAAAAGAATAATTGATGAATTAGTTACTGAACAAGATATAAACCTGTTTGTTAATAAATTATCCAAAGATTATGACCAACAAAAGGTAAATAGTTGCCTTAAGTCACTAGAACATTTCGGCATTTTAAGAAGCTATAGTTCTGATATTGATGAAAGACATTCAAAACAACTTTTATTTATTGATGAACTTACTAATTCATGGGAAGAATCGGTTAATTTACAAAAGAAAATTGAAAATTCAGTCATTTCTGTATTTGGAATAGGAGGGATAGGAACTTGGATTGTTAATGGATTATACCAGATAGGAGTTGGAGAAATAAGAATAACAGACCCAGACAAAATTGAGAAAAGTAATTTAGGCAGACAATTACATTTTACAGAAAGAGATATAGGAAAACTTAAAGTGGAAACAATCAAAGAAAAATTGCCAGATGCTAATATAAAAACGTTTACTGAAATAGTTTCTCAAAATGAAAAATTAGAGGAAATTATTGTTGGATCTAATTTTTTAGTAAATTGTGCAGATCAACCATCTGTGGCCGAGACTACAAAAATAATAGGAAAGTACGCTACCAAATATAATATCCCTTATTGTGTTGCAGGGGGATATAATATGCATCTTGGAATGATTGGTCCGATTATAATTCCAGGCAAAACTGCTTCTTTTGATGACTTTCTTAAAGTCTCCGCAAGAAATCCGATTGCTTTAGCTGACGGATGAATTGCGTTATA
>CAYILI010000074.1:0-5143 GCA_964364105.1 uncultured Gammaproteobacteria bacterium | reverse complement strand
TCATTTACCCCATCTCCGGTTACCGTAACCACTTTTCCTATTTCCTGAAATATAGAAACAATTCTCAATTTGTTTTCAGGAGTCGTTCTCGCGTAAATACGGATTCTATCAAGTCTTTCTTTCAATTCGTTATCTGAAAGCTCGTCTAATTCTTTCCCAGTAATTACTTCGTCATTTTTTTTAAGAAGACCAACTTCTTCACCTATTGCCCTAGCTGTAAGTTCATTATCTCCCGTTATCATTACAATCTCAATCCCGGCTCTTCTTGCAACTTCAATTGCAGATTTAGCTTCCACTCTTGGTTCATCTGCAATTCCTATTAAGCCTAGAAAATCTAGACCTTTTTCTTCGTCTTCAGCATTATTTTCTGAAGCAGTTTTCTTGTATGCGAGCGCTAGAACCCGAAGTCCCTGGTCAGCCATTTGTCTATAGGTTTTTTCTAGTGATTCGGCATGATCCTTGGTAAGCACGCACAATGGAATAATAACCTCGGGTGCTCCTTTTGAAAGAAGAGAGGTGTTTTTACCATTTTTAACAAAAACACTCATCATTTTGCGTTTTGAGTCAAAAGGAATTTCTCTAATTATTCTATTATCAAATCGGAGCTCGTCTATATTAGTCCCTTTACTGTTCGACCAAATGAGTATTGCTCCCTCCATGGTATCTCCTAGAATGTCCCAACCATCTGCCTTTTTAGCAACAAGAGAAGCTGTATTGCAAACGACAGCGCATCTTAAGAACTCCCCAAGATTTTTATCTTCCACCTCGATTTTTCTGACAGCCATTTCATTTGTCGTAATTGTTCCTGTTTTGTCAATGCATATGATATCGGTTGTGCCTAAGTTTTCAATCGAGCTCATTTTCCGCACCAAGGATTTATTCTTGTACATCCGCCTAACTCCTATTGCCAATAAGACTGTGATAATTGCAGGTAGGCCTTCGGGAACAGCAGCAATTATGAGGGCAAGGCTTCCGAGGAAAACATTAATAATTTCCGCCCCCTGATAGATTGTTAGAATAGCAAGTGAAAGAGTGAAAGTGATAATTAAAAGCGTGATTTTTAAAGCAAGATTACTTAAAGCAGTTTCCAGAGGTGTTTTCTCTTCGAGTATATCCCCTAAGTTAAGTGCAATTTTCCCAAACTTTGTATTTCTCCCAGTTGAGACAACCTGCATTTTCCCTTTACCATTTGTGATCCAGGTTCCCAGGTATAGACTGTTATTTTTGTCAGTCACAGTTTTACCAGATGGCACTGATTCTCCTGTTAAAGCAGATTCATTTACTGCTACTTCGTATCCCTCTATCAGTTTTCCGTCTGCGGGAATTTTATCTCCTGCTTCGAAAATAACGACATCGCCTGGAACCAAAGTTTCGCTAAATACTTCTTCTTCTTTTCCATTTCTCAGCACGCGAGATTTTGGAGGCTCATAATTTCTCAGAAGACCTATTTCATGTGAAGCTTTATATTCTTGCCAGAAACCTAACCCGGCATTTAGCATTAAAATCACAAGTATTAAATACCCGTCAACAAAGTCCCCAACCGTAAACGAGAGAGCCACTGCCACAACTAGCATCACTGAAAACAAGTTTTTAAATTGATCTAAAATTAAGACGAGTGGAGATGCAGTTTTAGGATCAGGAAGCTTGTTTAACCCAAACTTTTCAAGTAAGCGTTTATGTTCTGAGACAGAAAGACCTTTAGTAGGCATCAGCTCTATTTTATCAAAGATAACTAAGATGAACAAAACAGACTTAGAAGATTCGTTGACTTTAGCCTCAAATTAGAGTACAATTGAAGCCACACAAAATGTTACCAAATCTTCAGAAAGATGTTAAGAAATTAGAGAATAAAAAAAAGGCTAAAGTACTAGCCGGTTTTTTTAAGACTGGAGAAGGGGAGTACGGATTTGGAGACGTATTCTTAGGAATTCCAGTTCCTGAAAGCAGAAAAATAGCATTAAAATATCGAGATTTAGGCTTTGAAGACATACTACAGCTTCTAAGAAGTGAAATTCATGAAGAAAGACTTATAGCTCTTCTTATTTTGGTTCATCAATTTCAGCATGATGAAATGCTTCAGAGAAGGATTTATGAATTCTATCTTAAGAACACAAAATTCGTTAATAATTGGGATTTAGTAGATTCTTCAGCTGATAAAATAATCGGCGCTTATTTAGCTGATAAGCCAAAAACAGTAATCTATAAATTAGCAAAATCTTCTAATCTTTGGGAAAGAAGAATTGCGATGATTTCGACTTTCTATTTTATTAAGAATAATGAATTTGATGAGGCAATTGGAGTTGCCGAAGTTTTAATTTCGGACGAAAATGATCTCATCCAAAAAGCTGTTGGATGGATGCTACGGGAAGTAGGAAACAGAGACAGAAAGGCTGAGGAAAAGTTTTTGAAAAAATATCATAAAGTTATGGGCAGAACAGCGCTTAGATATGCTATTGAGAAATTTACTGAAAACGAGCGAAAAAACTACCTCGAAGGAAAAGCTTAGACTTCAAATTCTAATTTAAGCGGGAGGTGGTCGGAGATTTCCTCGGTCATAACTTCAAAATTTTTAACATTTATATCTTTTGTAAAAATATAATCTGCGAATTTATCGTTTTGTCTCCACTTAATGTTATAAAAAGAGCTTCTGGTAGTTGGAGCTTTTGATTTTTTAATCAGGTTTGTAAATCCGGCTTCTTCAAGCATTAGAACTGATCTTGTATTTATTCCTAGATTAAAATCTCCGGTTAAAATTTTTGGTTTATCATACTTTTTAAAAAATTCTAAAATAATTTCTGACTGTTTAATTCTTTGCGGAGTGTCATATTTAGGAAGTGGCGCCCAATATCCGTGAAGATTTGTAACGATAAATTTATCAAATTCTACATACTGCATATTTCTCGGAGGAATGATTTGATTTTTTCCAGGAATCTGTATGTATTCATTTTCCTTGCCGTAGATAAAGACCTCTCCCTTATCGATTGGCTTCAATGATTCTTTCCAAAAGGTAGTTAAGCCTTGCGAGATAGGGTAATCAAGCGTGTAGTGAAAATCCCTATCATGAAATTGAGGAGAAAAATGATAGCTATAATCTGGCAACGTCTCAATTATTTTTTGAAGAAGATTTGACTGATAATTACTTGGTGTTCTTGTTTCTTTGGGTGACGTATAAACTTCTTGAAAACAAAATATATCTGTGTCGTTGCTATTAGTTTTTATAAAGTCCAGAATTTCATCTAGGAGTGTGCCGCCCCAGAGATTTAAACAAATTAATTTCATCCTTAGATTATACATAAAAACTCATGTATAATTTTGGTAATGAAGAGAAAATTTTTATCGCTGCTTTTTATATTGTTTATTTTTCTGGCTTCTAAATCGCAGGTTCATGCAGAGAAAATAGATTCTTTTGATGTTTCAGTTGTTGCCCATGAAAACGGATCAATGGAAATTAAGGAAACAATTAATTACGATTTTGAAAGTCTGGATCGTCACGGAATCTATAGATATATACCAATATATTCTAAGGTAGGGGATTTGTACCGGATTATAAAACTGGACAACATTTCCATTGAAAGAGATGGAAAAAAAGAAAAGTTCGAAACAAATAAAAACAAAGATCAAATTTACTTTAAGATAGGAGATCCTGATAAAACAATAACCGGATCGCATATTTATAAAATTTCTTATACAGTTGAGAATGGGATTGGGAGTAACTATGAAACCCACGATGAGATTTACTGGAACGGAACAGGGAATAGTTGGACAGTCCCGATACATAAATCATCAATTAATTTTGAAAATGATTTTGGAGTCAAATTCCAAGAAATAAAATGTTTTACAGGCGAAATCGGTTCTGTAAAATCTCAATGCCAAATTGAGGGAACTAAAATTACGTATACCGGAATTTTAAATCCGGGAGAAGGTTTAACAGCAGTAGTTAAATATCCGAAAGGCACTTTTCCTCCAAGCACTCTTTTAAAAGAACTTCCAAAAACTACTGGAGAAACAATTGCTGAATTAATTATTAAGAATCTTGGTTTGATTTGGATTTTCATAAATCTCATATTTCCTTTAGGTTTAATCCTCTGGTATCAGAAAAAGAAAAATAAGAAAAGATTCGGAGAACCCGCTGTAAATTTTGATATTCCAAAGGATGAGAAAGGAGAGCGTTTGGCACCAGCTTTAGCAGGAACAATTGATACAGCAAAACTGGAAAGAGATGATGTTGTGGCAACCCTTTTTGACTTGGCAATTAGAAAATATATAGCGCTTTCGGAAATAAAAAATAAAAAATCTCTAGCACCTGATAAAGTCACCCAAAAAATTATCAAACTTAAGGAAAAAGATAATAATTTAAGTAAGTTTGAAGAAGAATTATTTGACCGCTTATTTCAGCATGGAGATGAAGTAGATGCCGGGGATTTAAAAAAAGACTTTTATAAAACCTATGCAAAGATGGAAGAAAGTGTTTTTGCATCCCTTGTAGATAAAAGATATTTTGTAAAAAATCCAAAGCTTCAAAGAAACTTTCTGTTTTTGTTTGGTTTTGCAGCAATAGTTACAACAAATATAATACTTGGTTTGGTTTTAATTTTATTGTCGCGAAGATTAATTGGAAGAACTGCCCTTGGGGACGAAATAGATTTTAAAATTGACGGCCTTAAATTGTTTTTAAAGAGTGTGGACAGGAATTATAAATGGCAGGTTAAGAATTTTTATACAGTTGAAGAGATGATTCCGTATGCCATGAGTTTAGGCTACATTGATAAATTTATGGAACAGCTAAAAATTATAAATCCTGATTACAGTCCTACCTGGTATCATGGTTATTCAGGAAATTTTTATTTGAGTTATGGTTCGTTTTTTTCCGGAGTGAGTTCTAATATAACTACTTCTGCTCCAAGTTCTTCGTCCGGATTTTCCGGAGGTTCCTCAGGAGGGGGTGGCGGTGGAGGCGGGGGAGGAAGTTGGTAATTTGATTATGTCGTCAATTAAGACCATTGACCCCGATTTAATCGGGGTTGACAATTTGCTCAAAAGAAATAAAATCAAAACATGATTTACCCCGCAACGATAGGCATAGTAGGCGGAGGACAGCTCGCTAAAATGTTAACACTTGCTGCAAAGAAAATGGGATTTACTG
>CAYILI010000073.1:0-5173 GCA_964364105.1 uncultured Gammaproteobacteria bacterium | reverse complement strand
CCATGGACGCTCATAGCGGAAATGCCCGAGGCGGAATACAAATGCGCTTGACCCAGTCCGTCTGAATACAGACGGACTATCCCACCCATTCGCGCGCATAAACACTCCCTTTACATAATAAAAAATGCTATAATGTATCTGTACTTTGGTAATATAATCTTTCCGATTCATCGCTCAAGGCGATTTCCAAGTTCAGGAACTAAACCTGCCCAACGGAAAAGATATTTGTTATGAGTAAAATCATTTCAGTATCAACAAAAATGCTCATCGTGTAATGATGTATCAGGCTATGCTATGATAATTCATAAAACGAATAGCATAACCGTATGACAGTTAACTCTCAATAAATCATAAATTGACTCAAGCTGAAGCAATTTAGCTTAAAAGGTCGATTATCAAAGTAATTTTCGGAAAGGTTCGCGGTTCGCCGCCGGCTTTTTCGAGCAAAATTTTATGAAAGATGTAAATAAGAAACTTGAAGCTTTTGCTAGCTTCGTTAAAAGTCTCTCGGTTATTCTTTCTGGAGTTTTCTCTTTAATTCCGTGGATCAAGAAATTGCTCTACCTGATTAAGGAATTACTTCAGCATTACTATTGGAAGCATCGCCTTGTATACAAAAGGGCGATGTTTTTGTTTTATGAAGAAGATTATTACACACCAAAATTTATGCAAAGATATTAACACGGTAGACGATTTCTGCCGCATTCTTTCGCTTGAAAAAGCTTTCTTGCAAAAACATCTCCGCCTTTGTCCTTTACTGTACATAGATATTCCACTCAAAAAGAAAGACGGCACGCCTAGACCAATTCGAGCACCAAAGGATAAATTAAAAATTATACAAAGAGCTATTTTGAAAAACATCCTTTCAGATATAAAACTACCACCATGTTGTTATGGTTTCTCAAGGAATAAATCGATAATTGAAAATGCGAAAATTCATTCAAGAAACGATTTTTTATTGAATCTCGATATACAAGATTTTTTCCCTAGTGTTCATTATAAAAAGGTTCAGCAGATTTTTAAAGATATAGGGTTAAACGAAGAAATTTCCAGTATTCTTTGTGGTTTAACTACTTATGAATACAGACTACCGCAAGGCGCGCCAACAAGTCCTTTTCTTGCAAGTTTTGCTCTTTCAAATCTTGATTACAGACTTATGAAATTAGCAGAATCCAATCATCTAACTTATACAAGATATTTCGATGATGTTTCTTTTTCAGGCAATAAAAGAGTTATAGCTCTAGAGAAAACTATTATGCAAATAATTAAACAAGAGGGATATAAAGTTAAAATGAGTAAAAGAAAACTTTTTGAAAAAGGACAAGAAAAAGAAGTGAATGGGATTTTAATAATAAATAAAAAATTGGCACTCAAAAATACAAAAGAATTATTTGATTATGTAAGTGATATTAGAAAATATGGCTTATCTAAATTAGAGGGTGATAATCCTGAAAAAGAGAAGCAAACAATTCAAGGTAAGATTTCATTTTTAAAATTAGTAGATGTAGCACTGTCTACAGAATTAGAAATAGTTTTTAATTCTATTAAGTGGTAACTATAAAGCACCAAAAAAATATGTATAAAATAAATGGGGTGTAGCAAAAACTACCCTTAAAAATCAATAGAATTTTACTATTTATTAACTTCTATATATACTTGTACTTCTTCTGTAAAATCAGAAATGAGATTATTGGAAATGATAACACCTAGACTTTCCGATTCGTCACTGCTTACCATTGATGGGATACCTATTCGACAACCATTTTTATCTACAGCAAGACCTCCGGAATTTCCATGGCTTATTTTCGCTGAAGTAATTATGTAGCCTTCATCAATCAAGAGACTGCTTACAATTCCGTCAGTAATAGTAAGTGCAAAACCACCACTAATAGCGGGATAGCCGTAAATTCTTACAGGTTCACCAAGTTTTACATTTTCATTTTTACAATAAATATCGCTATCATAAGCGGGAAATTTTTTAGGATATTCTCCATAAGCTTTGCCTTCTTCTGCATCATAATAAACATCGTTGATTTGCATAAATGCAAGATCATATTTTTCACTTATATCACTCACTACATATGGTTCTGCGTAATACATCTCTTTTGAAGACCCTGTTGTAGGATCGGGAAGAATCACAAGACAACTATCTTTATCAGTACTTGCATTTTTTCCTTGTGGAATGATGTGAGCATTTGTTAGAACAAGCCCATCCGTAGTTATTATTGTACCTGAACCGCCAGAGACACTACTATCATCATTCCATCCAGCAACACCTTCGCAATAAATATTAACAACAGCGGAAGCAATATTTTCTTGCTGTTGATCTGTTGTGGGTTTCTTTTTTGGAAAGTAAAGTCCAACCATTAAAATAATGATCAGAACCGCAAAAACACTCATTGCAAGAATAATCTTTTTTCTTTTTGCTATAACAAATACCTTCCATTTTTTTATTGGGTTGATTTTCAAAATGTAAGTTTCATTTCCACAGGATGTGCAGAAACGAACTCCCTCTTTTATTTCATTTCCACATTGTTTACAAAACATATTTTATTTAGCTATCATCTGAGTACCACAATTACCACAGAATTTTAACTCTTTAGTTATAGATGTGCCACAGCTACCACAGTAACTGAGAGGGGCACTCCCTTCGGGCAAAACTTTATTTTCTAGAACTTCGATTTGTGCAGGTTCACTAAGAGAATCTCCGTTTAACAAATTGATCCTTGAGTGGTATTCAGCTTCTGTAATTTTCCCATCGACCAGTAATTGATTTATTTCTGCAAGAGGTTTTATCTCATCGACTTGTTTTGAATTCAAGTCAAAACCGTATTTGCAAACTGGACAGCTCAAAAAGTATTTTACAGAGTAAGGGATGATTGGAATAAAAAACAAAGTAAACCATGTAATAGTTCTTGTTAGAATCCAGTACTCTTCGTTGTTGCAGTGCCCACAAAGCTTTTTAAAAACAACGCCGATCTGTTTAATTGTTTGTTTTCCCCATCCAAAAATAATCATATGTTAAAATAATTTTTTAAATTCTTTTTTCCATTCAGGATGACGACCCATTGCGACATATAAAACTGCAAGTTTAATTAGTCTAATTACTACTACATAAATTGCCAGAGTTAAAAGAGAATACCAAAATGAATCTCCGTCCGAACAATAATAACAAGAATTCTCACTCCATACGATCGGGATAATAATCAATAATGGGATATAGCCAACTATATATAAAACTTTAAGAAGTCGGTGCCACCAATTCTCTTTTAGCATTAAAGGTGTCTGCTTTGTAGTATTTATCTTTTCTTTGTTTAAATCCACTGAATGACCACATTTCATGCAAAATTTATGACCTTCTTGAATTTTATTTCCACAGTTTTCGCAAAACATATTAGTTTGATTTCATATAGTTAATAACTTCTTGCGGTACATCAACTCCACCATCTATTGCTATTTGTAAATATCGCTTTGCGTTAATTGGTTGCTGATCTCCGGCATATGCAAGACCAAGCCAATATGCAACATACGGTTGACCGCTAATATTATTTACTGACAAAAACAAAGAAATTGCCTGTTTATAATTTTCATTCAAATGATAAGCAATTGCAAGGTTTTGTTTTGTTATATCTGATGGTTGAACTTCATTCGCTTTTAATGCAAATGTAAGAGCCTTGGGATAGTTTGAGTATTGTGGTCTTTCGTCTGCAATATCTAAATAAAATAAGTTAAGTGCATTATTTATTTGAAAACCATTTGGATCTTTCTCATATGCCTTATTATATGCAACTAGTGCAGAATTAGGCTTTCCTTCAAGAAGTGCAATCTCTCCCGAAATCAGATAATAATCGACTGTTCCTTCTGAAGCAAAAGTTAATGCTTCTTTAAAAGTATTAAGAGCAAGATCATTCTTTCCTTCTGATGAATACACATAAGCTAAGTTTACTCTTGTTGTCATTTTTGTACTGTTGGTTACAGCATCACGAGAAGCTTGTTCTAACTGAGAAATTGCTTGGTTTGGGTCGCCACCGGCTTGGTAGGCTTCTTGAGCAGAATTATTTTTATCAACTGCTGTACTGTCAATTGAGTTAATTGCTCCAAGTCCAAATTTTAGAAAAATGAGACCACCGACAAATATAACCGCCACTACCGCTTTAATTATTTTCCCAGCAGTCCATGGTTCTTTTGGCATAGGTGGACGCACTGGTGGTGGAGTAGATGCTTTTGGGCTTTCAGCGGTTACCGCAAATGCTGCCCCACAATTTATGCAGAATTTTTTTGTTCCATCTGATTTTGTGCCACATTGTTTACAAAACATATGTTTTAATTTTTTCTTTAAAGCGATCTAATTCGACCGTACTCTTCTTTAGAGTAAATTTCCTATCACCATCAGTGAAGACGAATTTCTTTTTTTCGAATACAATTTTGCCCTTTAGAGAAGTTAGCGGAACTTTTATAACTAAATTATTTAAATATTCCAGAGATGTTATTTTTCCTTCAGAGTCGATCCATGCTGATCTGTACCATTCTCTCTTTTTGCGATCACTGGAAGCTCCAATGGAGTCTCCAATTGCAGCTCCGATTATGTTGAGTACAATAAGCCCAAGTATAAGACCTGTTGCACGACCACTATATTTAGGCAATTTAATTATATAGAGATTTTCATCGTCCACCATAACATCTACTTTGGGAAGAGAAGCTATTACAAATACAGCTTTTTGATCCCATTCTTTACTATAAAAAATATTATCATTTAAATCAGAAGCGGTTGGCTCTGTTGGCGGAGCAACCACTTTGTGCTTTACTTTTTCGACAGCTCCTTCTGTCTTCTTACCACAGCTTTGGCAAAATATTGCACCGTCTTCTTTTTTAGCTCCACAGTGTTCGCAAAACATAAATTTTTATTTTATAAAATAGTTAATATCTTTATTATAAATCTTTGCAAAAAATTGAAGTTCGACAACATCAACTCTTTGCTGACCTGATTCCACATTAGAAATATGAGATTGAGGACGCTTCAATTTTTTAGCGACCTCAACCTGAGTCAATCCAGCTTCTTCTCTAGCTTTTCGTAATTTTTCAACGAAATAAGCATACTCTTTTGTTTGTCTTGACTTAGTCATATATTAACATTGTCTATCCAAGAATTCAATATCCAAAGTTTGGATATTGT
>CAYILI010000072.1:0-5181 GCA_964364105.1 uncultured Gammaproteobacteria bacterium | reverse complement strand
TGGCTGAACCAGTTCAAAGCCTTGATGATGCAGACGGAATTGCTACTGCAAGAGCTGGAATAAAAGCCTAAATCCTTGACAGCCTAAAGCTCAAAGTGTATATTTCCACAATATGACAGCAGACAGAAAACCAGGTGTAGCACCAACTCCAATTGAATTTAGTCGCGAAGCAAATTTAGCTCAAGTTACTAAGGCTATTGGTTTAATTGAAGCTGAATCTTTGAGGTTAAGCGGAAAACCCAATAAAGCATTAAGATTTTCTGATGAGCCTGGAACATACTGGGCTCTACAGGTTAAAAGAGGTTTACTTTCAGGTCAAGATGAAATGCCAAGCTTAACAGCAACACTTTATCCCAGAGCTAAAGATGGACTACCCCCCTTTGAATCCATTCGCGCTGATTTAGTAAGTCATTATGGAATAAGACTAGGTGGAATTCACAAGAACCCAAGAACCGGAGAAAGATCTTGGAGTGAGCAGGAAGACATAGCAAGACTTACCGGCTTAGTAGATACCTATTTTGCACCAAAACCTACACCAACTGAAAAAACAGTAACTTGGGCAGCTACTGTAGTAAGAGATGAATTGAGAGACATACAAGGAGCACATATAGGAAAATATATGATAGATTTGGACCCTAACAGCGATAGACTTATGATACGAGTGCTGGATAAAAAAAATGGCATGGCAAGACTAATCACTTCTGATCCCGGGTCTCCCGAGTCTCCTGACGGAACCCCTGCAAGACCAGCGAGAATTTTAGTTCAGGATATTAAAAAAGGCGAAATCATACTGGATCAAAAAAAGACTAGAATAATTCTAAAAAATACTTTAAGAAGAATTTTCCCTAACTACACAGAAAGACCTGTATTAGATAATAATTAAACCTAGCTAACTAGCTAACTATCTGATCTGTGATTAGAATTGTTTTTTTGGACATTTCCGGTGTTTTGAAAAATCTTCCAGGCATTTCCTCTATAGAATCTCCGCGAAAGACTTGAGACAACATCTCTCTTTTATCCTGCCCAAGAACAAGAATCAGGATCAAATCTAATTGAGAAAGGGCTAAATATGTCATGGTAATTCTCGCTCCATACTTACCACTTTCATCAGCATAATTAGTGACGAGCAAACTCTGATCCTCAAGAATTCTCTTACTTATTTCGGGAATTGCAGGAATTCCAGCTGTGTGACCATCCCCCCCCAAGCCTAAAATGCCCACACTTTTTGGAAAATACTTGAATAGAAACCTTAATGTTTCATCGTACTGCAAAGCAGTACTCTCCAAACCTTCATCTTTTTGTAAAATCGGGTAAAATCTTATGTTCTGTTCTTCGAAATATGCGAGTAAACCTGAATCCTTAAGCATTAATTCATTGCTTTTTTTATGCATTTTTTCTCCAAATCTCTCATCCACCATAAGAGCTGCGCCCACCTTAAGAGTCTTTTCTAAGGCTATTTCTTCATAAAGTTTTTTGGGAGTATTTCCGCCCGAGATAAAAAAAGCTGTCTTAGAATCTGTATAGTTTTCAAGAATTTTCTTAACAGTCTTGTTTGCGCTAATTGCAGTAGGCGTATTTACCACAAATACGTCGTCTTTTTCTTTATATGAAATTTCCTGTAAAAGCTTAGCTCTATCCACAGCCGTAGTATATCAAAAAAAAATATTTGTAACTTCAATAATAGAACGCCGTGTTTGTTTTATTGTATTACGATGAGCTTCCGGAAACCTTACGCAGGGCAAGCAAGTTTGGAGTGACACGCGTGGGTTTTATTGGGGTAAAATTGATTGTCCTGCGACTATTCTTATGATGTCTTTATATGAAACGAGGGCTAAAAAACTTAATAATAAAACCAATCCAACTAAATGCGCATAAGCTTCAAATCTGGCATTAACTTTTTTTCTAGTTACAGCTTCAATGAGAATAAATAATAGTCTTCCTCCATCAAGCGCTGGGATCGGTAATACATTTAGAACTGCTAGACTCAAACTTAGTGTGTAGACTAGTGCTAGAACAGCAGCGGGTCCTACTCTCACAAACTCTCCAGTAAGCTGTGCCATACCAATTGGACCTGCTACACCCTGTGGAACAGTAAATCTGGTTATGATTTCAGTCACAACCATCTTAAATCCTATGACTACTTGCCATGAATCTTTAACTGCTTGCTTAGTGCCTTCGATAAGACTCTGTGGGAATGGATATTTTCTGATATCTACACTCTGAGAAATTGCGATGCCCATAGGCCCTTCCCCCTCTGGAAAATCTTTTCTAGGGGTCACTTTAATAACTTTTGTTTCTCTTTCTTGCCCTGAGCTTGCCGAACGGGTAACTGTAATGCTTAATTCTTCACCCAGGTTTTTTCTTGCTTCAGTTACTAAAGTTTGGGTATCTTTAATTTCTGTATTTCCAATTTTTTGAATTATATCTCCTTTTTTAAGGCCTGCTGTTTCTGCAGGTGAACCTTTAGAAATTTCTGTTAAAGTTACTGTAGTTCCAGGAGTAGGAATTCCATCAGTCGTAAAAAGATATGTAACAATTATTACAGCTAAAATAAAATTCATTGTTACCCCAGCGATCACTACTAAAATTCTTTGATAAATTGGTTTTGCAAAAAAAGCGCGATCAAGATCCTTCGTAACTTTTTTGCCTTTGCTTATTTTCCCCGCTCCAGCCTCATCTTCTCCGTAAAGCTTTACAAATCCGCCAATAGGTAGAAGGTTTATAGAGTAAAGTGTCTCCCCTATTTTCTTTCCCCACACGCGTGGAGGAAATCCAAATCCAAATTCTTCTACTTTTATTCCGAATTTTCTTGCAACCAGATAATGACCTAGCTCATGAATTAGAACTAGAACTGAAAGCATGACGAGAAAAACGAAAATAGTTAATAGCATAGAAATATAGATTATATTAAACTGAACTAATTTTCAATTTACAATTTAAAATTTTCAATGAATTTTCAGTTACTAAATGTTTAAAAATTGAAGAATTTAGATTTGAATGAAAATTGAGAATTAAAAATTAGAAATTGCAGATTAAATCTGCATTAATTCTTCTTCTTTTTTCTTACCAAGTGCATCAATTTCTGCTACGAAGTCATCAGTCGCCTTTTGAATTTCTTTTTCGAGCCTAACATTTTCATCTTCAGGCAAATCTTCTTTCTTTAAATCATTTAAAGCTTCGTGCCTTTGTTGACGAAGCATGACTCTGCCATTTTCCAATTTTTGACTCATAAGATGAATAAGCTCTTGTCTTCTCTCTTCAGAAAGAGGCGGAATACTAATTCTTAAAATCTGACCGTCAGAAGAAGGATTTAACCCAGCACCGGACTCCATAATTCCTTTTCTTATGTCTTCAATGATTGAGGCGTCAAATGGAGTTAGCACTAAAGTCTGCGCATCCTGAGCATTAACTGTAGCTACCTCCATAACCCGAAGCTTTGTTGTGCCGTTATAAACCGTAACTACTATATTTTCCACGAGTGATGGCGCTGCTTTTCCAGTTCTGATGGTAGCAATATCAGCTCGAAGAATATCAAGAGCTTTTCTCATGTTTTCTCTTGTATCTGAAATGAGATTGGGGTTCATAGTTTTATTCTTTTTCTTGTCATGCCGAACTCGTTTCGGCATCTAGATCCTGAAGCAAGTTCAGGATGACACTCTAATAATTATAATTCTATTCTACTAAATTCTCTGACCTTTATGTTTTCCCCTGTTTTTCCAATGGTGGTTTTTACTAAATCTGAAATAGTAAGCTTTGGATCCCTGATATATTCCTGAGAAAGAAGTTCTTCTACATTTTTTGGATTCATTGCTGAAATTTGCATCGCAATTTCATGAGCTAAATCTTTAAATTCCGAAGTTCTAGCTACGAAATCTGTTTCACAAAGAACTGTAACTATTACTCCAATTTTTCCATTCCCATGAACATAAGACTCAACTACCCCTTGGGATGTTTCGCGATCTGCTTTTTTTAAAGCAATTTCTGCTCCTCGCATCTTTAGCCACTCAATTGCTTTTTTATAATCGCCGTCTGCTTCAACGAGCGCTTTTCTACAATCTGCAATTGAAGCCGAGGTTTCTTCCCTAATTTGTTTTAATAATTCAATATCGATTGCCATAATTTACAAACTAAGCCTTTTTCTTTTCTGTCTTAGCTGCTTTCTTTGCAGGAGCTTTTTTCGCTGGAGTTTTCTTAACCTTTTTTGCAGCTTCTTCTTTAAGAGCTTGTGCTACAACTTCTTGTGCTGATGCGCCACTTTTTGCTTTTTTAACTTCTGGTTTTTTCTCTTCTACAGGTTTTTCTTTAATCGAATTTTTTCCTTCAGCCCATGCATCCATGAGATATCCTATAATTAATTCTAAACTTCCTACGGCATCATCATTTGCAGGAATTGGATAATCAACTAAGGCTGGGTCTGCATTTGTATCAACCATTGCGACACTTGGAATACTCATTCTAAGCGCTTCTTTTACAGCTAAATCTTCAAGCCTGGAGTCAATAATAAGAAGTGCGTCTGGTTTTCTAGTCATTTGAAAAACTCCGCCGTAAAAACCCTCTAGCTTTTCTCTTTCTTTACCCCAACCGCCAATTTCTTTCTTTGTGTATCCTGCTTGCGCTGATGGAGTAGCTAAGTTGTGAGTTAAATCGATAAGTTTTTTAAAGTTTTTAGAAACTTCCTGGAAGTTAGTTAAAAGTCCGCCAATCCATTTATTAGTAACATAAAAAAGTCCTGAATCTCCTTTAATTTGTCCTTTTGTTCTTTCAACTTCCTTAAGAAGAATTTCATGGCTCTGTCTTTTGGTTCCAACTATAAGAAGTGTAGATCCCGGATTTTTTGCTAGATTTTTTAGATATTTTGCAGCGTCTTCAAGACCTTCTTTTGTTTTTGCAAGATCAATAATGTGGATTCCGTCTCGAGCTTCAAAAATAAAATCGCGAGCTTTAGGATTACTGCGAGTTACCTGGTGACCAAAATGGCACCCTGCTTCAAGAAGTTGTTCTAATGTGATTTCTTTCATATTTCTTTGCTCTTAAACCGCCATTCAGATCGAAGATATCTCCAGAGCAAATATCTGAATGTGAGTGATTTAGGTATTATACAATTTCAGGCTGGATTTTGCAATGGTTTGTACTGGCTGACCACATCGGTAAGACTTTGAAGAATGTATTCTGAGCATACTC
>CAYILI010000071.1:0-5374 GCA_964364105.1 uncultured Gammaproteobacteria bacterium | reverse complement strand
CCCATCATTTGTTACAATAATATTCCCAACAGGGTCCACAATTAATTTATCTAATCCGTATAACATGGATCCACCTCCTGTTAGAAGAATTCCATTTTCTAAAATATCAGCAGTAAGCTCTGGTGGCGCTTCTTCTAAAACATCAGCGACAGATTCAACTATCTTTGAAATTATCGGAGCTAACGCTTCTCTTACTTCTACTTCTGTAACACGGAGACTTTTTGGAAGTCCAGTTTCTAAATCTCTACCTCTAACTATCGCTGCTCTGTCTTCCTCTTTTTCTTTCTCATCTTCATCATCCTTCTTTTTTCTCCTTGGTCTCTCATAAGCGCTGCCTAATTTTATTTTTAATTCTTCAACTGTTTTTTCCCCAAGTAAAAGCCCATGGCGTAAGCGAATATAATGAGTAATCGCTGCGTCCATATCATCTCCTGCTGTTTTTAAAGAACGCGAAACCACTATTCCACCTAGAGAAATAATAGCAATTTCAGTAGTTCCTCCACCAATATCTACTACCATTTTCCCAGTAGGTGCGAAGACAGAAATTCCCTCACCTATTGCCGCTGCCATTGGTTCTTCTATAAGAAACGCTTCGCGAGCTCCCGCACTCAGCGCGGCTTCCCAAACAGCACGGCGCTGAACTTCAGTAACTGAGGAAGGAATTCCTATAACTACGCGTGGTCTTGAAAAAGCTAAAGGGAGAGAACTACCAGAGCTATGGACATCATGAACAAATCTACTTATCATGGCACTCGTCGCATCAAAATCTGAAATTACTCCGCTTCTGAGTGGTTTTATGGTAACTATCAACTCCGGAGTTTTACCTAACATCTTCTTAGCTTCACTACCAAGCGCTATTAATTTTTTTGTTTTTTTATGAATTGCGATAATTGATGGCTCTCTAATAACTATTCCTTTTCCTTTTACCCAAACAAGTGTATTTGCAGTTCCTAAATCTATTCCTATATCATGGCTAAATAAACTAAAAAGATTTCTTAACATAAAAAAACAATCTCAACGTGTGGCTGAGGATTGAAATCCATTCTAGCACCTTGGGGTTATTTTGCAATAACTCATACGCACCAAATTTAATATTGTTTCCAGGAAAAATGCCTGATACAATTATGTTTGTGAAATTTAGTGGGGTAGCAACAAGAGGAATTGAATTTTTATTTTACACTCTTTTTCTTCTCGTCCCTTTAGTCTTCGCAGGAAATACCTCAGAACTTTTTGAATTCAGTAAAATGTGGCTCACTTTTGGAATCGCTATCTCCATAGGCTTCTTATGGTTTTCAAAAATGATTCTTCTTAAAAAAGTCATCTTTAAAAGAACTATTTTTGATATTCCAATTTTATTAATCCTAATCTCACATCTAATTTCAACTATTATCTCGCTTGATCCGTATATTTCTCTCTGGGGATATTATTCCCGCTGGAACGGAGGCCTTCTTTCCATGATTACATATGCCTTCTTTTTCTGGGCATTTGTCAGCAATTTTAATCATGATCCAGATGAAAACTCCACAACAAATCACTTATCCAGAAAGAGCTTTTTTGATATTCGGCCAGATGCATTAAGGGTAATTAATAATTCGCTTCTAATAAGTCTTATTTCTGGACTAATTGTAGTTTTATGGGCAATTCCTTCTCACTTCGGATACGATCTAACTTGTTATGTTTTTAGAGGAACACTTGATACAACTTGCTGGACTGCAGATTTTCAACCTACAGTTAGAATTTTTGGTCCTTTAGGTCAGCCCGCATGGCTTGCAGCATATCTTGGAATTTTAATTCCAATCACGGGAGCGTTTGCACTAAAAGAACTTAGAAAAACTAAAGCGAAATTTAATCCAAAATTCCTGGGTTTTTCTTCGCTTTTTATACTATTTTATATGGCGCTTCTTTATTCAGGATCCCGAGGAGGAATAATCGGTGTATTTGTTTCGCTCTTTTTCATGCTAGTTTCTTATATTTATTTCAACAAACGCGACCTGAGTTTCTTAAAAAATAAATTTATTCCAATTTTTATCGGGGCCCTAATACTCGTTACTCCGTTTGCAGGAATTGATTTACCAAACGGAACTAAAGTTACATACGATGTTTTACTTAGGCAAATTAAAAAAGATGCACCACCAGCACCCATAACAACACCTGGGCAAACCGCAACAGAATCAAACAATCCACAAACAACCACAGAGGAGACTCCAAATCCTGCGATTCCACTAGGAGGTTCTTCATCTGCAGAAATTCGCTCGATTGTATGGCGAGGCGGAATTGCAGCATGGAAAGCAAATCCAATTTTTGGAACCGGAGTTGAAACTTATGCTTTTGCATACTACAAACACAGGCCAGTTGAACATAACAGAGTTTCTGAATGGAATTTTCTTTACAACAAAGCTCACAACGAATACATAAATTATCTGGTTACAACTGGCGCTTTTGGATTCCTTTCCTATGCTGCATTTATTATTTTATTTTTCGCGGCCGCTGGCCTAAGTCTATTCAATAAAAAAGTTAAAACTATTCCATATGTTGGAAATTTTTCTGCGTCTACAAAATGGGATCACAAAGATCCAATGCTTCTTGCTTTGGTCGCTTCAATAATTTCCATGTTAATCGTAAATTTCTTCGGTTTTTCAGTTGTCATTACAAATATCTATTTATTCCTAATCCCAGCATTTATTCTTTTCTTAATTAATTTGGCTTCAAACATAAAAGAACCGCCTCTTCCTAAAATTCCATATGTTTCATATTCTCAATGGGGTGGAATTTTAGGACTTGGCGCATTGGCAATATTTTTAATATTTATGTTAATTAGGTTCTGGGTGGCTGATACTAGATACGCGCTCGGATTTAATTATAATCAAGCTGGAGATTTTCAAACCGCCTATCCTCTACTACAATCTGCAATAAAAACTCGCAAAGAACCTGTTTTCTTTAATGAAGTTGCCATAAATGACGCCAATTTAGCTGCAACACTTGCGACACAAGCAGGAAGTGAATCGGCACAAGTTATCCAGCAGCTTGCGACAGAGTCCCTTGCTACTTCTGAAAAATTAGTTAAGGAGCACCCAAATAATGTAGTTTTCTGGAAAACCAGAGTTAGAGTTCTTTATACACTTGCTCGTCTAGATCCCTCATTCTATCCACAAGCTTTAGCTGCTATTCAACAAACAGTTCTTCTTGCACCAACTGATGCAAGCATTCTTTACAACTTAGGAGTTTTATATGGACAAAATGGTGATTCTAAAAAAGCAGTTGAAGTGTTAGAGCAAACAGTTAAATACAGACCTCAGTACTCTGAGGCGCATTTCGCACTCGGACTCTTCTATCATGATTTAGGAGTTGACCAAAATGGAGCGGTAAAAGATGAAACATATCGCCAAAAAGCGATTGCTGAGATGGACTATATTCTAAAAAATATTAATCCAAACGATCCCCAAGCTAAAGCTTACTTCGACGAATGGCAAAAATAAATATAATCTAGCCCTGCATTATGCTATAATTTCCAGAACCGGTTTTTAGAAATATGGCTCAAATTGTATCCGCACCGCATCCAGTTTTAAGCAAAATTGCTTCAGAATATGTCTTTGAAAAAAATGACAAATTTTTGCCTGCGATTTTAAAAGAGATGGAAAATGCGCTCCTTGAAGCCTCTGACCCTAAAGGCGTCGGACTCGCAGCTCCCCAGATCGGGCGAGGAATTTCAATGTTCATAACCAAACCATCTGACAATGCAGAAATTTCTGTTTTTATAAATCCTAAAATCATAAAATCAGATCCTATCCCAAAAAACACTCCAAAAGATGAAAAAAAAGCTAAAAAATTAGAGGGCTGTCTTTCACTTCCAAGCATTTGGGGAGTTGTTAAAAGATCTCCAGGAGTGACGCTTTCTTATTATGATCATTTAGGAAGAAAAAAAACAAAAAGATTCACAGGTTTTATGGCCACAATTGTCCAGCATGAAGTAGACCATTTAAATGGAATTCTTTTTCCAAAAAGAGTTTTAGAGCAAAGAGGCGCACTCTATAAATCTAGCAAAGATGAAAAAGGTCAGGACGAATTCGAAGAAATCTCAGTTTAATGATAATTGATAATTTATAATTGACAAATGAAAGAACCCGAACTTCTTAAAGAACGAGCTATTCAATTTACCATTGATGTCTTAACGATAATCAGAAAGTTGCCAAAATCGGCGGAAAATGATGTTTTTTTTAAACAAATAATTCGATCAGCCTCTTCTATTGGCGCTAATTACTCTGAGGCAATGTATGCTCATTCTCGAGTGGAATTTATTCATTCGCTTAATATTTCCAGAAAAGAAGCAAGCGAAACTATTTATTGGTTAGAGGTTATTAAAAAGGCAAATCCCAGTTACGTTAAGCAAATTGACAGCTTAATTGAGGAATCTACATCATTATTAAAAATTTTTGTGTCATCAATTAAAACTGCTAAATCCAAAATTAATCAATGAAAATTAATCAATCATCAACTATCAATCGTCAATTGCGCATTGTATTTTTTGGCTCGCGTCATATCCATAGCATTCTTAGGGAGCTTGATGAAAATTTTGAACTCAAACTCGTAGTTACTACTGATGCTGGCATAGTTAATTTTGCAAAAGCTGAAGGATGTCCCTATGCTCAGGTTTTAAAAATTGATTCAAATTTAGTTAAGGCCATAAAAGATCTGGAGCCAGATTTGGGAGTTGTTGCAGATTTCGGACTTATAATTCCTCAAGAACTCATGGACATTTTCCCTCACGGAATTTTAAATGTTCACCCTTCACTTCTACCCCTATATAGAGGCCCTACTCCAGTTCAGACTGCGCTTCTTAATGGCGACAGCGTTACGGGAATTTCTATTATAAAAATTGATGAAGAACTCGATCACGGCCCGATACTTTATCAAGAAGAATATGATATAAAACCCGACGATTTTACAGAAAAATTACTGAATAATCTATTTACTAGAGCAGGTGAAATTCTTCCGGATCTAATTACAGAATATGTAGATGGAAAATTGAATTTAGAACCCCAAAATGACGACAAAGCTACTTACACAAATATATTGAAGAAAGAAGATGGATTTATAGATTTAGATAATCCTCCTGAAAAAAGAAAGCTTGAGAAAATGATAAATGCGCTAAGTCCCTGGCCCGGTGTCTGGACCCGGTTCAAACTTACGGATAAAGAATTAATAATTAAACTTCATCCTATGAATTTTATTCATGTTGAGGGGAAAAAACCGATGAGCTATAAAGATTTTAAAAATGGATACGAAAAAGGTGAAGAATTCTTAAAAAAACTAAACCTCATGTAATCCCCAGTCGTCAATTCGCAGATTTGTGCATGAAAAGTTTAATGAGTGCATC
>CAYILI010000070.1:0-5375 GCA_964364105.1 uncultured Gammaproteobacteria bacterium | reverse complement strand
AAGCGTAGTAGTAGGTCTTTTCCTTGGAGGAATTGACTTTGCTCTTACAAAAACATTAGAAACATTACTTAGTCGATAGCAAACAGACTACGGACTACAGCTGTAGACCGAGGACTGAAAGCGGAAAGCAGAATTTATGGACGATAAAAATCAAAAACGAGATCAGATTGACTTGTCCACCGAAGCAGTGGAAACTGCGAAGGCGGAAGAAAAAGAAGAAGCTTTAGAGGAAGCCGAAATTAACGCGGAAGAAACAGACTTGTCCGCCGACCTGTCCGCCAAAGCTTCAGCGTCGGTGGAAACTTCAGCGAAAGTGGAAGGATTAACAGAAAAACAAATTAAAGAAGATACAGAGATGACTCCAGTTGAAAACCCGGAAGAAGAACTTGAAAAAGCAAAGCAAATTTTAAACGCTAGTGATAATGTTAATGCCAGATGGTATATCGTCCACACTTATTCTGGACATGAAAATAAAGTAGCTAAATCTATAAAACAAAGAGTTCAGTCTTTAGGATTTGAAACCAGAATTTTCGACATTATTGTTCCTACAAGAAACACTATTAAAGTTTCTCAGGGTAAAAAAGAAACAGTTAAGGAAAAAATATTCCCAGGATACGTTCTCGTAAAGATGATTCTTGATGATGAGTCATGGCTACTTATCAGAACCACTCAGGGAGTAACTGCATTTATAGGTGCTGGAAACAAACCAACTCCAATTTCAGAAAAAGAAGTTGAAGCTATTCAAAAGTTTATGGACGCTGAAGAACCACTTTACAAGACTGCATTTACAATTGGTGAAGCTGTAAAGATAGTCGATGGACCTTTCTCAGATTTCTTAGGAACAATTGATGATATCGATGAAGCTAAAGGAAAACTTAAAGTACTTGTGTCAATCTTTGGACGCGAAACACCAGTTGAACTAGACTTTTTACAAGTAAATAAACTATAATCGTAAGCTCTAAGCACTAATTTCTAAATTCTAAACAAACTCAAATGACCAAAATGCAAAAATTTAGGATTTAGATATTAGATTTTGGAATTTGCGACTGAAAGGAGAAATATGGCTAAAAAGATAAAAACAATTATAAAAATTAATATTCCTGCGGGAGCAGCTACACCTGCGCCACCTGTTGGAACTGCATTAGGTCCTCACGGACTTCCTATTATGGAATTCGTGCAGGCTTTTAATGAGCGCACTGCTGACCAAAAAGGAAATATTATTCCAGCAGTTATTACAGTTTATGAAGATAGAACTTTTTCTTTCATAACTAAAAAACCACCTATGTCTGAACTAATTAAAAAAGCTATTGGAAGAGGCGGCGCAAATAATCCAGGAAAAGAAGTTGCAGCAACTCTCACAAAATCTCAAGCTGAAGAAATTGCAAATACAAAAATGGAAGATCTTAATACAGCAGACCTTCCTCAAGCAGTAAGTATTGTAAAAGGAACAGCAAGAAGTATGGGGGTAAAAGTAGAATAATGGGGAAAATTAGAGTAAAAACATTTGGAGACGAAGAACAGGAAGCAAAAGATAAAGCTGAAATGGAAGCAAAAAAGGCTGAAAAAAAAGCCCGCCTGTCAGCGACTGATGTCGCAGACGATGGCGGACAGACACGCGAAGATTCTGTAGAGCAGAATTCTGAATCATCTGATGTCAACGATCAAACCAACTCTACAGCACAAACAGAAGCTGCGAAAAATTCAGATATTCCGGAAAAAACAAAATCCTCCTCTGGAGGAAAAAAGAAAAAAGAAAAGTTTATTAAGAAAAAAGTTAGATCCGTTGCATATAAAGCTAAGATTATGGAAATTGAAAAAAATAAAGTCTATTCCCTAACAGAGGGAATTGAACTTTTAAGAAAAGTTAAAATTGCTAAATTTGATGAAACAGTAGAACTTCATATTAATACAACAGAAGCAGGAATTAACGGAACTGTAAAACTTCCACACGGAACAGGAAAAGAAATTAGAGTCGCGGTAGCAACAGACGAACTTATCGAACAGATAGAAAAAGGCCTGCCTGCCGGCAGGCAGGGAAAAATAAATTTTGATATTTTAATCGCAAGTCCTGACATGATGCCAAAACTAGCTCGTGTTGCTAGAGTCCTAGGACCAAAAGGTCTTATGCCAAATCCAAAAAATGGAACAATTTCCCAGAATCCAGAAGAGGCTGCGAAAAAATTCCAAGGGGGTCAGATTGGTTTTAAGACAGAAAGTAAACTTCCAATCATTCATTTAAGTGTTGGGAAAACTTCTTTTGAAGATAAACAGCTAGAAGAAAATATTAAGACAATTATTGCTGCAGTTAAAAGGGGCAGAATTAGAAACATAACTCTCAAAAGCACGATGAGTCCAGGAATCAGAATCCAAGCCTAAAAATGAGACCTGATGTCGAAGCTTATAGAAGAAGAGCTGCCGAAATTCTAGGTCAAGCCTACCAAAGAGCCACACAAACAAGAACAGGTCTCGAAGCAACAGCTATTAGATCTATTGCCTCTGCTGCAGATAGCTATATTATAAAATATTGACATCCTGGATGTGATAATCTAAGCTGATTTTATGTCGGCAATTTTCAAGCATAAATATTTCGCATTTGCATTGGCAATAATGATTGTGACTCTCCCGCTTGTTGTTGTAATAATGCAGCAACAGCAAGAAATAAGAGGAAGAGCTCAAGCATCAACCACCCTTTCTTTTATCCCCTCCACTACATCTTCTACCCCGATTATAAAAAAAGTGGGAGAACCTCTGAGTCTGGATCTAATGGTAAATCCAGGTGTAAATCTAGTCTCTTCAATAAAAGTTGAGATTACTTATGACCCGACAAAACTCAGACCTTCCGAAGCTAATCCGCTATCCATTAATCAAACAATTTTTCCCGCAATAATAGAAGGACCGGTATATTCTGACGGAAAAATTCAGGTAGTTTTATCTGTGGGCCCTGATCTTTCAAAAGCTGTCGGTCAAATCAACCGAGTTGCGACTTTGAATTTCGACACTATTGCCAACTCAAGTCAAACACTGGTTTCTTTCGGGGTTAACACATCAATTTCATCTGTTGCCCTAAATGACACAAGCAGCGAAAATGTGCTTTCAACCACCTCTCCCGCATATATAAAAATCTTTAAAACATCAAAGGGATCCCGCAAATAAACAAGCTAAATTGACTTCCTGCCTTCTCTTTTCTATGCTTAAGCTATGCATATAAATGGAAGAAAAATATTAATAGGCTTTATTATCCTTCAAATACTTTTACTACCAATCTTTCTTATTGCTGCAAAAAAACAGCAAGAAACAAGAGGGAGAGCCGCTATTACAAGAGACCATATGATTTTAGGCATCTCACTTCCGTATGGCAGAGCCAGTAAAGACATTAATACCGATTCAGCAATTGCGGAAATAGAAAAATTCGCTTCCCCTGTATCTTCTGGCGGGGTTGGCAAATATCCAGCTTCCTATTCAATTTGGACAGATTTTTCTGAAGGGAATTGGCGATATGGATCGAGATCTAAATTCCCAAATCAAAAACTTTTAAATTATCTCCATTCAAAAGGTATTACTCCAATGATTTTTATGATTCCCGTTGGTCCTGACATGACTATAAACGGAGGCACACAACAAAGCGCTCAAAAATACAGTAATCAATCTATCGCAAATGGATCATTTGATGCTTATTTTATCGAATGGGCAAATTCAGCTAAAGCATATGGTAAACCTGTGATTCTAAGATATGCCTGGGAAATGAACGGGAATTGGTTTCCCTGGTCACCCTATAACGCTAATGTAAACGGGCTGAATTATTATGACGTCGGAAACACGCCTGAAAATTATGTAACTGCATGGAGACATATTTACAACGTAATAAAACCAATTGCGCCAAATGTTAAATTTTTCTGGTGCCCCGGAGGAAATGAAGGAGGCGTTACTTATATGAAACGTTTTTATCCAGGCAGGAGTTATGTCGATTATGTAGGATTTGATACATATAACTGGAATCCTGCTAGAACCACTAGTAATCCTGCATTATCGTCAGTTTATGCTGGACCTATCGGAAATATACGGGAAGTGGTAACAGGAAGCAGAACGTCTCTTTCTACTAAGCCTATCATAGTTGGAGAAACAGGCTTGTTGGTTAACAATACATTGCGTGCTGAAAAATTAGATTTTGGTGCAATTTATAATACATATCCAGATCTATCGGGAATAATTTATTTTGACGTTGATGTGAATTATTTATTTGGCGTAAGTGCAGAACCAGGAATTAATTGGAGACTTTCTGGTAAATCAGACAATCCTGCAGTAACCACTCAAGGCGTAGATTTAAGACCCAAATATGGCAACTTTGCTGCCCAAGCAAAATTTATGGGTAAATTTAATCCCGAATATGAATCAAATCCTGCTACTGTAAATACACCGACACCAGTATTATCGCAAATTATTTCTCCTACCAAAACCCTTACGCCAACTTCCAAACCCACCCTAACTCCATCTCCAAAACCAACGAACACTCCCACAAAAACCCCATCTCCAACGCCTACAAAAAAACCAACCCCTACTCCAACCAGAATTATTACACCTACACCAACACGCATACCAACAGGAACTCCAACTCCTACAATATCTGCAGGAACTACTGCATTAAAATTTGCGAGCGTAAAGCTTCATGGGATAGGAATTGGCGGAGATAATACAAATCCAAATATCACAGGAAATACTAATCCTATTACTCCAACAAGAATATTAACAGTTGAACTCTATGATTTAAATGGCGCTCTAGCAAAAACAGTGCAAGGAAATATAGTGTATGGAGCTGGAAGTGGATACTTCTCGGGCTCCATAGTTCTTGATTCTAGTGTTACTGAAGGAAACTACTTAATTAAGATTAAGACAGGCAGATACTTAAGAAGACAGCTTAGTAGAATAATTGAAATTAAAAAAGGAACCATCATAGAAATGCCCGAAGCAACGCTTATCGCTGGAGATTCAAATGGAGATGGAACACTAAGTGTTCTTGATTACAGTATAATCCTTGATTGTTACAGCGATTTGCTGCCCCCAAAAAACTGTAGTGACCTTTCTAAGAAATCAAAAGCTGATATTTCTGATGATGGAAAAGTTAATCAGGATGATCACACACTATTCTTAAGAGAACTCTCAGTTGTAACAGGAGATTAGACTGATTGACAAAGCTAGGTATATTTCATACTGTAGTTGTATGGAGCATTTTCTAAAACATAAGCTGATTTTAGCTACTATCGCAATTCAGATCGTCGCCCTTCCTCTGGTACTTTTTGCGGTAAAAGAAAAACAGGAAACCAGAACTCAAGCATCAGCCACTACTACACTCTCCTTCTCTCCTGCCTCTACCTCCAGCG
>CAYILI010000069.1:0-5438 GCA_964364105.1 uncultured Gammaproteobacteria bacterium | reverse complement strand
TGGTGGCTAGTTTTTTTCTTTTTAGGAATTACTTTTTTACCACTACTTCAAAAATATTCAACTCTTTTATCGATAAGGGGTATATTTTCTCAAAAGTAATTGGACTTGTTCTGGTCACCTATCTTATTTATGCTTTGGGAACATTCCATTTACTAAAATTTACTACGCTAAACATCTTTATCGTTTGGTTTCTGTGTGCTTCAATTTCTTTATTTTTTCTTAGAAAAGAAAATTTTAATTTTAAAAAGTATTTAAAAATATTTTTATTTGAAGAGATAATTTTTCTTGCTACGCTTATTGCATGGTCTTATGTTAGAGCACATCAACCTGATATTCATGACCTTGAAAAATTTATGGATTATGGATTTATAAATTCGATTCTTAGATCAGAATACTTTCCTCCGCGTGATATGTGGCTTACTCCTCTATCCATAAACTACTATTATTTTGGTCATCTTTTTACTGCAGTCCTGACAAAAATCTCTCAAATTCCTTCTTTTATAACATTCAACCTAATGATTGCGACTATCTTTGCATTTACTTTTACCCTTTCCTTTTCAATAGGAATTAATCTAATTCAACAAATTAAGAAAATATCTCTTAAGAAAACATTTATTTTCGGTTTTCTTTTCGCTTATGTTGTCTCTCTTTCAGGAAATCTGCAAACCATATTTTCACTTTTTAAAAACTATAATGGTGAATCGCCCGTTCCTTTTTGGGAATTACCTTTATCTATTTTTACTTTCCCAAATGCTTATTGGTATCCAAATGCTACAAGATTTATTTATCACACAATTCACGAATTCCCCTCTTACTCGTTTGTCGTAGCTGATTTACACGGACATGTTTTAGATATTCCAATAGTTATTACGTTAATTGCCTTTGCACTCCTGATGTTCCTACAAAACAAAATAAAAATTCCGCTATTAATCTTCGCATCATTCTTTATTTCAATTGCATACATGACAAATGCATGGGACGGGCTTATTTATATTGGTTTATTTATTAATATACTTTTTGTTTTAGAATTTATTAACAATAAAAATAAAAGCTTTTTAAAGAGATTTATAAATTCTTTTTTAAGATCAATTAGATATATACCAATAATCGGATCCCTCTTTTTCGTGTTTACTTTTGTTTTTAGCATGAATTTTACTCCTTTTGCTTCTGAGATAGGCATTAACTGTGCGCCAAAACTTTTACTCGACATGAAAAGTGTTGGGTTTTTTGTTTTTGAGACAGGTCAATGTCAACATTCTCCATTCTGGCAATTAGGAATACTTTATGGATTTTTTGTTTTTATGCTTCTAGGATTTTTTGTTTTTATAAGAAATAAAAAAATAATTCCAGCAGATATTTTCGTAGGAGTAATTTCCGTATTTTCAATTCTTTTATTAATAGCTCCAGAAATAATTTATCTTAAAGATATTTATACCGGGCACTTCCGGGCAAACACGATGTTTAAACTAGCTTATCAAGCCTTCATAATGCTCTCTTTTTCAAGTATCTATATACTCTTCAGGTTACTTCTTTCTTTCAAAACCAACTTCAAGTCAAGTTTTTCAAAAATATCTGTATTAATATTTTATTTAATTGGTTTTATTTTACTTTTTGTTGTTTCCATTTATCCGTACTTTGCAGTCCCATCAGGATATGGAGATCTTAAAACCTATAAAGGACTACACGGAACAAATTATCTTAAAACTCTTAAACTTGGAGATCACGACGCAATAATTTGGATCAATCAAAACATAAAAGGACAGCCCGTGATCCTTGAAGCACAAGGAGATTCTTATACAGATTTTGCAAGAATTTCCGCAAACACTGGCTTACCTACAATTCTCGGCTGGACTGTTCATGAATGGCTCTGGCGGGGAACCTATGATATTCCATCCGAAAGATTCGATGATATAAGAGCACTATATGAAACTGATGAAATTTATACTGCTAAAAGAATAATAGATAAATATGATATTTACTATGTCTATATTGGAGAAATGGAAAAAGAGAAATATAAATTATCTGAAGAGAAATTTTCTAAATTAGGATTCTTAATTTACGCGAGAGGAACTTCTAGAATTTATAAGATTCGTTAAGGAATTTGAGAAACGATACACTCCTCCTGAGTTAACCTACACCTTATAAATTCATGAATTTCAGAGTAGTCTCTTTCACCAATTCTCGGAACTAAAGTCCATTCAAAATTATATTTTTCACTAATTGGCGGATGAGTTAAAAGCCCGCCTCTATCATTCTCCTGATCTCCATAATCAATCACAACACTTTGTGTTTTCGCATTTTGGAATTTTTGTGCAAGCTTTATAAAGTCATCTAATTCTGTGTCCACAATATCAGTGTCAACACTTTGTCCTACTGCATTATAAAGACCAACAATTTTCGTAGGATTAAATATTATTTCAAGAGAAAATATCTTATCCATAAATGCTTTTATAACCTTTTCCTGTCTTTGGGACCGCGCAAAATCAGTTCCTTCCTCTCCTTTTGCATGACGCGACCTAACAAATTTAAGAGCAGTTTCTCCATCCATATGATTAACTCCTTTTTCAAAATGCAGATGCTCATAGCGACATGGGAAAACTCCCAGCTGAGAAGAAGCGGTTGCTAATTTATCAAGGTCTTCTTCTTTATTGTCACACGGATCATCTTCTCTTCCTGTAATCGGATATTCATAATCATCAAATGTTCTTTCGACTTCAATATTTAGTCCTCCTACCAAATCCACGGCTTTTACAAACCCTGAAAAATCAATAACAACTCCATAGTCTATGTTTTGTCCAGTAATTTTACTTGCAACAGATTTTGCCAGAACCAGTCCACCGCCTTCTTTTTTAAGCTCTCCTTTAGCATAAGCTGTATTTATTTTTCCGTCAATTTCAAATGACCAAACGTCCCTTGGCAAAGAAACTAGGGTTACTTTTGAATCTTTAATATTTAGGCTTGCAAAAATAAGTGTATCTGAAAGATTTGGTCCTTCATGTTTTCCTCCACCAATTCCTAAAAGTAAAATGTTAATTGTATGCTGATCAGTTTTTTTAAGATCTATATTTTTATTAAAAATAATCTGAAAAAGAAGGGGAGATAAATTTCCGCCTTTAATAATTACCTCCAAACCAAGTACTACTACGAAAAACAGGAAAATGAAAAGTTTTTTAAATAGCATTTCTTATTAGACTTTCAAAAGACTTTGGATCAAGGCTTTCTCCACCAACAAGTGCCCCACCAATTGACGGAAGGTCTAAAAATGTTTTAATATTTTTAGAATTTACACTTCCCCCATAAATTACATTTTTAAATCCCATACTTTTAATTTTCTTCGCCATCTCTTCAACTGCAGTTGGATCTGTTGCATTTCCTGTACCAATCGCTTCAATCGGTTCATATGCTATCACTAGCCCCTCTGGCTTTAGCCCTGAGAGCTCATCTAAACTTGAAACACAAACTACCACTTTTAGCCCTTGAGACAAAGCTTGATCAACTTTTTTAGAAATTATTTCAACGTCTTCCTTAAGATTACTTCTTCTCTCTGAGTGACCTATCAAAACATATTCTGAAAACTCCTTAATCTGCTCTGCCGATACTTCTCCCGTATATGCCCCTTTTTCAAACGGGGATACGTCTTGAGCCCCAATTTTTAAAGGAAGACTGTTAACCCTAACGTAACCGTTCATTACATCAAGAAGAGTAAATGGAGGGAAAACTACTACCTGTAATCCCTCTGGAATTTCTATCCCGGAGGTCTCTACTAGCCAATCTTTAGCCTCAATTTTGGTCTTATTTGACTTCCAGTTTAAAGCTAAGAGTTTGTTTTTCATGTGATACAATGGGCCAAGACTCATTATAAAGTATGGACAATCTTATTCTCAAGGATCTAAATAAGGAACATAAATAGATTTAAACTATACTGCAGCTTTGTTATAATACTATAATGCCAAATCAATTTTCCCACCCATGGACAGCAAAAGAAGTTGAATTCTTGTCAGCAAATATTAAAAAGCTCACATATAAACAGATGGGAACTAAAATTAACCGATCTTCGTCCTCTATTCAATCTAAGATCAGATTTCTACCTATCCAAGGAAAAATAAGAAAACATAATGTAAATTCAAATTTTTTTAAAATCTGGTCTCCAAAAATGGCTTATGTTTTAGGTTTTATAGGAGCAGATGGAAATATTTGCCATAGCGGCAGAACACATGTTTTACATATTGCCAGTGATGACAAAGATATTATTGAAAAAATAAAATTGACCCTAGGTTATGATGGCCCCATTCATCAGAAAGAAAGATTCAATGGAAAAATCTCTTATAGTCTCCGCATTTGTGATCAAACAATTTTTAATGATCTTCAAAAATTGAGTATTACTGAACGAAAAAGTCTAACGTTTACTCCCCCAGAAATACCTGCTAACTTGATTAGACATTTTATAAGAGGGTATTTTGACGGGGATGGTTCTGTTTGCTTACGCAATATTTCATATAAAAGCAGGATTGTAGTATATTTTTATACTGCAAGTCAAACTATGAGCGAATACCTTTATTTGAATATTAAACAGCTCCTTAATAATTCTTATAACGGTAAGATAGGGACATTTTTGATTCAACAAAAAAAACCACACTATCGTATTAGCCTAGGTCATAAGTCTTCTGTTAAATTATTTGATTACATGTATAGAGATTCTGAGCTCTATCTTGAAAGAAAATTCAATAAATTTACTGTAGGACTTGGCTATGGCAATTGATCTCTCTATCCTAAATAAAGAACAAAAGGAAGCTGTTGTTTCTACCGAAGGGGCAAATATAGTTTTGGCTGGTGCAGGTTCAGGGAAAACAAAAGTACTTACCTATAGAACTGCTTATCTAATTGATAGAGGTATTTCTCCAGATAATATTCTCTTAACAACTTTTACGAATAAAGCTGCTACCGAGATGAAAGAAAGGATCCAGAAATTATCTGATAATCCTGATAAACCTTTAATTGGAACATTTCATTCTCTTTGTGCGAGAATTCTTAGAATTGAAGGGAAATATATTGGCTTTTCTGAAAAGTTTACGATCTATGATTCATCTGACAGCGTGGATGCAATTAAAGAAGCTATGAAACGAGCAAATATCTCAACAAAAGATTTTAAGCCGTATTCAGTTCAGTCCACAATCTCTCAAGCAAAAAATCAATTAATCAATCAACTCGAGTATTTAAATTTAGCACGGGGTTATTTTCAGGAAAATGTAGCAAAAATATATCCAATTTACCAGATAATTCTTAAGGAGAATAATGCTCTAGACTTTGATGATTTAATTTTAAAAACAATTGAACTTTTTAACAAAAATCCAGAAGTATTAAAAAAATATCAGGATAAATTCCAATACATTTTAGTTGATGAGTATCAGGATACAAATCAAGCGCAATACATGTTAACT
>CAYILI010000068.1:0-5648 GCA_964364105.1 uncultured Gammaproteobacteria bacterium | reverse complement strand
TACCGCTGGAACATTTTACTATCAATCTGACACGGCGGGGGCACTTTCCTCGACACCTTCCACGACGACCTCTATTCCGATCGGTCTTGCTCTCTCAACCACGTCACTGCTTTTGACTTTCGGTAAAAAAATGGCCTATGGAGCAGGGACTTCACAGGCAACCGTTGGGACTCAGGATGAAACGATAACCATAGGATTCCGTGCCGAGCATTTGATTTTAATGGGGCAAACGGTAGGCTCTGGAGCTGGAGCAGATGGTCATCGAGGCGCGCTTAACTATATAAATGGTAACGCAGCCTATGGGTTCATTTATGAGGGTTCTGCAAGTGTTGATAGTGGGGCAATTGAAGCCAGCATCGCGGATAGTGGGGGGACTGGAAACAGCACGTTGACTTGTAATTCTGTGACGGATACTACATTCGTAATCAGAACGGTCAATACTGGGTCTGCCGCTGGTTCTACACAGATCAGGTGGGTAGCCATCGGCGAATAATCAATATCCATTTTGAAAAATTATCACCACCACCTATGGACAGAAAAATCACCAGGCTTGAAGAAATCACAAAAGGCCAGGCCAAAGACATTGAGGAATTAAAAGACCAAGGAAAGGATCATCATGGCCGGATCGAGGCACTGGAAAAGTCCGATGCCGTCACTAAAATTATCCACACTGAAATGCAAGCAAGCATCATCAGAATCGAAACAATGATCAGGGGTGAGTTCGATGACATGAAGAAAAACTACGTGTCAAAAGAGGTGCTCACGGCCCAAAACACGGCCCAGGAAAAGGAGGGGAAGTATCAGAGGTTTTGGAACATGTTTTTGGGTATGATCATCACCACGGTTGGTGCGCCGGCAATCCTTTTGCTTCTTGGCCTGATCATTAAACTTTACCAAACTCTCCAATGAATAAACGCTTTGCTCAAAAGGGCGGTAAATGTACAGGGTTCGCCATTTTAAATGCCGGTGAGCGAGTTGTTCCAACGGCACGTGTTTCTGAAGAGGACGTGTACAAATTTTACGAGGCGTTTGATGATGAAAGGGAGGGAATGCGGGTAAGTGAAATCCTAAGAAAGATGCGCACGGTTCCAATGGGGAGCCTCTTCGCGGCAAGTTACGAGGAGCTTTACAACCCACGAATCCGCACGCTACAAGATAAAGCGACTCTCCTTACGCGCGCGCGCGCAGCCATGCGCAAGCCCTATACAGGCGTGATTGTGGGATTCAAATTGATGAAGAAAAAACCTAAAATAAAACTCACAAAGCAGGGGGTGTTTATGAAAACTGGAATCCATGACGGTGACATGCACATGATGTTTCTCCTGGATTTTTGGCGGGATGGAAGCGTGAATAATCGCGGAGTGATCATTGAGAACTCCTGGGGTAAAGATTTTGGCAAGGATGGGCTGTTCTTTATGAAGACACAAGACTTCCTCGATGAGATCGAGGGCTGTATTTCTATAACCTTTAAACCATGAGTTTCTTTCCAGGTAAACGCGGTTCTTATCATTTTACGGCAGATGGCAAATTCTACGACCCCGACCGTGGCCACACGGGCGAGGATTACTTGATGCCAGTCAATACGCCTGTCCCATGTCCATGCGAGGGGGAGGTGCTTGAATACCGAAATCAAAAGCAAATGGGTAATGTTCTTTATGTTCGCGATCTGGCCGGCGCAGTTCACGTTTTCGCACACCTCAATGCTTCCAAGGTTAAGAAGGGGGATAAAGTAAAACGTGGAGATATCATTGCGCTTTCGGGTAACACCGGAACGGCTACGGACACGCCCCACGTTCATTACGAGATCATTTTCGAGTCACCTTGGAAGGGGTACGAAAACATGGTGCGCAACGAGCTTTCTCCTTACAAGGGGTACAACATACCTCCTGAAGAATATTTGAGAAAACTTGAGGAGCTACATCAAATGACTACGGAGATTGGTTATTTGCAAAAGGGCGCACAGTGGCTCGCTGATCAGAAGCTCACACAAACCTTACGTGATGGTCAGTCCGGAGTTTCCTTTGGAGAACTCGGCATCATCCTAGAACGCTTTTTATCTCTTACCAAAAACCCATGAAAATATGCCAAGCACTAAATCATTACTACACTAAACGTGGACGCTCAGAGATCGCATCCTTTCTTCAAAGCTGGGGCGCGGCCTTTGGTGTCCTGTTTTGGCTTTTGACCTACACTGATCTACAAGCCCTTTTTTCGGGCGAGGTGGAAAAGGATTTGACCTCTTTGGCCATCGGATTCATGTTCGCCGTGGGGCGCAGTGCCTTGGGCGGACTCGCTTTTGCCATCCTTAAACGCTTTGCCCCCGAAAAGTTAAAAGGACGGCTTGAACATTTGCTCTTGCGCACGCCTGACAAGAAATGATAATCTCTCACACGTTGCGGGACTGATGGAGGGAAACCACCTGAATTTCCAAGACACTGATCATCTTCGGATGCTCACCAAATGACACCTTCGGGTGTTTTTTTGGTTATCTCGACATGGGTTTTTCCCATGTCTGAAATGGTATTACAACACAAATGTATAGCTTGCTCAAAATATGTATAGCTTTGCGTAGGTTCATGGCTGTCTACTTTGTCTACTACCAATCGAGGCGATACTGTGAGTAAATCTTTTTCAGGAACTTAGCCGCAATCGGGTAGTCCTCGAAAACGTAGGACTCAAGTGGCCTCTTGCCGACGTGATCGTGAACCCAGCCCCAGACCGTACCGAACGGTAACGCGGACTTGATGGCGAGGTTCCGGACTCTTTCGTTTAAGAATTGTCTTTGCGATGCGGTGATGTCCACGGGGGTCGCGTCTTCGAGCATCGGCTGGAACTGTTCCTGAAAACGCACCAATCCATTGACTTGCTCGGCGAGCTTCATCTGCTCCATGCGCATGATAATGATGGGGTCTTTCATAAATTCCGCCATCGCAAGTGCCGTTTTATCTTGAGCCACCTTCGCGTCATCAAGAAGCATGGGCTTCTCAATGTGTTGATTTCCCCTAAACGCATCTTTCCTAAATTCAAGGAGTGCAAGTCCATCCCTGGATACGTACCCTGTTTTGCCAATTTCCTTATAATGCTTCTCACGAATAAGGGGGTGTCCTCTTAATTGCTGCCCTATCGCGCTCGAGGAAACGCCTCTGATCTTTGCAGCCTCCTTCAAAGAAAGCCATTCGCTGTTGCCTTGGGTGGGTAAATCTGTCATGCTTTGTGGGTTAGAAATAAACCACTAACGACATTACTCCGTTTTGGTCGAAAGATCAATTGCGGAGTTTTGTTGTCTGGCTTTATGTGCTGTCACATGACAACTTCGGCAAAACTCGATCACATCCAAAGGTTTGGCGTAGTCCTCGTGATGAAGATGTGTGATTCCGAATCGTTTACACTTCTGGCATTGGCCACTCCTGTTAAGGATCCCAGCCTTTACAGCTGTGTTCGCCATTACGCGCGCGAGCATTTTTAACCTGGTCAGTGGATTTTGATACGCCAACCTTTTATACTCCTTTTGCTTCCCTCTTATTTCCTCGTGCCGTTTTACCCTGTACTGCTTCTGATACTCCTTTATTTCCTCGGGTGTCCTTTTCGCTCGCCTTAATGCTTTTGGGATCCCGAGCCTTTGTTCTCTTCGGCTTCTCGTGCAAACTTTACACCAGCGGCGCAGCCCATTTTTGAATCGCGGGTCTTTGGTGAACTGGGAATCTTCGAGGGCGAATTTGCATTGAGTACAAGTGTGCATCTTAAAAGTTGTTATACTATAAAACCCTGTGCAATTGTGTATAAGTCCTGTGCAAAAGTCCACTCAATTCTTTGAGTTGTTAACAAGTTATGCACTTTACAAAATAGAATCTGTGTTATCGTTCTGGGAAAGGGGCAGAGTTATGCACAATTTATCCCGCACAACGCAGCCCTCTACTACAACTGTTTTATATTATTATATTAATAAGAAACTAATAATAAGAATTATTATAGTATTACTTAGTAGTATGTACTTAGTAGGCTGTTGACAATTTGAGGTTTAAGTATTATCCTTCCGGCATGCTCGATTCAAAACAAAGTAAAGTAGCTCGTGTCCTGATCCGTTGGCTAATCGAACAGGGTCTTACCGTCACCGATGCCAAGGTGGAGACCGTATCCCTTCTCAACAAGTACGAGGTGAAAGACATCGAGGCCTCCTTCCCCCGCGTGAACTCCCTGGGGAAAATGAAAACCTTTCTTTACCACCGGACTCACAAAAAATCCGAAACCCCTAAATTTAATCAAAATGGCGTACAAATTGCGTGACACTGTCCTAGAAAACAAACTCCCCTACTTGATGCGGAAACATAAACCCCGCCTCACACAGGCTGATTTGGCTGGCATACTTAAAGTTTCCCGCCCCACGGTTGCCTCGTGGTGTTCGATGCTGGGCACTTGGCGTAGGATCCCTGGGCCAGAAAACCAAAAGAAACTTGAGCGTTTGTTCTGCAAACCCTTTACGCAGATAATGAAACGGCAAGTTGTGCAAGGGGAAGCTGTTGACAATCAAAGGTGTTAATGGGAAAGTGTGGGTGTTCTTAAACCACACCGTATGATCGCTCAATCACCTGTCCTCTGCTGGACTTGCCGAGAACGGCTCTCGGAGCTTTCCGGCCACGTTTTCTGCGCCGATTGCGATGACATCAAGTACTGCGAGGATTGCGAGGACGTTATCATTCCGGCCTACGACGATATTTGCGACTCCTGTTACAAAGAAGCCTCTAAGTACGGATGTGCTTGCGGCTCCTGTGATGGTGCGCACTCCTATCCCCACACTCTTTAACTCCACACTATGACAAGAGATGAATTCAAAGCCATGTACGGAGAAGATCCTGTAGATATGTTTGGCCCCGATTGGGAGAATGTATTGGATGAACATAAAAACAATTAATCGATCTTTTAAAATTAGGCTGGGGTGGCGGTTCAAGTCCGTCTGCAAAAATGGCAAACTACAAGTAGGTGCGAATTCTACCCCCAGCACCAACCAGCCACGGATGGCGAAACAGCAACGCCAAACGAAACCACACAGCTCATCAGACTACCTGTGGAAGGAGTGACTTTTGAGCCCTAAGCACTGATGTATGGGCCGTCTGTCTTGCAGGTATCAAACCCTGCTCCGTGGCTTCCAAACGCATGAGCTGAAAGAGGGTTCGACTCCCGTAACGTCCAGCAGAAGGGAGGGCTTTCCCAACTGATTAGAGTTTCAGCTCAACCGCTTGGAGAAATTCAAGACAATGTGGCGACTCTTCATAGCGTGGAGGGGGTCGCCTCCATTGCCCTCCCTCTCACACTAGATGGGAAGGAGGGTTGTGGAATCACTCGGCACAGTGTCAAGCGTTAAGCTGTTGACAATCCAATCTATAAACGCTAATCTGTTTACGTCACTTAACCACCACCCATGAACAAGAAATTGGAAACCATAGACCTTAAGGGGAAAGCCTACGCAACGGTTCCCACTCGGCTCAAAGAGTTTCGCCAAGAATGCCCGAACGGACTTGTGGAGACCAAGCCAACAACACAGGCGGATGGGCAGGTTATTTTTCAGGCCCGAATTTTAAAAGACAAAGCAAACCCAAGTTCCGGCGAAGCCACCGGTCATTCAATCGGGAAACTCACCGGCGACAAGGCGT
>CAYILI010000067.1:0-5888 GCA_964364105.1 uncultured Gammaproteobacteria bacterium | reverse complement strand
ATTTCTTCCTGCCCATCCCAGCGTTGGATATACGTTTTCCCCTGCCCTAAGTCTCCCTGAAAGATTTACCACACCGCTTATTTGAGGTTGTTCTAAAAGCGTGTTTAATGCTGCACTTCCTCCAGCACTGCTTCCAACAAGAGATACAACTGCGCCATTTTCTAAGAATCCGTTCACTTCACTAACTAATCTTTTTAGTTTCGGCCTAAATGATTCTCCATCATGCCAACCCATTCTGTGTACATGTGGTACGATCCCAAATGAAGCCCATCTATTTATTAACATCTCATAGCTTTTCTTTTGATCTTTTAAACCAGGTATGTAAATAACATGATGTTCTTTTGGCATTTTGAAATTATATCAAATGCGGATTATCACGAATTGATAAGAGCAGGATATAGAAGAGTCCGCTTAAATTATTTTAAGTCTTTGAAATTTATTTAAGGTAGAACTGCTATAATTTTTTCATGATTAAGCAAAAAATATTTATTCCGGCATCTCCAAATGAAGTTTATGATGCATTGATGGATGAGAAAAAACATAGTGAGTTTACCCAAGCTAAAGCTAGGATAGAAAATAAAGTAGGTGGCAAATTTTCTGTATGGGATGGTTATGCAACTGGAGAAAATCTTGTTTTAAAACCAGGGGAAGAAATAGTGCAGACCTGGTGGGCGTCTGATTGGCCTGATGGAATAATATCAAAAGTAACTTATCGTTTTTCTTCAAAACAAAATGGATGCGAAATTAAATTTGAACACAAAGGTGTTCCCGAGGAGTTCGAGGAAGATATTAGAAAAGGATGGCATGAATTTTACTGGGAACCTCTAAGAGAATACTTTGCTTAAATATTTTGATAAACTAAAATAAATGGGGAAGACATTAAAGCTTTGGGTTTTTTTCTCGGTAATTATTGTGATTACTGTTGTAGCTTTTTTATTTATGAATAATTTTTCAGATAAAAACCCACTGGACAATCTCCAGTCTTCTTCAGGGCGCTGGGTTCAAGATGAAAACGGTTGGAAAGCAGTAGGAAATATACCTAAATGTCCCGAGCCTATTCAGCTTGGTTCAGTTGCGGATTTAAACCAAGCAACTTCTGTGCTATATCCGGGCCAGATGAGATCAATTGGCTATGAAAATACTGGAGGGTTTAGGTTTGACGAAGTTCCAAACGACCAAATTACAGTCACTGCACCTATAGATGGAGAAATAATAATGGCAGCCCGTTTTTTAGTAGATGGTGAGGTTCAGTATGTTTTTGATATTTTATCACCATGCGGAATTATGAACAGGTTCGACCATTTGTTAACAATTTCTCCAAAACTTCAAGAAATAGCAAATTCACTGCCTAAGCCTAAAAATAATGATAGTCGCTCTGTTTCTGTATCTCCGCCAGTTAAAATTACTCAAGGTGAAGTTCTGGCAACAGCCGTGGGTCTTTCGAAAAATAACAATAATTTTATTTCTTGGACTGTTTTTGATTTCCGAAAAAAGAATAAAGTGTCCCAAGATCCTGCCTGGGCGGAAAAGCACCCAGTTATGGACCATTATGCTATCTGTCCGTTTCCATTCTTGCCACAAGAAGATCAGGAAAAAATTAAATCTCTTCCTGCCGCAGATTTTATGAGCGGGAGTAAAAGTGACTTTTGTAATTAAATGAAAAAGATTATTTTAATAGTTATTTTAGGACTAATATTATTTTTAATTCTGGCAATAATACGTGATCCATCTATACTTCCTCCTCCTCTTGCTAAGAAAATGTCTCAAGAGTCCACAACATGCCCTGATCCATTTGTATTTAAAATGCCGATTGATATAAATAGCGCTACATCTATTCTTTATCCTGGACAAATAAGAGGTGGAAATTATAAGGCTCATGGAGGGTTCCGGTTTGATGGGAAAAAACCCGATGAGATTACAGTTACTGCGCCATATGACGCAAAAGTAATTTCAGGAGCCAGGTATCCTGTAAACGGGGAGATTCAATATACTTTTGATTTTGAACATTCTTGCGGAATTAGATATAGATTTGGTCATCTTTTAACTCTTTCTCCAAAATTCCAGGCAATTGCGGAAAAATTTCCTCTTCCCGAAGGACTGGATTCCAGAACTACCCAGGTGAGTCCTGCGATTGAAGTTAAACAAGGAGAGGTTATAGCAACGGGAGTGGGATTGAATCGTGGTGGTCCAGCTACTTTTGGAGGATACAATACTTTTCTTGATTGGGGCGTTTATGATTATAGAAAGCAAAACGAAGCATCTCAGAGATCAGACTGGGCTACTCTTCATGCTTCAGAAGATCCTGATTGGGGTAAATACTATAACTCTGAGGTTTATCAATATGCTGTATGTTGGTTTGATTGGATTTCCCCTGAAAATAGAGAAAAAGTATTAGCATTGCCGTCATCTGATGGAGAACACGGAAAAGAAAGCGACTTTTGTAAATAATTACTATAAAAATTATCTTAAAATATTCTCCAATTTAGTTTTGTAATAATCCCTTATTGTGATTATTTATTTCGTCAGATTTTTTAGACTGTTCTTCAATTATCTTATTTGCAATTAGTTTTGCATCCTCAAGTCCTTTATCTGTATTTAGTGTTAATGATTTTAAGAATAATAATTTTTCAAGTGAAATCACTAAATAATTTTCTTGCTCTACTGCATTTTGTTTTAACTGATCATAAGTAAAATAAGAAATTGATTTCCATATTTCGAATTCAAAAGGACAAACACCTAAGTCTCCAGACAAGTCTTTTATTTTGTCCGGATAAAGCTTAATTAAGTTAACTAAGTCTTCTTCGGTAACAACGAAATCAATATCATTTCCTGATTTTCTTAAACCATAATATTCCATTGCTTTTCCGCCAATTAGAAGAGGTTTATGGATAAAGGCATAATTTAATATATCTAAATCAATGTTCATGAGGCAATTGTATCAGAAATGAGGCTGGATTAGGTTCATCCTTTATGGTAAAATCTTATGTTACGGAAGCAAAGCTCCGTGATAGCTCAATGGTAGAGCAATTCGCTGTTAACGAAAAGGTTCTAGGTTCGAGTCCTAGTCACGGAGCTTTGCTTCTTTTTTGCGCCTGATTTTCAAGAGCTTAAAGCAAGTCTTGATTTTAATTTATTTCAATCTATACTAATAAATTAGTGGTAGTAGAAAGACCGACAGGGCAGCCTGATGGATTGCCTAGACAAAACGGGCATATCTTATTCTCCGCAGAAAGTCCTCTGGGAGCCCTCCCAATAATTGGAAGTTATTTTACCGAAGAAGCATTAAGAGAAGCAGAAGAATTTGTAATTACCCCAGAGCTTTTAGCAGGACGGCCTCACGTTGGAGGATTTACAATTGATGGAATTTCAACCAGAGATAGAGATGACGCTCTTGAGGTGGAGCCGGATGGATTAGGACTTTTACTCCATGTTTCTTTAGCAGATACTGCGTTTGCTGTAAAACCTGGTGGAGCATTAGACAGGACTGTAGCGGAAAAATCATTTAGTAGATATTTTGGGGAACATGGAAATGATCCAATGCTTCCAAGAGTTCTGTCCGAGGACAGGTTAAGTCTTAATGAAGGAGTAGTAAGACCTGCTGTCACGCTTACTATTCCAGTTGGACGAAGACTGGATTTAGGGGAGCCTCAAATTCGTCGGACAGCATTTACCAGTAGACATGCAATGACATATCCAGAGGCAGATGAAGTTCTTAAAGGCGCAAGGCATCCTGAAAGAGAAAGAATCTTAATTGCCTTTGCTTTAGCAAGTAAATTTGCCCAAGCAAGAGGAGGAGTTTATGATTTTCAGAACATGAGAGAAGTTTCAGAGGAAGGAAGAGTAAGATTTATGAATTGGGGCGAAGCATATTCATCAATGATGATAATTAGGGAGCTTATGATTAAAGCCAATATGACGATTGCAGATTTTTCAGCGAAAAATGGTATCCCGATTCTTTTTAGATCACACGATGCAATGGATGTGCCAGCATATTATTCAAGCGCATTTAATGGTCATGCAGGATTGGGGTTTGATAGAGATAAGCCGTATGCGCATACAACCTCAGGAAATAGAAGAAGAGCGGATATGATAACTGGAAGCCAAGTTATGGATTTTGTAGAAGGAAGACCGCCTGGATATTCAAGAGAAGATATAGATTGGATAGCTTCGGATATTAATTCCTCACCAAAAGATTTTATGAATGGTGAACAAAAGAGAGCATATACAAAAGCAGTAATGGATTCTAGAGTCCGGGCCGCGCTAAATAATGGAGGAAATTTTAATGGGCTAGTTCCTAGAAGAGTAGTAAAGGTTGCATTAAGTGATGGTAGGGTGAATGATATTCGCAGCTGGATTTTTGAGGGAGTGGAAAGAGGAGTAATTAGACCGAGGGATATCTTGCCAATATTGTTTACTTCGACAAACGATAAAGAGACCCTTCGGATGGTTGATGAGTTGCTAGTAGGGTATCCTACTTTATGTCGTGAACTTCTTGAAATTTTTTGCAGAGAAAAACAACTGCCGCCTCCGTATTTTCAGAGAGAAGGAGTCGCGTACAGAGAGGATGGGCTACATGCATCAGTGGCATCACTCTCACTAGAGGAGGAAACTGTTTTTTCAGACCCCTCATATGCTGAAGGTAAAGTAGCTTCCAGGTCGCTTGCTGCAGTAAGTTTAATATCAAAATTAAGATGTAATCCGAATTTTCAGCAATTCCTAGAATAAATAAGTCTTGACAATTCGGGTTAAACGAGTGAATACTTATTTATGACCGCAGTCGAAGGCGCAACTAATCGATTTGATGGCAGATCTATGGCTGGAACAATATTAACAGAACCACAAACCGTGGGCCCTGTAAGAACTCAAGAATTAGACACCCCTCTTGTTGAGCTTTCCATGGAGGAAAGGATGAGAAGATTTGGTACGGAAACTCCCCAGATTCATGCGGCTGAAGATATCTCTCATGTCGTGGATGGTCAAGAGTTTTATGCGCTCCTCAGAGATCATCCTTCTGGGGATGAAAAAGCTCAAATTAGACAAAGACTTTTAGAAATAATAGGCTCTGCAAATACCATAGCTCAAACTTATGGGATAGAGTTGAATGAAGGGAAACCTGAAAGTCCAGTTAAAGACCTAAGTCTTAGTAGAGGGGTCACTGTTGCACCACTACCAAGAAATGTTAATTTACCATAATCTGCTTAAGTTTTTCTTGACTTTTAAACAAGAGTTTCTTATCATCAGTTGACGATGAGATTTACCTCGGTTTTTAACTTGCTTCCGGAAAAAACTGCATACGCCCACTGTGATATTCCGTGCGGAATTTATGACCCACACCAGGCGCAAGTCGCCGCGCATACTATTATAAGAATGACGCAAATGATCAGCGAATTAAATTACGAAGATAATATTGAATCCAAAAGACAGTTTGCCTCTCAGATAGCAAGATTAACTCATGTTAAAGAAGAACACGGACATTTGGTGGAGGATGAGATTGGAACGCTTCAAAATGACTATTTTAAAGAAGAGCATTATTCACAGTTTGCCAATTTAAAAGAACTCCTTGAAAAAGCAACAAGCCTTTCTATTAAAGTAAGACAAAATATTGATATGGATAGCGCAAAAGAACTTTTAGAAACAGTAATGCAGGTTGCAGAAATATTCTTTAAATCAAAAGGACTTGAGTCAAAAAGAGTAAGAGCACCATATCCTACTGGCCTAGAAATCGTGGTACAAAGTTAATGTTTCTTTCCCGCTTTAAAATATCAGGGCACTCAATGACCCCTACGTACTCAGAAGGAGATAATGTTTTAGTAAGTTCTCTCCCTTTAATTTTTACAAAACCTAAAAAGGGGGATGTAGTGGTTTTTGAAAAATTCAACAGATTTTAT
>CAYILI010000066.1:0-6027 GCA_964364105.1 uncultured Gammaproteobacteria bacterium | reverse complement strand
ACAGTTAATCTTATAACCTCATCTCTTGTAGGCCAAGTAACTTTTTTTAGTTCGTCAACTGCTTGTTTTGTAAAGGTAATAGGCGAAGTTGCCATTCTATTTAAAATCCGCCCATTTTTGGCGGATATGTCAATTATTTTACCAGATTTTGGGTATGTTTGTAAAGCCCAAAATGCTAACGGCTAACGGACTACAGACCCCAGAACCAGCTGATAGCAAATAGCTTACAGTCTGCGGTATACGAAAGATTGACTACTGTTGTCCGTAGTCAGTATGCTATTAGCGGTATATATGTCTTTTAGATTTGAAAAACTCACGATTTGGCAAGATGCGAGAGAGCTTGTAAGTACTGTTTATAAAATTACTAAATCTTTTCCAGCTGATGAAAGGTTTGGACTAACAAATCAAATAAGGAGAGCAGCGGTTTCAATTGCTCTTAATATAGCAGAAGGGTCAGATAAAAAATCAGATCCTGAATTCAGAAGGTTTTTAAGAATGGCCATTGGGTCTTGCGAAGAGCTTATAACTGGTTTTTATATTTCACTTGACCAGAACTATATTGCTAAAGAAGATTTTGATATAATCTATAAACAGACGAACGAGTTAGTTATAAAAATTAACGCTCTAATAAAAAGCTTAAAGCTGTAGTCTGTAGACTGAAAGCAGAATATGAAGAGAATAAGAAAAGCAGTAATTCCCTCAGCTGGTTTTGGAACCAGATTTTTGCCTCAAACTAAAGCCATGCCTAAGGAAATGTTACCTCTTGTCGATAAACCCGTAATCCAATTCGTAGTGGAAGAGTTAGTGGACGCAGGAATTACAGACATTATCTTGGTAACCGGATATCACAAGAGAACCATCGAAGATCATTTTGATGCTGCAAGTAAAGATTTAGTTGAAAACTTGAAGGCCGGAGGAGAGAAAAAAGCACCGCTTCTTGAACAAGTTGAAAAAATCTCTAAGCTTGCAAATTTCATTTATGTTAGGCAAAAAGGTCCATATGGAAATGGTACGCCTTTAATTAACGTGCGACATATTATTGGAGATGAACCGTTTATATACACTTTTTCTGACGATTTTATAGTCGCAAGTCCCTCACGTTTTAAGCAGATGATTGATTTATATGAGAGATATGGCTCCTCAGTTATGGGAAGCATTAGAGCAAAAAGCGATGAAGATTATAAAAGATACGGATTTGCTGGGGGAAAGATGATTGAAGATGGGGTGATAGAAGCTGATGTTCTTATTGAAAAGCCTGGAAAAGAAAATGCTCCTTCCGATTTAGCTACAGTTTCAGGCTCAATTTTTACCCCGGATATTTTTAATTACTTAGATCAGGTTTTGGAAAATCTTTCAGCAGGACAGGAGTTTTATTACAACGATGCGTTAAAACTGATGCTAGCAGATGGGAAAAGAATTTTAGCAGCAGAGATAAAAGGCGGAAAATATTATGATACTGGGAATAAATTGGAGTATATGAAAACCATAGTTGATCTTGCACTAGAGCATCCAGAGATAAACGGAGAATTTAGAGAATACCTCAAGAGTTTAGATCTTTGATCTAAATAATTTTCAATTTTCAGTTATTAATTTTCAATGAAAATTTCAAATTTAAAACTTCAAATTTTAGGTCTTCTTCTTTTTACTTCATTTATTTTTCTTAGTTTTTTAGTGGCAGAGGATCTATTTACTAAGTTTGATTTTGACACTACAGTAAGAATCCAGGATTTTTTATCAGAAAGGATAGTGGGATTATTTTCTTCGTTTAGCTTATTAGGAAGCGCTGAAATTGCGAGTTTGATTCTATTGCTAACGCTGTTTATATTCAAACTTAAGAATAAGATAATTGTTCTTATGTTTTATGTATTAACCGGGGTAATTGAGCTAGCCGGAAAGATAATGATAGAGCATCAGGGTCCTCCTGTAATGTTTTTAAAGACAAAATTAGCAGTACATTTCCCTACGTCTTATATTCCCCACGAATTTTTTTCATATCCCTCGGGGCATTCTGCCAGAACTGCTTTTGTTTCATTAATTTTATTAATAGTAATTTGGTTAAGTCCTAAATTAAGTAGAAATTTAAAAATAACTTTTGTTTTTTGCATTTTGACTTTTGACTTTATTATGTTTTTGAGCCGCGTTTACTTAGGTGAACATTGGACAACGGACGTGATGGGTGGAGTTCTTTTGGGTTTTTCTCTTGCTTTAATATCCTGCTTTTCTATTCGTGCCTTGCGGAATCCTTAAGGTTTTTAGGTAGCTGATGTGTTTTTTGAAAAGCTAAAACAGTATTATCAACAACCTGTGTTCCATATGTATACCAGTCGCGAGCAGTTGCTTCTGGGGCATTTTCAAAATCAGGTCTATATAATCCCAAACGATTTTGTCTCCAGGTTCTTTGAACCAATTTTCGACCAGCGAAATTGAACCAATACCCACTTCCGACTTCTACATAGTGGGGTCCAGGACCATATTTATTATAATTACTAGCACTAAGAGCTATTCCGGTAGCAGATTCAGCAAGTTTTTTTAAGAGATTACCATGCGTGTCAATTGCAGTGTCTTGCAGTGTCATAGGTTGCATTGCAACAACTTCGCGAGATAGTCTATGAGCATCAGTAATTTTACTGACTGCCATTAATAACTCTCTCTGGAGTTCAACTTCTGGTATAGAATCTAGAGCTTCTCTGAGCATATGCGTGGATGATATATCAAACTATATCAATTTTCAAGCAAGCAATTTTTCAGAAGTTAGTTTTTGTGTTTTTCTGATAGTTTTTGAAATAGTAAGAATTACCAGTATTGAAACCACGCAGTAAAAAGGTGCCAGGTATACATTTCTAAGCTCAATTACTTCTTCTGAAGTTAAAAATAGGAATACAAAATCTGAAATATAGGAAAAAACCACAAGATGCCAGACAAATAAAAGTAAAGAATTTCTTCCTAAATACTCCATAATCTTGTTTTTATTTACCTTAATACTAATTGAGATTACAGCTAGAATTCCGCTAACTCCGGCAAGATAAAAAAGGAAATAATTATTAAGTCTATTAAGTCTTAAGTCTACCTGGTGTCCGTATAGGTTGAAATTAGAAAGAGAAATTATTACCGTGATTAATATTAACCCAATGAGAAAGGAAATTGCATATTTTTTAAATAATTGATTGTATTTCTCCGGCACAAAATTCCATAAGTATCCTAATCCAAAGAATACGACTCCAGTTAGAGCAGATTCAAATCCAAATGGAAACTTAAGAGTAGGCGCAAAAAAATAAAAAGAATATCCCAGTATTGAGAATAAAATAAGTGACAGTATAATAAATTTGCCTGGTAATTTAGAGATAAACCAAAAAATCTGCTTGACTATAAATAGACAAGGCAAAAACCACAGAACTATATTTATAGCCAAGTATCCATTATTTCCGCTGCCATAAAAAATTCCAATGATTTGTTTTGCTAATAAGTCTTCGGTAATTCTATTAAATGGAATATTTGAAAGCCAAAGACTAAATGAAATAACTGCGAAAATAAAATATGGAATTAAAATTCTTTTAAAATCTTTTTTTAAGACTGATAAATATTTTTCATTTTTTCTTTTATGGAAAACGAGTCCTGACAGGAAAAAGAAAAGAGGCATGTGGAATGAATAAATTATATAGCGAAGGGGAGTGGCAGCTAGTCCATGGCCGTAAATAACGAGTAAGACTCCAATTCCACGGGCAACGTCAAACCAATTAATTCTTTCTTTCATAGGAAAAGCATATTATACCAATTAGATTATGCAGCTTCTCTTAAAGGGGTTGGAGAAGATGTAGGGAAGGAGACTATTACTGTTTCGCCGGTTTTAGATGAGCCAACACTAAAATCGAATTCTTGGGGGTTTGTGCAGGGAGCAGGAAATGTGCCATGTAGAATGTCATCTCCTGGATCGTAAAGCTCTTCGCCTAGAAGATCGATCATTTCTTGCTCTCCTGTAAAATATGTGAATTCAGGACCTTCATTAAATGAATTCCAGGTAAAAGTTTCTGCAACTATTTTTGAGTCAGAATTGGGATCTGGGTCGGGATCTCTTGCCTCTCTAATATTTTGTCTAGCTCTATCTGCATTCCAGAATATAATTTTATGATCTTCTTCTTTTATTATTCCACGTGGTAATTTGCGATATCTTCCGGTTACTGTTGCTTCATGTTCTGTGATGTCCAGTCCAGATGGCCGAAGCTGATGAGGTTCAAAGCCGTAATGAAATTCATCTATTTCAGAATCATATTTATTTCTGCCAAGTGCTACGATGTTATCTCCAAAAGCACTTCTTCTCACAGCATTTATACCCCAGTCCTCCTCTAGCCTGTAGAGTATTTCTGTAACTTGAATATTATCAACCCACTCCTGATTGTCTCCAGTAAAGAAATCGACTTCAGGGCCTTCGGGAGACCAATAGTAATGTGGATTATTGAAGTGATGTTCCCAAAAGTACTCCATGATTTTATCCAACATTACCTCTGAATTATCTACTTCAGTGTTTGCAAGTCTTTCGACAAGTAATTTATACTTAATGCCTGGAAATTTACTATCGCATCTTTGCATTGCGCTAGTGTATATCCTACTTCCTTTATCCCTAACATCATTAATCCCATGAAACGATATTTTTATTCCGTCAAAGCCTGCATTTCTTATTTCCTGAAATTGTTCATTCAAATACCCAATATCAACTTCTGTGTATTCTTCGCCCCATCCAGCAGCAGGCTTAAAATTATGAGCAATTTGTCCAGTTTCCATGGAGGTATTTGGAAAATCTAAAGGTAAGTGTCCGTAGTATGAAGTAAAAGCGGTTTGGTCTGTGTTAGAAACAGGGTGGAATCTTCTGTCAGAAAAATGTTGGCCTCCAGCGGCTGCCGCTGTAGCAATACCAAGAGCGAGAGGGAGAACGGCCCTTTTTAGCGCAGACGGCCTGCGAGGTGGTCCTTGTTCAAGGCTTCTTGGCACAGGCAGAATATAACATTTAGAGATATGGGATTCAAGAGGAGATTATTGGTTCTCGGGGCTAATGAAGTGGACTACAAAAACTTCATCAACCGGAGTTTCGTTTGCCACCCACTCATTAACTGATTCATAGCCCAGAAGATCGGCGAATTTTTGATTGCAGATTTTATGCTCGTCATCAAGATAAATATAGATTGCCTGGGGCGAGTTAGATTTAGAAGGATGGTTGCGCGCAGGGACGCTCAGATTTGGAGGTGGTCCTCGATTTTTTCGACTCTTTTTCGCAATTTTATGTAAAATTCATCATGATAGCTAATCAAGTTTTTTATATCTTTTTTAATTGGTCTTAATCTTGTATCCATGAGTTTTCCTATTTTTTGTAAGTCATTATCGGATAACATATAAGTTTATTATTAACAAATTTGAATATGATTTCAATATGACAAACTAGTGCGAAGCAAGGTATCGAATTGTGCCTGGAAGGGATGCTCAGATTCGAACTGAGAAAAGCAGTTTTGTCCCAGAAGTGTCTTGCAGGCCAGGAAGGAATCGAACCCTCAACAGAGGTTTTGGAGACCTCAGTTATACCATTTAACTACTGGCCTATGTATGCTTTTGCTGTGACCTGCCCGCAATCGCTACGCTCAAGCGTTGCAAGGCGGGTAGCCGTTTCACCACATCCCTTCGTTGTTTCGCTCCTCAGAACCCTATGAGCACATTATACTTTGGGATTAATCTTTAATCAAACGGCGAAAGGGGAATTACTTAAGTTTTTCGATTTCCTTGTGGTCCGTAACTTTTCTGCATTTCTTACAATACTTCTTTAAAAGAAGTTTAGCTTCTGTGTTAATTTTATTTCTTTGCGTGATGTAATTTACGTTTTTGCAAACGCTGCATTTTAAACCAAAATTCTGTCTGTGTTCACCTTTTGCCATATGAGGTTACAATTATAACTAAAACCAAGCGTAAAATCAAAGAGTAGGTGAGCCGATTGTGGGAATCGAACCCACGATCTAGTCATTACCAATGACTTGCTCTACCACTGAG
>CAYILI010000065.1:0-6300 GCA_964364105.1 uncultured Gammaproteobacteria bacterium | reverse complement strand
TGCCAAGATTGTCGTTAATCAATTAATTTCTAAAGTCGCCTCTTTCTACGAAAAATTTAGAACCGCTATGGATTATGGCAGTGAAGAAACAATTCCCCGCCGCGCAATTGAACGCATGCTTAAAAGAATGCTTTTCCTGGAACCAAACTCTAAAGATTTGGCGACAGATTTACTTAGAGAACTTATCTGGGCAGGTTATCTCCCAAATGCGACAGTTCCTGAGTCCATAGTTAATGAACTGGCAAATTCTATTTCCCTACATCTCAAATTAAAAAATATAGTTTCTAATAAAAAAATTATAAAAAGAGAAGAGCTAAATGAATTTACTATTCAAATTCTTTCTTGCGAAATTCTCCAAACCCTAATTCCTTCAAAAGAAAAAACAGCTGTTGCAAATTTCATGTTTAAAAATTTAAAAGATACTGTAAAAATATCTGATGACTCAGAACAAACTCGAGACATTCAAGTATATATCGCGATTAGAAAAGTCTTCGGTGGCGACGACATCGCACTTCTTAGATTTAGACTTTTTAGAGAAATTTTTGGAAAATTAAACGATAGTAATTTAGAACAAGTGGCAGGAAATTTTGAAGGTGGGTACAAAGAAATTAGAAAACAACTTACCTATCCTAAAAAAGAAAAAATCGCAAATCATATTAGGAAAAAGACACCATCTTTTTCAATTCTTTTTGATGTTTTGAATCGCGAAAAAGGAAATATTAAAGAAATTGTTAAAGACGAAAATGTTTTTAAAGATTTAGTATTTGAAACTTGCGATAATAAATATTCTTTAATTAGAAGTAAAGTTCAGACTGCCATAGTACGAAGTTTTATTTTTATTTTATTTACCAAGGCCATTCTCGCATTAGCAGTTGAGGGAACTTTTGAAAGTATCTTCTTAGGAGGGATTCAATGGACTTCAATTATTCTTAACACTGCACTCCCCCCTTTAATTATGGTAATTGTAGGACTAAGCATCAGAACTCCTTCTAAAGAAAACTCTGAAATTATTTTTAAGGACATTCAAAAACTTCTTTCAGAAGAAAATCCATCACTTAATCATAATCTAACCGTAAGCTTAAAAGAGACAGGCAAAAAAACTGTTTATGATTATGTTTTCTCCCTACTCTGGTTCCTTTCAATCATTGGAACTTTTAGTGGAATTTGGTATATCTTGGGACTTTTAGATTTCAATATTCTGAGCAAGGGGATTTTCATTTTCTTTATCGCTATAATTTCTTTTCTTTCTTATAGAATTTATCAAACAGCTCACATCTATACAGTGACAAAAAAACAAAGTATTCTTACACCTTTCTTTGATTTTTTATTCATTCCAATTGTAAAAGTTGGAAGAAATCTAACTGAGGGAATTTCTCAAATTAATTTTTTACTTCTAGTCATAGACTTTTTAATCGAGGCACCTTTTAAAGGAACAATCGGATTTTTCGAACAATGGTTTTTATTTGCCGCTAATAAACGCGAGGAATTAGAATAATTATTGCTCTACTGTAATAGTAGGCACCGGAGAAATCTTATTTAATTCTTCTCTGGATTTTTTAGCTTCTTTTATTTTCTTAGATGCTTCTTTTGATTTTTTAAGTGCTTCTCTAGCTTCTTGAAATTTTTTCTTTCTCTCTTCAAGAATCTTTTTTCTTTTTTCGCGTGCTTCCTTTTTTTTCTGAATCATTTCTCTTACTGCTGTTTTCTGAGCCTCTACTTTTTCTTCCTGAAGCGTTTTTTTAGCCTCAATATCCGCTTCCTTTTGTGCTTTTTTCTCCAATTTTTCTATTTTTTTATCGGCATTTTCTGCTTGAGTCTCAATTCCCAACACTGCTGTCTCTACCTCATCCTCCAAATCTTCATCCACTGCTCCTTCAAGATCTACCGGATTTAAATAATCTTCAACATTTACTTTTGCTATTAAAAGTGATTCATTTGCTGATTCCAATTTAAGCGATAATTCTTCGTTTGAATTCAAAGAAGCAGCGGCCAGAACTTGCCTGTTCAATCTCAAGGAATCGTTTATGGATTTTGCAATTTTTGTGACATCCCGACCGGCGAGCTCTGCTTCTTTAAGATCTAACGCCAATTCTTTTGATTCTCTGGAAAGTTCATATAAAACGGTAGAAATTCCGCGACTACTACCTCTTGCGTGCATGACTCTGAGTTCCGCCATTCTTTCTCCCACAATTTCATTCCTCACTAAGGCTCTTCTTTCAGGCGTAAGGGCTACTACCAATTTAATTTCCTGATACAAATTGTCTATAAAATAAAGCGGGCTGTCAGGAAGAATATATCCAGGTCCATTTGAAACAGCAGGAAATGTATTTTTATTTTGTGCAAGTGCGGCAGGAGTTAAAGAAAGAAAGAAAAAAATGATTAAAGGAATAATTAACTTATTCATCTGAATTAATTATTGATATAAATCTTACTATATGTCAAGGACTCTCTCAAATACTTGATACAGAATACTTAATACCTTATACTTTTTATATGACAGCGACCGGACATGCAGTAGTAGGAACGGTAATTGCCGTGGCAATCCCAAATCCCATTATAGGAATCCCCCTGGCGGTACTTTCCCATATAGCTTGTGACCTCTTCCCCCACTGGGATATTGGAACTAACAGAGATAAAAAACCAAATAACAGATTTGTTGTAGAAGCTGTTGGAGACGTAATCTTCAGCTATCTAATTTCTATTCTTTTAATTATTTTCCTATTTCCCCAAACAGATATGACTTATGCCCTAGTTATGGTTTTTGCTGCTCAATTTCTTGATTGGGCCTCTGCTCCTTATGTTTTCTTTAAGATTAAAAAACCAATCTTTTTTAATCTCGTCTATAAATTCCAAAAAACTTTTGATAATAGACTTGACAAACCTTGGGGAATAATAGGACAAGTAACAGTGCTTGTTATTCTCGTGGTTTTGGCAACCAGAATCTAATGGAAAAAAATTCAGCCGAAAGATGGCACGGCGGCCATCACTATTCAAATAAAGTTCATTTCTTTTTAATTTTTGTATTATTCTTATTTGCAGCAGCTCTTTTCTGGACCTACGCGACTCTCCATGATGAGAGTCTAAAATATGAAAATATTCCTGTCACATATGTAACTCCTACAATTGCGCCCGCTGAGGAAGGTGTCGCATGCACCATGGAAGCCAAACTTTGCCCGGATGGAAGCTATGTAGGCAGAAGCGGTCCAAATTGTGAATTTAGTCCATGTCCCGAATAATCAAATTATAATGTTGTCATCCTGAACTAGTTTCAGGATCTTCGAATCATTGACACACAGGCAGAAAATTGAAATACTCTACCTATGGACGACGATAAGCCAGCAGAAACTCCCTCAGTTTTGGATCAAACACCACCCGCAGCTTCTCCTCCACCATCCATACAAACACCAACCAGCGATACCAATCAACCTGCACAGGAATCAAATGGATTAGTTGTCAAACCTAAAGGATCTGGAATTAAATCAAAACTCCCAATAATTTCAGTCGTAGTACTTTTACTTATAATTCTTGCGGCAGTCGGAGTTTTCTTTTGGAAAAACATAATAACAAGTGATGAACCCGCACCAACCCCAGAAGAAACACCAATCGTAGAAGAAGTTACCCCAGAGCCAACTCCAGCTTCAGCCTCTACTTCAGCTGATTTTAATGATTTCCTAGACAATTTATCTAATACGGTTAAAAATGAGGATTTTAACGCAATAATTAGTCTGCAAAGAATTGATGAAATCGAATGTGATCCTACCTCGGAGGGAATTGTGCAAACGATTTGCGAAGGCGAATCTAAGGGTACAAAAAAAAGCGGTTATTGGTATGGTCCTACTCAAGGTGAATTTTCTATGGTACCTAAGGATCAATATCTAACTTATCTTAAAGAAATTTTTGATCAAAATGGACCTTACACTTTTTTTGATAGTAAACAAAAGGGTAACAAAGCAATTGCCATATATAAAGGCAAAAAGCTTCAAAATTCTAACCTAGATAGCATGATCGGATTTTATGTTACAAATAAAAATAGTACATGGCAAATTTCTTATTTTGTTTATGGTCCACTTACGAAGGATTTTAATCCAATTAGTGACGATCATTTTACTTTTAACTAATGCCAGAAGAATTTTTACCAAAACCGCTTACTGATTTACCAAAACCCGAACTGGAAATCCCTGCCCATTTAGCCTCGCAAGGCCACGCCTTGCAGAATAAAAAAACAAACATTTTCAAATCTAAATTCTTTCTGGGATTCGTGGCTTTTTCTATTTTAATCGCATTTCTTATCGGTGGATTTGCCCTGGGTAAAAATTCAGTTTTTAAAGAACTAAACCCAACAATTCCTTCCATCCCTCCAAAAGATCCTGTTGTCTATGATCCTACAGCAGATTGGAAAACATATACGGGAAACGGTTATTCTTTCAAATATCCTTCTGGCTGGGCAATAAACGCAGAAAAACCAACTGCTATTGTTATTGGTCCGCTATCTACTAAGAACCATATTGGCGAAACAGTACAAGGATATGTAAGTCCATATATTACCCTTACTTTAAAAGAGTCAACACCGAATACTGATTTAATAGAATATTCAAAACTTGATGCCAGCCTAGGGGCAGTTTGGGAAAATATAACAATTGATAATTTAATTGGATTTGATGCTACACATACTGGTTGTCAGTCAAGTAGTTGTAGAGACATATTCTTTCAAAATGGAAAAACAATTTATAATTTTTCTGAACAAAATAAATTAAAAGAGCTCAATAGCATAATTACCACCTTCAAATTCGACTAGCTCAGCACAAGCAAATTCACTAAATAATTTTAAGAAGTTTTAAGCCGATTTGCTCGGTGCTGAAGAATATTAGCCCAAGTTAATGCTTTCTCTGCCCATTCATCTTTATTTTTTGCAAACTCTTCAATCTTAAAATCTACAAATTCCTTTTTAAATCTTAAAAAAACATTTTCGAGGTCTTTTGGCATTTTTCTTACAGACAAATTTTCAACATATTCGCTGGTTTGCTTTAAAAACCGTTCAATCAGACTCTTTTTTTCATCAAATGAATCTGCTGTCCAGTTGCCAATCCTGGCCAAATTCTGTGAAATATCCATTACCATTATATCTAGCGGAAGTTCTTTCATAGAAGCAACTCTTTAATTATCTTATCAAATTTTGCTCTTATTTCGGAGGATAAAATATCGCGGCTCGGATTTTGTTTTGGCCTAAGATTTATCATAGAATTATAATCAATTGTTTTTGTTTTTGGATCTAGTCCTCCTCCCCAAAGATCTTCCTGATCTGAATCCTGACTAAGTAAAATTTGCTCAGCGTCAAAATGTCTTTCTCCTCCTCCTGCCAGAATACTCCTTGAAACATCAATCACTACTTTTATGTAATCTCCCCCAAAATCCTCTGCCATTTTCTCCAACTCTTCTTCTGTAGCTTTTTTTGAAATTACAATAATCACTAGAAAATTCTACCATATTTGACAAAAGCTCGATTCGCCTGAAATACTATGCTAGATGGAAAATCAAAATAATAATCAACTTAATACTAGTCCTAAAAACTTAAAAAAACTTTTAATACCAGTCGTATTAATTATGATAATTGCGATTGGTGGCTTGGGATTTTTTATATTTAATAAAAATAAATCTGCAGATGACCCGCAGTTTATTAATGATAAAGAAAAAGAACAGATCGAGAGAAAGTCAATTCCTGGATCCACTGAATTTGAAAAAAATGGAATTAGTTTTTCACACCCAGCTGATTATAAAATAAACGAGCTTGAAAAAAACTATTATGTAGTTTCTAAAGAAGAAGTCAGTATTCCAAGCGAAGCAGGTATAAATATTGACACTAGGCGCCTTGGAACAAATTCAAACTTCGACCAAGCCGTAACAGCTGGCAGAAATAACCTAGTTAATCCAAAAGAAAAAGAAATTCCGGGAGGCGTAAAAATGTATGGGACCATAAAAGAAGGTGCGGAAAAAGGAATTCCAACTCTTTATGTTTTCTTAAAATACGGTAACAACGCTATTAAAGTAGAACACTCAGGAGAAATACTTAATGAAGCAGTCTTCGATCAAATAGTCACTAGCATAAAAACAAACTAAACCGCAGTAGTGGTGGGTTCTGATTTTTTCTTAATGTCCTCTAATTTCCAAGCAGCAAAATCACAATTTGGGTAATTGCTACATCCATAAAATCTTCTCCCCTTTTTGGTTTTTTTAATTACAATTTTCCCGCCGTCTTTTGGACAAAGAATATCTGTTTCCTGAGTAAAAGGTGCTGTATATTTG
>CAYILI010000064.1:0-6404 GCA_964364105.1 uncultured Gammaproteobacteria bacterium | reverse complement strand
TTGACGTTGACGGGACAATTGTTGAATATGACTATTTCGCTCTTCCATCACAAAACGTAAAAATCGCAATACAAAAAGCTCAAGAAAAATTAATAGTCTGCCTTGTAACCGGTAGATCTTTTGGATATATAACAGAAATTTTAGAAAAATTAAAAATTACAACCGGTTTCGCCATAGTAAATAATGGAGCAAATGTGGTAAATCTTTCAGATGGAAAAGTTATTTATGATCAACCGCTAAATCTGGCCGATGCAAAGTCTATCATTAAAATTTTAGTCAAAGAAAATATAAAATTCTATGTTAAGCAAAGATATGACCACAAAGCTCTTATAGAAGGACATTTTAAAAAAGGACAAAAATTAGAAAAAGCATATATGATATTTACCGATGAGGTTTATGATTCTAATAAAATAGATAAAATAATTGATAAGATACATCAATTGTCGAACGTTAGTGTCAACAAAGGCCGTCATAAAAATCCTAATAAATATGGCCTTAACATCTCTCATGTAAATGCTACTAAATTAAATGGCGTGGTTGCGATAGAGAAAGAATTAGAAATTAAAAGAGAGGACATGATAGGTGTTGGTGATGGAACCAACGACTTTCCTCTTCTGATGGCGTGCGGATTGAAAATCGCTATGGGAAATGCGGTGGAAGAACTTAAAGCAATCGCAGACTATATTGCTCCAAGCGTTGAAGAAGATGGCGTTGTTGATATAATAGAAAAGTTCGTTTTAAGAAATAAGACAATAAAAAATTAATTATGCCGGCACCAATACGTTACGCAGAACAAGTTCCTGACATTGTAAAACTCTGGGAACCAGAAGGATATTTCCAGACACAAGTCAAAATTTGGGAAGCGCAGTGCGAAGCTCGCTATGAATTATACTCTAAGCCAACAGCAAAGCAACTAAAATTAATTAAATCTGCTTTAAAGTTAACTCCGAAAGACATAACTTTTCTTCAGGAAGGAAAAGGACATGAAACTAATAGATTGCTTCGAAGAATACAGGATCGTCTGTCTCCTGAAATTGGAAACTTTATTCATCTAGGAAATACAAGTAATGATGTTTTAGATACAAGTCTTTCTTTACAAATAATTGAATCATTAAATATCGCAGAAAAAGACTTTAGTGATTTAGAAAAATCTTTGAAAAAACTTGCTATTAAACATAAAGGGACTCTCCAGATAGGAAGAACTCATGGACAACATGCAATTCCTCAAACTTTCGGCCGACAAGTCGTAGGTTGGTATGCAGAAGTAAAACGCGGCATTGATAGAATTGATCGTGCAAAAAAAATAATTGCATTTGGGAAACTTTCTGGGGAAATTGGAACCCATATACATATTGAGCCAAAACTAGAAAATTTATCGCTGACAAAATTAGGTCTCAAGCCAGATGAGGCCCCTACCCAAATTATTAGTAGAGACAGACATATTGAAGTAGTTGGGTTAATGGTAACTAATAGCAGCAGTCTTGCTCGAATCGCCGAAAACATCAGACACTTAGCAATGACTGAGATTTCGGAAGTTCGCGAGCCATTTGAAGGATTGGCTCACGCAGGCTCAAGCGCAATGCCGCACAAAAGAAATCCTGAATTGTCAGAACGAATCATTGGCTTAGATAGGGTAATTCGAAGCAAAATAACCGAAGAGTCTGAAGTATCTAAAGCTTTATTAGAAAGAGACATAAGTCATTCTTCAACCGAGCGCTATGTCTTCCCTGATCTATTTGAAACTCTTACATATGTCACTCGATTAACTAATTTTATTATTGAAAATTTGGAGGTTTTCCCTGATAAAATGCTTGAAAATCTAAACATGACTCACGGAGCAATTTACAGTTCCCGCTTGTTAAATGCTTTGATTGACACTGGGAAATATTCAAGAACAGAGGCTTATGATTTAGTCAGAAAACTTGTACAAAAATCAATTGATGGGAAAAAAGAGCTTAAAGATTTAGCATTAAATGATCTAAGTATAAAAAAACTTTTAAAACCAGATGAAATTGAGGTGCTTTTCGATCCTCAATTTTATCTTAAAAATATAAATGTGGCATTTGAACGAAGCGGTATTATTTAAATAATCCGTGATACTATATTTCTATGCTTGCAAAGGTTAATTCCTCGGCAATTATCGGACTTAATGCAGTTCCTGTGGAAGTAGAAGTGGATATTGCCAGCCAAGGATTACCCTCATTCACAATTGTCGGACTTGGGGATAAAGCAGTTGAGGAGGCTAAAGAGAGAGTAAGAAGTGCAATTAAAAACACTGGCGCTGAATTTCCTGCTAAAAGAATTACTGTAAATTTAGCACCTGCTGATCTTCCGAAAGAAGGAGCGCTTTATGATCTTCCAATTGCCCTAGGAGTCTTAATTGCAAACGAACAAATTAGAGCAAATATTGGATACTTTTTATTTATGGGAGAACTTTCTCTCGAAGGAAAACTAAGACATACCTTCGGCGCACTACCTCAGGCAATTCTTGCAAAAGAAAAAAAGCTAACTTCCTTTTTTCTTCCTCACCAAAACGCAAAAGAAGCGGCAATCATAAAAGGCGTTGATATTATGCCTGTTACATCTTTACACGAACTTCTCAATCATTTAAGCGGAAAAACAAAAATTATAAAACAGAAACCAACCTCTATTAATTCTATTACCGAGGAAGATTTTGAATTTGACATGAAAGATATAAAAGGACAGGAGCAAGCAAAAAGAGCAATGGAAATCTCAGCGGCCGGAGGACATAATATCTTACTTAAAGGTCCACCCGGGGCTGGAAAAACTCTTCTTGCCAGAACTTTTTCTTCAATATTACCAAAACCTACATTTGATGAAGCAATAGAAATTACAAAAATATATAGCATTTCAGGATTACTTGATAAGGAAACAATTGTTGTTAAAAGGCCTTTCCGCTCTCCCCACCATACAACTTCACATATTGGTTTAATCGGAGGAAGCAATATCCCAAAACCCGGAGAAATCTCACTTGCTCACCGGGGCGTCTTATTCTTAGATGAATTTCCCGAATTTCCCCGTCATGTGCTCGAGGCAATGAGACAACCCATGGAAGACGGATTCGTTACAATTTCACGCGCTTCAGGCAGAATTACTTTTCCAGCAAAATTTATTTTGGTTGCAGCCCAAAACCCATGTCCATGCGGATACTTAGGGGACCCAGCTCACGAATGCCGGGATTCTACTTCAGAAATACTTCGCTATCAAAAAAAAATCTCAGGCCCTATGCTTGATAGAATTGATATGCATTTGGACATCCCCGCTGTAAAAGTTGAAAAACTAACCGAGCAAAAAGTCGAATCCGGGCCTTCATCTTCTGAAATTAGAAAGCGTGTGCAACTCGCCCGGGACATTCAAACAAAAAGATTTTCCGCTAAAGGCGGGTCCTCCACCGGAAAAAATGCAATCGTATCAAACAGCGAAATGAATTCTAAATTAATTAAAAAATATTGTGAGTTATCCGATGACTCACTGGAAATTTTAAAAATGGCTGTTAATAAATTAAATCTTTCAGCCCGGTCTTATAATAAAATTCTAAAAGTTTCGCGTACTATTGCTGATCTTGAGGGAGAAATAAAAATCAAACCAAATCACATCGCAGAGGCTCTCCAGTATAGACCAAAAACTGATAATATATAAAGTATTGGAAAATCAATTTTCAGCAAATCAAACTTCTAATTATTATAAACGGCGTATTGCAGCGATCATTGTATTTGCAGTATTTTTTATCATGCTTGGCCGCCATCTAACTTTTCTTCCTGTAATAAATTTATCTAGAGAAACCAAAGAAACAGATCTAAAAAAAGAAATAGCAGAAATCACAAAAGACAAAAAAGGATTTTACTCATATTATTTTAAAGATCTAAAGACAGATAGATTTTTTGGTGCTTCCCAAGATCAAATTCAAACAGGAGCATCGGTTAATAAACTCCCAATAATTGCCGCGCTTTACTATTTAGACAATCAAGGAAAAATTAATCTTGATGATCGAATTACTATTCAAGAAAATGATGCTCAGAATTATGGAACCGGATCTATCCGTTATCAAAAAATGCCACAAACTTATTCTTTGAAAAATCTTGCAAAACTCGCCCTTAAAAACTCTGATAATACAGCAGCACATGTTATCTCAATAACTGTCGGCGAAGATAAAGTCCAGGAGTTAGTTAACTCCTGGGGAATGACACAAACCGACATGGTAAATAATAAAACTACAGTTTATGACATGAGCCTTTTATTCCAAAGAATTTACGAGGGAAAAATAACAACTCCCGCTAAAACTAAAGAGCTTTTAGGATTTATGATGGATACTGATTTTGAAGATAGGCTTGCAAAGAATTTACCTGATGAGGCCAGGATTTCCCACAAATCTGGAGACGGAGAAGGATTTGTCCATGATGTGGGAATTATTCAAACCGAAGAAAATGTTTATTATTTAGGAGTTATGACTTCTGACATTGGAGAAAACGAAGAGGAAACAAAAAATACAATTGCCGAAATTTCGAAAAAAATATTTGATAGTATAAATAATTAAAGGGGTTTTTGTTGAGATTTATTCTTATCCTCTTGAAACGGAAGACCTAAATGCTCATATGCAATTTTTGTTGCCATTCTTCCGCGAGGCGATCTTTTTATAAAACCAATTTGCATTAAATATGGCTCTACCACATCTTCAATGGTTGATATATCTTCAGAAATAGTTGAAGCCATAGTTTCAACCCCAACTGGTCCCCCACTATGTTTTTCAATTAAAGCTTTCAAATATCTGACATCGTTATTGTCCAGTCCCATCGAATCCACTTCAAGCATTTTTAAAGATTCGTGAGTTAAATTTTTATTTATTTTTCCATCACCATGAACCTGAGCATAATCCCTTACTCTTTTTAGAAGTTTTAATGCTATGCGAGGTGTTCCCCTAGCCCTTACTGAAATTTCTTTTATGGAATCAAGATCAATTGAAGTTTTAAGTTTTAAAGCACCCCGTCTTATTATTTCCTCTAATTCCACCGGCGTATAAAAATTTAGACGGTGAACTACTCCAAATCTATCCCTTAAAGGTGCTGATAACAATCCAATTCTGGTAGTTGCGCCAATTATTGTAAATTGGGGCAGGTCCAAACGTAATGTTCTCGCGCTAGGTCCTTTTCCTATCACTATGTCGAGTGCATAATCCTCCATGGCCGGATATAAAGTTTCTTCAACTAATTTATTTAATCTATGAATTTCATCTATAAACAGAACGTCCCCTTTTTCTAAGTTTGTTAAAATCGAAGCTAAATCTCCAGCCCTCTCAATAGCAGGTCCACTTGTTACTTTAATATTTACATTCATTTCTCGCGCTATTAAATGGGAAATCGTAGTTTTTCCGAGACCAGGAGGTCCATATAAAAGAACATGCTCTATTGGCTCTTTTCTTTTCTTAGCAGCTGAAATTGCAATTTGAAGAGATTTTTTTAAATTACTTTGACCAAAAAATTCAGTCCATTCACGTGCTCTAAGCGAAACAAATAAAACCTCCTCTTCAGAATTTTCTTCAGAAACTTTTGACTTTTGGTTTTTGACTTTTGACTTATCTGTCATTTTCCTAAGTATTTTAAAGAAAGTTTAATTTTTTCTTCAGTTGTTTTAGCATCTTTATCAATATTCTTGAGCGCTTCCTGTGCTTCCCTGGTGGAAAATCCAAAAGCTTTAAGAGCTAAGATTATTTCATTATTTTCCGGAGAATCATTCCCGGAAAGATCAAATATGCTATCATCTCCAAGCTTATTTTTAAGCTCAATTATAATCTTTTGAGCATTTTTCTTACCCAAACGAGGAACTTGCGTAAAAAACTCTACGTCCCCCTTTAGTACGGCTTCCACCACTCCACTTCTATCCGCAAACGAAAAAATCGACATTCCAGTCTTAGGGCCCACCCCTGAAACACTAATTAAAAGCTCGAATAGTTTAAGATCCGCTATTTCAGAGAAACCAAAAAGATCCAATGCGTCCTCCCTAACATGAGTATAAGTAAAGAGCATGACTTCATTTTTATTTTCTGATAAAACTTTTGAAGACACTAAAACTCTATAGCCAACACCGCTGGCTTCTACCAATAAATAGTTTCCATCCTTTAAAATAACTTTTCCCCGTATTGATCCGATCATAATTTTGTTTGTGAATTCATTTTATTTGAAAGCGCATGTGAAACCGCAACTGCCAGCGCATCAGAAGTATCATCTAATTTAGGAATTTTTTCAAGTTTTAAAATAATCTTCACCATTTGACCTATTTGATTTTTATCTGCCCTACCATATCCGGTTAAAGCCATTTTTACCTGAAGAGGAGTATAAATAGAAATTGGAATTTTGTTTTGCGCAGAAACCAAAAACACAACTCCCCTC
>CAYILI010000063.1:0-6412 GCA_964364105.1 uncultured Gammaproteobacteria bacterium | reverse complement strand
TTTTAACAAACTAAAAAAGAAAAAATAGGGCTAAATTACTTTTGACGCAAAGCCGTTCCAAAAAGGTTTCACTACTATTAAGGAGGAGGGTAAGCTATATAAATAAAATTCTCGTTATCTGAAAATGATGGATGGGAAGACTACAGGTAATCTTAATAAAAGATATAAAACAATAGTGATTGACCCCCCTTGGAAACAAAATAAAACGGGTTTACGAAGTGTTAGACCAAATCAAGGAAAGAAACTTCCTTATAAAACTTTAACATTAGAAGAAATTAAGAATTTTAACATAAATAAATTTGCAGACGATGAATGTTTAGTTTTTTTATGGACAATTGATAAATACCTTGAAGATGCACATAAAATATTAAGAGAATGGGGTTTCAAAAAGCATTGTGTTTTTGTATGGAATAAAAATACAGGGGTTTGTCCCTTTTCAGTTCAATTCAGAAATGAATATTGCTTAATGGGTTATAGAGGAAAATTCAAATTGAATAAGATAGGAGTTCCAACTCATTTTTTCGCTAAGGTAAGAGAACATAGCCGAAAGCCAGATGAATTTTATGAAATTGTAAAAGAGATTGCAGCTACCCCAAGGATAGATATTTTTAGTAGAGAAAAAAGAGAGGGATTTGATCAATGGGGAGACGAGATAAGTAAATTCGTAGAAATTCCTGCCTGATTATTTATTATTAAATTACTTTTTGCTCGAAGAGATCCTTTATTTTACTTAATATAATTCCCTTACGTTCATTTAAGAATTCCTGATAATTGTTTACATCCCACTTTCCTTCTGGGATAAGATGAAGTTTCTTAGCAGTATCTGATTGGGTAACAATCCATTCTTTAAATGGTTGGTCACTTTTTCTTTTGTTACTCCCCGATTCTACGTATCTTATATTAAATATAGAGTCTATATCTTCCTCTTTAAATCCAGCCTTTTCCAATTCATCTCTACAAAATAAGTGATCTTGCTCTGGTAGGTTATTTTTTGATTTTGAGTTATGATCTATGTTTTCATATAACAAATTAAGAACAAGAGAACTATTTTTATCATTGTACTTAATATCATCTAAAAATTCAGGTGTTATCTCCATATCTCTATTTTTTTTCTTTACGCTAAAACTTATTTGCCCGAGTGGAAAATAAGGATGATTTGAATTTGCATCTATTTCATTTTTTGTTAAATACAAAATGTTATCTGAAGATCCACCGAAAAGCCCTGTTAGTAAAGAATTAATTAAAAAATTCTTCATTAATTCTTCGTTTTCTCTTGACAACATCCCTCTTTGATAGGCATCTCCAAAGCCCTGAATATCGTTTTTATAAATGTAGTAAACTAAAGGAATAAGGGCATTATTACTTGTTAAAAGCTTACTATGGTTTATTCCAAATTTTGTTAGTAAATCTCTTGTTATTTTTATTGAACTAGTTATTCTCTTCCAATTATTTATTATATTGTTTATTTTATTTTGATCATCAACATTTCTCTTACTATATTTTATATCTTGTTGTGTTTCTGCGAATAAAACAAAACAAGTTTTTAAGACAAAATCCGTATCAAAATTAAAGACATCTCCATTGATGTCATTAAGAAGATTTGTAAAATTTTCTCTTGCATCCTTCCACTTTAATTTAATAGTTGAAAAGAGTAGATCAGAATAAGTTAATTTTGTTCCGCCAGAGTTTGTTCTCACAAATATATCCAAAACTTTATCATAGTCTTTTTCTCTTTCAGTATAATAGTTTAATAACTCCTCGCCTCTTAATCTGCTATGCAACTTGTCTACATTACCCTCAATCATATTTTCAAATTCTGGCTTTAATTTCTTAATCTCATTTCTCAGTGCTCTCTTTTCTTCATCATCCTTACATTCATAAACTCTTTTTACACTAACCCAAAGCCTTTCATTCTCTTCAAAAAAGAGTTCTCCAATTTTATCAAGAAATTTAAATTCATAAAGTAGCCCATCTTCATTCTCCTTCTTTCCCGATAAAATGTCTAAAAATAATTCTTTTCTCTTGTTTCTTTCAATGTATTGTCCCTTCAAGGTTATGTTTAAGGTGGTTATTCTCTGTTGACCATCTAAAACTAAAAAATAATCTCTATCGGAAAAAGATGATTCTTCGTCATTTTCTCCTCTGTTCTCCAACAAAAATTTAAACCTTTTAATTGAGTTTTGTTGAAGGTATTCTCTGTTAACTTTCCAAAATAAAAAAGTGTTTATAGGATACCCCCTCATAATAGAATCAAATAAAGCATAAATTTGGTCTTGTTTCCAAACAAAAGACCTTTGAATATCTGGTAGAAAATATTCTTGATTAACTGCTTCTATTACCCTATGAATTGTATCATCAGTATATAGTGCCATTTTTTAAGCAGATTAACAACCTATTTATTATTTTCTATTTGCCAGAATCTTCTCTTTTGTTTCAAAAAAACTCTTTATATCTTCAACTGCTATTTTGTATTCTTCAGTTTTTTTAAATTCTTCTTCGCTAATTTGTCTTATCCCTAATTTCTCCATGACAGCATACCCAAAAGCAGTCCAGTGATATGCGGTTTCAAAACCTTTTCTTTCGGGGTAACATATACATTCAAATTTTAGTATTCCTAAATCTATTAATCTTGAGATAGAAAATTTAACTTCAATCGGCATCCTCATACTATTAAAGTGATTGTATCCCTTAGGTCTGTATCCTATCTGATATATTAGCCCAAGACCTATTTCATCCAAAGATTCTATAGCCGATTTTACTCTTTTACTTTTATACCATTCTTGATTTTTAATACCATCTTCTAATTCTTTTTTGAGTAATGCTTCATCTATGTTTTCTGGATGTCTATGAATCCTTATAGTCCTTATATCAAATGGAAGCTTTTCTATTTCTTCAGATAAGTCTTTTATTATTATAATATCTCCAGGTTCTCTTATGGTAACCGCTATTCCCAATTCATACATAACATTAAGATTTGGGTGCTTTTTATCATATTTTGGGTCATTTGATAAATCAAATAATAAAAACTTTGAATTAGCTATTCCCTCATATATTTCATCCGTTATTATAGCAGTGCTTTTATTCTCTTTTACACGATTAGCATTTAGAAAACCCAAATTCTTGGCTATTTTATTTATTATTTCAAACTTCTTATCAAACGAATCATCAAAAGGCATGCAAACAAATAATTCATTCTTTTGTTCACTTTCCCAGAACCTCTCAAAAAAGTATTTTGGATACATCTTAAATTACAATCAAGGCGATTATTTATTGTTTTCTATCTTACTATGTCCAAAACATTTAAATATTTCACATATATGTAAATATATGGCAAAACTACTTCCGAAATGGCTACAAAGAAGGTATTTGGTTCTTATGGATAGCTTTGGGAGTAAGAAGTTCAGCTTTAAGGAAGCCCAGGATGTGCTTCAGGATGATTCAAGAGTTGTAAACTTATGTTTGTCAGAACTTAGAAAAGCTGGATGGTTGACATCAGAACAAAATCCAAAAGACCCAAGAACTAAATTATATAAACTTGAAGACATGAACAAAGTTCATAGAGAAATAATAAAAGAGCTGAGGCAAAATGGTTAAATTTGAAATTGAATTTACAAGAAATCTGCAAAATGCAACTTTAAGAGCTGGAATAATCAAAGATGGTGGAATAGAAATCCCTACGCCATCGAGAGTGCTCAATTCTGCGGAACTTGAAAACGGAAGGAAAATTGAATCTAAAGAACTCGGTTCTCCAAAATTCCCCCATCAAGTTTTCGAAATAACAAAATTCATGAAACCAGAGAGATTGATTGAGTTCTCCAAAAATGTTGATATTTCCGCAATAATCATGAAGCAAATAAAGAAGATATCAGACAACGCTGGTATGAAGAGATTAACAATATTCCATCCAGTTCTAAACAGAAACTTTGTAATTACTGACGAAATGAACGCCAAGCTTATAGAATTGCAAATTGGTTCTAATATAGATTTAATTGCTGTTATTGATGAACATAACTCCCCTGTTTCAAAATTCAAGACCAGATTAAAAAGTTCTATTAGTAGAATAAATGATTCTGGAGATTATTCAGAACCAATGCCAATGATTAGAATGGATTCTGATTACAGATTTTTCGGAGAAAAAATAGACGTAGCAATAAATGAAGGAGTCAAGGTAATTAATGTCGTTTATTCTCCAGTAGACAAAAACTTTGCTAACTATTCCTACCTCATTAGTCTTGCAAGACAAAAGAAAAAAGTTTGGATTCATATGTCAGAGGTTCCAAGAAAATTATATAGAAAGATTTCAGCAATGCATCTTCTTCCTTTGTTTGGAATTGATACATATGCTTTAAATTCAAGACCATTTCCAATGGGTCTAATAAAAAGAAAAGAAGTAGCTGTAAAGAGATTTGATAATAAAACCCTTGAATATTTGACTTTGCCAGAACATATAAAATTATATGGTGATAATCCAGAATGTAATTGCTTTGTTGAAAATAGGAAAAAATTGTCAGATGTTCTTTCCATATTTCAGGCTGCAGAATTATTATCTCCCGCAATAATATGCCACGAAGCAGTGTCCAGCTATTATGAAATGCAAAGGCTTAGAAAGGCTATAGTTGAAGATAAATCAGGAAAATATCTTGCAAGTAAAAAGAATCTTGTGTTCCCTATCAAGAAACTGCTAAAGATAGACTTGGCTCAACAGCAATTATAGGATTTAAGTTTATAAGAGAACTTATTTGGATTTCTATTTCTTTAGAAAACTTATTTGCCAGAGCATTTCTTAGATGAGGACAATATCCCCATTTTTGCCATTCTTTGCAATTACACTTACAAGTATAAGAATCTCTCCACTTATCCATCTCATTAAGGATAATACTATTTCTTTTTTCCCAATCTTTTAGATTTTCCATTTTCTTTTAATACTACTATAAGAACATCCTTTCCTAAGAATTTCTTAGAGAAATCTATTTTTGCTCCATTTCCGAACTCTGTAACTTCTCTTGAAAATATTTTTCCAATTTCTATCGGAACATTTATTCTTAGAAGTTCTGACGATTCTTTTATTAGTTTCATAGTATATACAAGTATATACCATATATTTAAAGGTTTCTCTAATGAGAAAATTCACAGAAACATTTAAATAGTATATGTTAATAGCATATATGTGATTAACATACACACAAGAACATATTCAACTTATGTTTATGGGACATAGGGAGAAAGGGGTGCTCACGATTATGGGGCGTGAGCACTTGGCTAAAATCATACTAAATTAGGGGAGCCCGAAGGCTCCCTGATTCACACATCCCGCAAAGAACATGGAATCAATAGAACAAAAACAATGGTTGTATAAAAAACTTACCAAGAACAAAAAACATACTCAGGAGTGGGCAGAATATAATCATGCTCAAACAAGAGAGAAACTCTTATTTTATAAGCTTCTTAACGAACTCTTAAATGTAATTCCAGAAAGGGCTTATACCTTTGGCAGACCAAGAAAATCCCTGAGAGATATGATATTCTCTTGCATGATTAAAATTTACAATAACACCTCTTCAAGAAGAATTATCTCTGATTTGAAACTTGCAGAACAGGCAGGATATATCAAAGATGTCCCACATTTTAACACTCTGCTTAGAAGCTTTGAAGATACGGGCATGTCAATTATCTTACCTTACTTAATCAATGTTTCAGCCTTGCCTTTGAAACACGTTGAGGAAAGCTTTGCTTTAGACAGCACTGGCTTTGGAACTCACAGATTTGACAGGTGGGTAGACATAAGAGCAAGTCCAGATTCAAAGAAAAGGGGCTGGAGAAAGTGCCACGCTGTTTGTGGTGTTAAAACTAACATAATAACAAATGTTCAGATAACAGAAGGAAAGGCTGCTGATTCCCCGCAATTTAGTCCATTACTTACTCAAACAACTCAATTATTCAATGTCAAGGAAATAACAGCAGACAAAGCTTATTCCTCAAGGGCAAACTTAGAACTGGCTAAGGAGCTTGGAGCAATGCCCTATATTCCTTTTAAGAAGAATGCTAAGAAAAATTCCAAAGGTTCTCCAACATGGTCTAAGATGTTTGAAGTATTCACTAAGAACTACTTTGAATTTGCAAAGCACTACCATAAGAGAAGTAACATAGAAAGCACCTTTGCAATGATTAAAAGGAAGTTTGGAGATTTTGTAAGATGTAAATCAGAAAAAAGCCAAGACAATGAAATATTATGCAAAATTCTTATTCATAATATTGTCTGTCTGATACACGAGATTTTTGAATTAAATTTGGAGGTAGATTTCAATGACATAGCAAAAAAGCATTCTGCATCAAAAGTGATATAGTTTTAGTGCAAAGCCTGTTTTGAAAGTTTTTAGCTAAAGGCTTGCCTTTTGTCTTTAAATGTTTCGTT
>CAYILI010000062.1:0-6558 GCA_964364105.1 uncultured Gammaproteobacteria bacterium | reverse complement strand
AGGAGCCTTTTAAGCTCTTGGTCCAGGGTTCGATCCCCTGCCGGCTCACAAACTAAACGTTTAGTCAAAATTAGGCAGAATGAAAATTAAATCACATTACTTCTTACTTAAAAGACTTCTTGACGAGCTACCATCATCTAGTGAACGTTTTTTTCTTAATAGCCAGCAAGCTGAAAACTATAACGCAAGTGTCGATAGACTTTCTTCAGATTTAACAAATGAGGACCTTACTCAATATAAAATTCAAACTACTAATGAATATTCAGGAGGAAGACCTCAATATGTGACGAGTGTTGCAAGACAAAAGCTCGGTATGCTAATTGGATTTTTGGAAGGAGAGTTTGATATATCAATTGAAAGCCCAGTACAAAATTCACCTACTGGTCCAACAATCTCAGTTATAAACCAAAACACTATTGCAATAACAATTTCGCAAGATATCCAACAATTAATAGATTCCAGCTCCAATTCCGAAGAAAAAGAAAAGCTCTCGGAGTTAAAAGGGGAATTGGCAAAAAGTTCTAAAGATTGGAATAAGATTAAACCAATTCTTGTATGGGCAATAAATTTTAGTGAAAAACTTTTTTTTCAACTACTCCCAATAATCCTTAAGAACACAGGATTTAGTAGTTAATTTTTTGGATTCTTTACAAATTGTTTTGTCTTTTGTAGATTCGGTAGAAATCAAGAAATATAGTTTCTGGTTCGAGATTGTGGATTATCACCTCGCTTTTTATTTTTCTGATAGAATCAGATTAATGTTAAGTGTTAGGAATTTAGTTGCTCTCTTAATATATTCTGCTTTTTTCTTTATTTTTTCTGCGATTTCTTTAAATAGATACTTTTCAGTTCAGATTTTCCAATACGATTTTGGTGTATTTGCTTCTGTTATCTGGCAATTAAGTCAAGGAAAATTAGCCATAATAAATCACATAAGCCTGGGAAATATTGTATTTCTGGGAGATCATTTTCAGCCAAGTCTTGCACTTCTCTCTCCTCTTTTCTGGATATTTAAAGACATAAAAATACTTTTATTTGAACAGGCTTTTGCAATAGTAGCTACTGGTTTTGTAATTCAAAGAATAGCTCTAAGAAAAGGGCTTTCTTTTTTCCCGAGTCTGGCAATTTCAATTATTTTTCTTCTTTATGCTGGTATAGAAAATCCACTGGTTACTGATTGGCATCCTGAACCAACGGCGGGATTAATTCTGGCATTGTTTATCTACTTTTTTCTATTTGGTAAAAAGAAATTTATAGCCCCACTTCTGGCTCTAGTTTTTTTGGGATTTAAAGAAAGTAATGCAGTGACTCTGTCATTTTTTTTGGTTTCCTCCTTTCTGGTATTCCCAAAAAGAAAAAAAGAGATATCAGCTTATCTAACAGCTTCAGTGATTTGGTTTTTTGCCACCATTAAGCTTTTGATTCCCCATTTTTCCGGAAGAGAGTATTTTTATTCACCTGACCTACCTAAGAGTGCACTTGACCTTAAATTATCCTTAGAAAAAACTGCAAAGTATGAATTTGTCTGGAAATCTATAGTTTCTTTCGGATCTCTTCCGCTTCTAGCTAGATTTGGCTTGATTCCTGTACTGGGAGAAATATTTATAAGAGTTTTTCCTCTTCATTCTTTTTTCGAAAGCTTTACTTTAGGCATGCATTATAATTTTTATCTAGGAATTTTTCTGGCTTTAGCCAGTATTGAAGGGCTATTGTTTATTTTTAATAAATTCAAACTTAAGAATAAATCCGCGATTATCTCAATAATATTTATTTTATTTGCGCTTTTCTTTGCTAAAAAAGTTACACATTCGCCAGTTATATTAGCTACAAATCCTACTTTCTGGCGTGAACTTCATCCCAGACAGGATATATTTGAGGCATTAAAAAAAGTACCAAATGAAGGGTCTATAGCTTCACAAAACAATCTGCTTTCCTATCTGGTTCTTAGAAAAGAAGGAGTTTATTCGCTTGCTAAAGGTTATATGAACAATGACCCTGATATAATCGTCGCAGATTTAAGCGATGGGCAAAATCCTAACAATTTTTATCCATCAGGCTATGTATTTCTTGTTAAGGAAATGAAGTTACTTGGGAAAACCGCTAATTATAAGAGGATAGACTCAGGAAATAATAATTTTTATATTTTTGTTAAGATTTATTAGCTTCGTAGAGCACGGACTATATCCCTTCCAGTTCTAGTAGCCATACTTAGACGCGGATCTTTCTCAATTTCGCTATGAATTCTCGAAAATAAACTTTCTTTTTCGTGAGACGCAAGATCAACCGCTTGAGTTAATGGCCGATTATTACCCAACAATGGAGTTCTACTAACTACTTCTGGATTTACCATAGCCATAGATAAATAGTATGCTAAGTGAGGTAGATTATTTCCGAAACCTGCGTATATACTAAGCTGTCCATTTTTTCCTTGCTTTCCGTTCCACTGTCCGGAAAAGTCATACCCTCCATCTTTAACTCGAACGGTTTGTCCTAAATATATTTCTCCGAAATCAATCTCTCCATTAGATTCCATTCCGGGAGTACTGTCATGCATTGCTGCATATGTTAACAACCCTAAATCCCGTAATTTTCTGATTTGATTTGCGTCATCTACATTTCCCCAATTAAAATCTGCTCCTGCATGCCTCCTGTTTAGAGTAATCCAGTAAAAAGATCCCTGGATTTCAGGAAGAATTGATTTGATATGCTCCCAGTTGGCAATTGTTACCGGATAAACAGACGGGTTCATTCTTACTTCTACAACTCCTTTATCAGTTCTAGACATCTGAATATGGCTTTCTCTTTGGTATTGAGACATATTTAGAAGTGCTAATCTTTTCCAGAAACTTCGTGCTCGATCAGAATCCTTAAGTGGTATATGAAATTCTGCTCCCACAGTAGGAAATTCATCAAATAACTCTAATTCATGTCTCAAATCAGGCATTTCAGATGGTTCATCTCCTTGAAGTCTCTCTTTAAAACCTCTAAGTCTGGCAACTTGGGAAAGACCTAGTTCATGAGTGTTTCTTGGAATAATTTGATCATCTCTAATTGCTTCTGACATCCTATATACCCAACCGTTAAAGTCTTTGTCTGGACGCGTTGAGCCGCCGGAGATTAAATATAGAGAGATAGCTGAGGTAATTGCATCTCCGCTTTTTCCTTCCCCTAACTTTGCAACTCTTGAGGCAAATTCTACTGCATCCCGTATATCTTTTGAATGTATTCCGTCAACCGTCAACTGCCTGATAATTCCACCTAAAAGATATGCAGTTCTATGTGCCAGCGGAGCATCGATTCTTCTATATTTCTCAATAGTTTCTGCTATTCCCGGTTGTCTGAAAGTTATTGCAAATTGACCGGGAGAGGTTAATTCAGACATAAAAAACGGTTTTTCAGCATCTGATGGGCCGAAAAAAGAGACTTGCTGTGCATCAAACTGGAGTTTGGTATTTCTTAAGGCATCGGGGTTAAATCTCCAACCATCTCCGTCTCTAAAAAAACCATTAGCACCCATAGAAAAATCGATATTTGAGGGTATTGCTATAACTTCTGAATGTGAATTGCCTGCTTCTATATCCATAATTAAGCGGGGACAGGAATGCGGGGAATTTCGACAGGATGTTCAACAGGAGTTGGTGTTGGATTTGGCATTGGTTTTGGAGCTATGGGAACATCAATAGGATGTGGAATAAGAGGCACCTCTTTAATCTTAGGTTTTTGATCAGGAATTGTGGGTTTTGCCCGATCAGGCGGGATAATCCCTGAATTTATTTCTAATTCCATAGGCGGAATTATAGTATATACAATAAATAAATCAAGAGTGCTTGTAAATTTGGTTAAACTTCAACGTCTTTATTTTCTTCTTCGCCTTCAGGTTCTGGTGGTAAAAATTCTTCTCCACCACTGCCATTTGATTCTTCCGGCTTTTTATATTCAGTTTTAAGCCATTCTACGTATGTACATCCCGTAGCTTTTCGCTCTTCCCTATCCCAGCCCGATGTTGAGCATTTTTTCATGCGTTTTCCAGCATTTGTAGTGAAAAGTACCAATGGTTTTCCGCATTCAGGGCAAGCTTCATCAAGTTTTTCCGTAGTGCCATTTATCCACTCTACGTAATCACAACCCTCACTCTGTTTGGTTTCCTTATTCCAGACATTAGTAGAGCATTTCTTCATTTTTTTACCAAATCTAGTGGTTTGAAGAATTAAAGGATTTCCGCATTTAGGACATTTCTCATCAAGTGTCTCTGGTGGAGTTTCCAGCCATTTTACATAATCACAGCCTTCATTCTGGCGGGTTTCTTTATTCCAGCTTCCGGTAGAACAACGTTGTAATTGTTTACCAGTAGAGATAGTACTTACTTCAGCGAGTGGACTTCCACATTTTGGACATATTTCATCGGCCATAAGATACTAGGATAGCGTATTTATTTAGAATACTCAATATACTATAATTCCCAAATGCCATATCAAGAAGAAAATCCGTACGCATGTAGTGCTAGGTTTGACATTTCCGTAGATCATCTGGATGAAGGCCTTAGTGGTGATGAAGGTTCTGTTGCTGAAGCGTCTCTTATTTGTTTGAGAGATTGTGTTGTTTCGTGGTCAACAACACAGTTTAGAAAATCAAGTTTAGACATAGGGAGTGCAGTTGAGTTAATTGAGGGAGAAGCAGTAGGAATTGTATTTGAAAGATGTGTTATCTATAAGCAGGCAGCTTCAGAGGGGATAACTGAACTATTTGAGCTTCCTGATGGCCTGTCGTAAGCTTGCATTATGTCTTTTAATCATCTTAAATTGATTTGTGGAGCTTAAGAAGTTTTACCAATTATTAATTAGACTTATTAAACACAATTTTGGAGTAATTTTTTTATTAATGCTCCTTGTCCCTTTTTATTTCGTTTTATATCAGTTTTATATTCCCAGAATTAGTGCTTTTGGATGTTTTGATGATTGTTTTAATTTTGTCGGTGGTTATTTTATAGAGCATGGAATGACAATCTATAAAGATTTTTTCTTTAACCATCAGCCCATTCCTGCAATTCTTTCTTATGTTATCCAAACAGTAACCCATCCAATTAATATTTTTGAACTAATTCTTCGTCATAGGCAGTTTATTCTTGTTTTTGGATTTTTATTTAATGCTCTTTTTATAATTCGTTTTAAATATTTAGCTGTTCCTTTTATATTAATCTTTGAATTAAGTAAATTTTATGTATTCGGTGACAGATTCCTGGCAGAGGGCATGATCGTCTACCCATTGGTTTATTTACTAGGCATTGCACTTTTAAAACTATTAAAACAAAAACTATACGCTATTGACTATCCGTTATCTGCCACTTTTGCCTGGTTTGTAATTTTCTCTAGAGAACCTTTTGTTCCGTTAGTAGTTTTACTTACCCTAATTATTTTCCGAGAAAAATTTGAAAAAATTAAAAAATATTCAATTTTTCTTCTTTTTTTACTTACTGCCGGGATCCTTTTTTATATCAAAGACTTAAAAGAGTTTTATTTTAATGTTGTGACTTTCAATTTGGAAGCAATAATTCCCTCAGATATTAAGGCAGAGCTATGGGGTCCTAAGATATTTCATATTTTCCTATATCCATTTTATATACCTTTTTACGGAGAATTAAACATTTTTAGAACTTTACTCCTGGGAATTGATGTTATTTTTGTCGGTTTAGTAATTTTATTAATAAAAAGAAGAAATATTAAAATCTTGTTTTTAATTTTTACAATTTTAGGATTAGCAAATATACGCGTGATATATCCTGGAGCTATGTTTTATGGATCTTTTCACTTAATTGTATGGTGGGGCTTTTTTATATTTACTACATCTTTCTTGATTTTTAAATTTACCCATAGAAATGCAAGAATCTTATTATTATCTTCGCTTATTGTTATGGTATCTTTTTTCATATTTGATAAAAGTTATTTTCCAAGGGAAAAGGTTAATTCTCATGAAGAGTATATTAATAATTTTGGATATACTCTGGGCGATGGGGAGATTATCAAAATTCTATCTGACAAATCGGATAAATTATTTCTTGAAAGATCTGATGATTTGATTTTCTGGCAATCAGGTTTAATTTCGGAGTATAAATACGGCTGGTATACATCAAAAATGAATTTCTACGATAAGTATAATAATGAAAGGATAAACATGTTTAAAAATTATCCACCTGAATTTTATAGAGAATACGGAACATGTCCTAAGAAAACAGTTGACCCATCTTTAACATTACCTGAATTTATTAATAATAAATATATAAGAATTTATAGTGAACAAGGCGCAACTTGTATATTTGTCAGAAAAGACAAACTGGAAACAATTACTGATGATAAATTTCTGAAAGTTAATGCTCTCTTCAGAATTAAAAAACCAATATTCTAATATTGGGGCTCATATGTAGTTTAAGCACGTAACTTAAACAATAAGACTCCTTTTTATCGAGTTAATTTCCCCAAGGAAATGTAATCTTAAAAATAAAACTCGAATCCTAATTACAGAGCTCGGTATTTTAACGTCAAAAAATTAGCGTAAAGCACGGGG
>CAYILI010000061.1:0-6573 GCA_964364105.1 uncultured Gammaproteobacteria bacterium | reverse complement strand
TCAGAATCATTTGAAAGCTCATTTGCTAGAGTTGCAGGATTTTTTTGCTGTATTAACTGCTCAACTCCTGCTTCAGCCGCTGATAAAGCTTTCTGCGAGTTAGCTTCTTCAGTTGTCACACTTGTGTTTGTGATACTCCTGGATACAGCAGAAAGTCCAACAGTTAGGGAAACAACAGCAGCAAGAACTACGATGAGAAGAATCTGACCCGCTTGCCCTTTAGGGTTTGGCCTCAGGGTAAACCCCGCAAAATTTTGAGGAATTTTGTGCGGGGTTTGGCTTTCTTTTGTATTAAAAAGGCCCATACTTTAAGACTAACAATGATGCGTGGCTATGTCAACTCAGAGGTTTCTCATTTTCACACTTGTTGAGAAATATATTTCGGTTTTTTTCTGGTCCGTTGTTCCCACGTTAAAGAGTGCAAAACTGACTCCCAAAACGGGAGGCACAATTTCGCTTTCCTGTAAGCAGGTAATAGCGCATGAACCCTCTACTACGCTTACTCGTGTTTTATCAATTAAAGATGAGGTTCCCATCATTATATCTTCATCGGTACATGACATAGTTAACGTCTGCGAATTCGTTTTCACTCGGATGTGACTGTAGGCATCTCCACCAGATAAGCTACAATTAGTAATATAATCCGTTCCGTTTGCGCTCACTCCCTGAAAAGATTGTGCAAATTGAATTGTTCTGGTCATGCGCGACAAGGCACTATTTCCATTTTGCCTAACATCCTCTGAGATTGTACTTTTCGTTATTCCATTAAAAGAGGACGCCAAAATAGCTACCACTACAGTAGTGGTAGTAATAATTATGGCAATTGAGACTAGCATCTCAATTAAAGTAAAGCCTTGTGAATTTCTTTTAATCATGGGTTATCAAGCTGTTCTAAATCACTTAAGCAAGTATTTAGCACTACTTTATGACAATATTCACCATCAGCGCACTTTGCATCAGTCCAACTAACTTCTGAAGAGACATATGTAGACCCAAGGATATCACATCCTTTTCCACTGGTTCGCCTATTACCCGAATGATTGATCCAAATCAATTTTTTAAAATTACCAGTTTTATCTCCACAATATGAATCCAAAGTTATTTGCCTGAGAGTCCCCTCTGATTCAGGACAATAGAATGGTCCAACATCAGCAACAGAATTCGGAAGTCTACTAAATGCTACATAATCTGAAGTCTTCATATATCTCGCGATATCTAATCCTTCTTGTGCCAACTGAGTGGCTTGATTTTGATTTTTTGTGAATGTTGAATTACTTAGGGAAGTAGTAACAGCAATAACAACCGCAGTAATTATTACTACCGCAAAGGTAAGTGCAAGAATAGACTCGATAAGCGTGCTTCCTTTTTGTGATAAAAAAATATTTTTTCTCATCTAACAATTCCCGCTGGATCAACTTGTATTAAATATGTCTTTGATCCGCTTCTTAGATTTATATTCACAGTTGTTGCTGAATTAATAGTTCCCGGGTGAAGTAAAAATCTTAATGGGGTAGATGGGGGAGAATTGAACTCCACTCCTTTTGAAAGTGAAACAGTTTTAATGACTTGAGGCAATATCACAGCTCCACTTGTGCAAACCTCCTCCAAAGTATATGAATCAGGATTTGTAACTGTATTAAATCTGATTTGATAGCCCACTAAAACTCTCCCGCTTTGTTTACATTGAGTAGTAACAATTACTTGAGCTTGAGATTTTGCTTTTGCCTCATTAAGGCTATTCTTTAATGCGTCTCTAGAAATATTTAAACTTTGTCTTTTACCAAACTGGCTAAATCCTACCAAAGACCCCACGGATAACAATAGTATTATGGCCATAGAAACAAGAATTTCGATTAAGGTAAAGCCTTTAAGAGATCTCATGGGTTTGTAACAAACATATAAGAAGCACCAGATGCGCATCCAAGGTAGGCGGGGGGTGTACCAGTAGCTTTGTCCGGGTCGTTAGTTTTCTCTAAACAAGAATAGATTCTATAGCCATTTGTGACCCCACAAGCTCTTGAAGTACAGTAATAGTAATGACCATTTGGAGATTTAGGATCTTTAGGAACAGTCTGAAGATAAGTTGCTTCTGTCCCTGAACAAGCATCTTTTAGCGTAGTTCCGCTATCACAATTTGCTACGGAATTGTCGGGATTTGAATCACTTGATGCGTCGGGGTATGACCCTTTATCTGCTCTATAAAGCTCAAGAGCTGCCTGAATTTGTTTTAGATCAGCTTTTCTCTTAGAATCTCTTGAGCCTTTTAGTTGCCCTGCTGGATCTAGAATAGTTATTAAACCTCCAGCAAGTACTCCAATAAGAGCCACCACAATTATTATTTCGACCAGAGTAAATCCTTTGGATTTTAAAAGAACAGGGAGGATATTCTTGGAATAATATTTTCTGAAAAAAACAAACTTATTAAAGTGCCTGCTATCAAAAAAGGACCGAATGGAACCGCAAGTTTTAATGACTTTTTCTTCCATAAAATAAGTATGATGCCTATAAATCCACCTGTCAAGAACGCTATGTATAAAGCTAAAGCAACTCCAGGAAAACCAAGAACTAGGCCAAGTAAAAATGATAATTTAACATCTCCAAATCCCATACCTTTTCCCCGAGTAAGTAAAAATATACCTAGGAAAAACAGGAAAGCACCGACTGCTGAAAACATATGATTTAAGATTAATGAATTTAGATTTAGGAAAAGATAAACGAGTGTAACTAAAACAGAAGGAAAAATTATCTTGTCAGGTATTATCCCGTACTTTAAATCTGCAAAGAAAATCACGATAAAAGACGAAACTATAATTAGTGAGTAAATGGTAAGTAATATCTGGTCAACGGTAAATGGTAAATGATAATTGGTAAATGGTAAATGGAATAATGTAAAAGCAAACATTACTCCCGTTATAATTTCAAGCAACGGATATTGAAAAGATAATTCTGCTTTGCAGAATCTGCATTTTCCTCTCAGATAAATAAAAGAGAGAAGGGGAATAAGATCTTTCCACGTGAGTGTTTTCTTACAGGATTCGCAGTAACTTCTTCCTGTTATTTTTTCATTTCGAGGCAAGCGGTCAATAAGAACATTCAGGAAAGAGCCAATAAACAAACCAATAAGAAAGACAAAAAAAATGCTCACCTAAGTGAGCATAATTAATTCCTCTCGATTCGTCAAGTTAAGGACAAGTTGTAATCGTTGCAGCACCAAAGCATGATTTACCTCTTGCTGAATCATATAAAAATCCAGGAGTAGTAGTATATTTTTTAGATTGTAGACTTGCAACACGGATCGTAAATGTATTCGTTGCAGCTCCAGAGTAAGTATATACGTATGTATAATTAGTGTTCGGTGCCGTTGGCATACTTACTGCTGCAGCTGCAGCTGCTTGGCCAGCAGGATAAACACCATTATTTGTAGAAATCGCCCATTGCTCAATCTTCGAAGCTGTCTGGCTTACATCATTAATAGCTCTTGTATCGTTTCCTTGTCTTAGTTTTTCAGCTGGATCTATAGCAAGTAAAAGTCCTCCTGCTAAAATACCTAAAATAGCGATAACGATTAAGAGCTCTATGAGGGTAAAACCCGAAGAAGAATTATCTCCTGAAGATTTACTACCAAGAAGTTTTCTAAGAAGTTCGAGCAGCTTTTTCATTTATAATATATAATAGGCACAACGATTTTAGTAAGTCAATAGGCAGTTTTAATTTATTGTACTGCATTAAGAATACTGTAAATTGGTGTGATTACTGAGAATACTAGAAATCCTACACCAATTCCCAGAACAATCATAATAAATGGTTCCATCGCAGTCGTTAAGGTCTTTACAGCTTGATTAACTTCTTCCTCAAAATATTCAGAAGCTTTAAGCAAATTTTCATCCATTTTTCCAGTTTCTTCCCCGACTTTTACAAGTTGGACTAGAAGGGGAGGGAAGAGCGAATAGGCAGACATTGCCTCTCCAACTGCTATTCCTTTTTCTACTCTCTTAGATATTTCACGAATCGCTTTATCATACATAGAATTTCCAGTCACAGCAGCACTTTGATTAAGAGCGTCCACAATTAACGTTCCCGTTCCTACCAAAAGCCCGAAAGTCCTCGAAAACTCAGTAAGAATTGTTTCTCTCATTATTTTTCCAAAGAGAGGGAATTTTAGAATATTTTTGTCATAAAGCTCTTTTCCGCTCGGTGTTTTTTTCCATCTCATAAATGCATAAATAAATATGGCTAAAAATCCTACTAACAAAAACCAAATCTTTCCAACACCAGAAGAAATTCCCACAACAACTCTTGTCACAAAAGGAAGAGTAACACCCAAGCTATCATAAAGTTTAGAGAGTTCTGGAATAACAAAAACCATTAGAATTAAAATCACAATTACCATAAGGGTAATGACGATTATGGGATACATCAATGCTCCTCTTACTGTATTTCTTAACTTATGTTGTTTCTCAAGATTTGTCGCTAATCTTAAAAAAATCTTGTCGAGTAGTCCTGAAGACTCTCCTGCTTTGACAAGTGAAACATAAATAGATGGAAAAACATCCGGATACTTCGCGATTGAGTCTGAAAAAGATTTTCCCTCCTCTAGATCTAGGAGCGTGCCGCCAATTGTTTCCTGAAGATATTTATTTGTGGTTTGTTCTTTAAGAATCTCAAGAGATTTAATAAGCGTAAGACCAGATGTGAGCATTGAAGAAAGCTGACGGGTAAAAAGAATCAGATCTTTAGATCTTGTCCTACTAACTCCAGGCACTTTTTTCAGAAATTCGTATTCTGCTTCTTTACTGATCTGAATGGGAATTAAGTTCCTTTGCCTAAGATAATACGCAGCATCTTTAATTTCTTTTGCTTCTACAAAGCCTCTAACTTTTTTTCCATCCTGGGAAACAGCTTTATATCTTAATCTCATAATTAGACAACCATTCTAAGTAAATCGTCGGGGCGTGTTGCATAACTTTTAGCAGTCTCTAAGCTTATGGTTCCAGTCATAACAAGAGAGGAGAGAGAAGACTCAAGGCTTATCATTCCCACATCTTGTGAAGTTTCGATAATTGAGTCAATTAAATGAGTTTTTCCATCTCTAATATTTGTTGCCACAGCATTATTGCCAATTAAAACTTCTGCTGCCGGCACTCTTCCTCCGTTAATCTGAGGAAGCAGTCTCTGGGAAATTATACCTTTAAGCGTAGAGGCGAGCTGGATTCTCACCTGTGGTTGCTGGCTTGGAGGAAACGAATCGATCATTCTGTCAATTGTTTGTGACGCTGAATTTGTGTGTAACGTAGAGAAAACCAAATGCCCGGTCTCAGCAATTGTTATAGCTGCAGCAATTGTCTCCGGGTCTCTCATTTCTCCTACCAGAACGACATCCGGGTCTTCGCGAAGAGCAGAGCGAAGCGCATAATTCCACGAATGAGAATCCTGCCCCATCTCCCGCTGGCTGACTATACTTTTTCCTACTGGATAAACATATTCAATCGGATCTTCAATGGTTAAGATGTGCAGAGACCTATTTATATTAACTTCATTTATCATTGCGGCTAGAGTAGTAGATTTCCCGTGTCCGGTTGGGCCAGTTACCAGAACAAAGCCTTGTTTTAATTTTGCGAAATCATTACAAATCTTAGGAAGCTTAAGCTGCTCTATGGTTCTAATAGTCGGCTCTAAATACCTAAATGCCCCTGAAATATAACCCCTCTGATAATAAATATTTACTCTAAATCGTCCTTCAGATCCATTTGCATCTTTAGCAAATCCAAAAGAAAAATCCAGCTCTTTATTTGCCAAAAGAAGCTCTTTCTGGTGGGGGCTGATTACTGAAAAAATCATAGCTTCCAAAACTTCATTTGTTAAAGGCGGATAATTAGACAGAGGATTTAAAACTCCATCAAGTCTAATAGTTGGAGCAATACCTACCAAAAGATGCAAGTCCGAAGCCTTATTTTTTACTGTTAAGTTTAATAATTCTCTAATATCCATATTTTCAAACTCAAACTATTATCCATTAACTAATTGCTAATTGCTAATTTATTCTTGTGCAACGCGCAAAACTTCCTCAACTGTCGTAACACCTTTTAGCACTTTAATATATCCATCTTGTTTCATAGTAATCATTCCTTCAGCGATCGCTTCTCGCTCTAGGGAAGGGCTATCTGCTCTTTTCAAAATCATTTCTGCGATCTTAGGTGTTACTGGTAAAACTTCAAAAACTCCAACTCTTCCCAGGTATCCAGAGTTATCACATTCACTACATCCTACTGCTTTATAAAATTTAGCTTCTCCCGGGGGAAATATGGCACCCAGTTCTTTTTTCATCATATCCAGTAGTTGGGCTGGGGGAGGGTATGCAGATTTACAGGATTGGCAAAGTCGTCTGACAATCCTTTGTCCGACAATCGCATTTATACTTGAAGACAAAAGAAAAGTTTCAGCTCCTAAATCAATCAGCCTGGGAAGTGCTCCGGCAGCATTTGAAGTATGAAGAGTAGAGAATACCAAATGTCCTGTTAAAGCAGCCTGAATAGCGAGATCTGTAGTTTCTTTATCTCTAATTTCTCCTACAAG
>CAYILI010000060.1:4158-6637 GCA_964364105.1 uncultured Gammaproteobacteria bacterium | reverse complement strand
GAAAGCACAAATCAAGACTTTGACGAGAGCTTTTGGTTCTTTTCTCGGAGAAAAGAACAGAAAAAAAATTATTGCTAAAAAAAGGTTAAAAGTTTAAAATCATCTGGATGAATCCTAACTTAATCGAAAAAACTTACCCTATTAATTTTCGTAAAGATGACGCTAAAAAACTTGGAACACATATCATAAATAGACGTTCAGTTGTTCTAACTGGAATGCTTAGAATTGGAATCAGTAATTTTTTAAGATTCTTTTTAAACCACGAAGGAATTAATAAAAAATATTTAGATAATAAAAAATACATAATTATTCCAGTTGATTTAAATGATTTAGTAGAAAGAGAAATTTATCCTTTTTGGATTTTAACTTTTAAGAGGCTTGCTGATACAATCGAAGATTCTAATTTACCAGAATCAATAAAAAAACAAATTGCATTATATTTTCTAGATAGTATCCAATCACAGGATCTCTTTTTAACAATAGATTATTTAAGAAAAAGTCTTGTTATTCTTTGTGATGCAGGTTATCTTCCTACTATATTTTTCTTAAGATTTGATCGAATGAAAGATTCTATCACTCATGATTTCTTTGCAAATTTTCAGGGCTTAATCGAATCCACTCATGACAGACTTTCTTATGTTTTTACAAGTGCCCGGCCTTTAAATCATTTAGAACCCACTATTTTTACCAAACAATCTTTGTTAATTTTTTCTGATAATCTATACATAAAGCCAAATAAAAAATCTGATATAAAAACAGTTTTTGAATCGAGTATCAAACAATATAATTTAAGACTTTATCCGGAAATGATAAATAGTTTATTAAAACTTGTTGACGGACATACTCAGTATTTACAATTTGCGTTAATTTCTCTTAAAGAAAGTGGAAATATAAAGCCCTCTGAACTTTTCGATTTTCTAAAAACGGATGAAAGAATTTCTCTCCAGTCAGAAGAACTTTGGGAAAGTCTTTCTTCGATTGAACAAGATATCCTTTTAAAAATAGAGTCAGGGAAAAAATTAACAGAAAGTGAAATTAAAGAAGGGGAGTATTTAATAAATACTGGTTTTTTCGATTTAAAAACATTAAAAATTTTCAGTCCTATTTTTGATTTATTTATAAAATCAAAAGCTCTGGAAAAAAGAAAAGAAAAAAATAATACTGATTTTTCAAAAAAAGAAAATCTTTTATTAAAATTTCTTGAAGAAAATAAAAATGAAATTTGCGAAAGAGAACAAATAATTGAAGCTGTTTGGCCAGAAGCTGAAGCATTAGGAGTTACTGACTGGGCAATTGACAGATTAGTTGCTAGAGTAAGGAATAAACTAAAAGATCATGATAAAAATTACGAAATTGTTACAATTAAAACAAGAGGTTATAAATTAATTGACAGATAAAGCACTCCTTCATTTTAAAAAAGTAGATCCGATTTTATATAAAGTTGCGATTAAAATTGAACTTTCCAAACAAATCAAACCCAAAGATCCATTCGTAGATTTAGTGGATTCAATTATTTCTCAGCAATTATCCGGAAAAGCTGCAGCCACTATTTTCTCGCGATTTAAAAAAATCTTCAAAGAAGAGAAAATAACCCCAGAAGAATTAATCAAGCTTAACGATCAAACAATAAGGGAAGCAGGAATTTCTTTTAGTAAAATCAAATACATAAAGGGAATCGCAGAAAAAATTATAAATAATAAATTAGATCTAAAATCTCTTGAAAAAATGAGCGATGAACAAGTTGTTGTTGAATTGATCAAGCTGAATGGAGTGGGGAGATGGACTGCGGAAATGTTTTTAATGTTTACTTTAATTCGTCCTGACGTATTTTCATCAGGGGACTTAGGACTTCAGAACGCAATGATCAAACTTTATAAACTTAAGAGTAAGCCTAGCAAAGAAAGATTAATCAAAATTAGCGATAAATGGTCTCCGCATCGCACAATAGCTAGTCGTATTCTCTGGAAAAGCCTAGAATTAAAATAATTATTTTAAAATTTCCCAAAGATTAAGGTCGCCGTCCTTAAGCGGAATTTCACCCTTCCAGCCTTTAACTATCATGTCAGCTATTTTTGCGGGATCAGTACCTGAATCAAAATTCCACATTTCAGTCTTAACTGCACCTGGTGAGACAGAAAAAATTCGAAGATCTGGATATTCCAGCGCAAGACTTTTGGTAAAACCTATCACTCCAAACTTCGTCGCACAATATACTGCACGGCCAGGGTAGGGAAGGTGTCCTGCGCGACTAGCAATATTAATAATTCCTTCTTTTATTTGAGAGAATGATGCAGAAGTCATTTTAATCATGCCCAAAAGATTAGTACCAACCTGCCCTTCTATTTCATCAAATGATTCGTTCTCAAATTTCTCCCAACCTATTACTCCGGCATTATTTATAAGAACATCTATGTGGCCAAATTTTTCGATTACTTCTCCAACCACCTTTTTAATGCTTTCATCATCTTTAGTATCCAAT
>CAYILI010000060.1:0-4148 GCA_964364105.1 uncultured Gammaproteobacteria bacterium | reverse complement strand
GTATCCAATTTTAAAACCAAAACCTCATACGCTCCCAAATCCTTACACTTAAACGCCACTTTCTGCGCTCCTGAAATATCACTGTTATAAGTAACTATTACCCTGCATTTTTCTTTAGAAAAAGCATATGCGATCTGCTCACCAATTCCTTTACTGGAACCGGTAATTAAAACATTTTTATTTTCTAAATCCATTAACTATTAATTCTACCTGTTAAAAATTTATTTGCAATATTCTTGACTTTTTTTTGCTTCAAGAATACAATACCCATGTGCAAAACAAACAAGCAATAATCGGAATAATAGCAGCTGTAGTTATTTTAATTGGAGCTGTGGGGGTTTTCCTCTATTCTCAAAACAACAAAAAATCAGAGCCAAATACCACAACTACTACGAATGAAACAGATAAAAACATCTCAATGGCAAGCGATCTAACCTCAATTCTCAAATCCGGAAAAACACAACAGTGTACATTTTCTTACACAGATGAAAGTGGAAATTCTACATCTGGGAAAACATATATGACTAGTGGGCAGATGAGAACCGATGTAACTAGCAGTGTAAATGCAAAATCTTCAACAATTTATGTGATTAGAGATGGTGATGATAATTATATTTGGGGTAGTGATTTTCCAAATAACACAGGTATGAGATTAACGATGTCTATTGATGAATATGCTTCAAATGAGAACTCTAAGAAATATTTTGATCCAAATATGAAAGCTGATTATGAATGTGGCGGATGGACAGTTGATTCAACTATGTTCACTCCTCCATCTTCGGTTAAATTTCAGGATTTATCAGCAATGATGAAAGACGTTATACAATCAGTTTCAAAAATTCCAACTGGTGCTGCTGGATCAACCACATCAGAATGTTCTATATGTAACTCTTTAACAGGAGACGCAAAAACAGTTTGCATGAAACAATTTAGCTGCTAAATCTAGTCCCTATAGTTTGACTAAAATTCTCAAAACCGCTAATATATTTAGATCTTGAGAAAAGAACACTTTCTTTTACTCTCAGTTCTCCTTTTGACTTTATTTTCTTTGCTATTTATAGCAGAAAATTACTCCGGAAAAACAGTAAGTAGCCCCTTCGCGTCTATTACCCCATATCCTACCGTTAACCCACAAAACAATTCAGGTCAGGCAATATCTATGGCTCCTTCTTCATCTCGAAATATAGAAGTTCTCTCTCCAAGATCAGGCGACAAAGTAAGTCCTGAATTCGTAGTTAAAGGAAACGCTAGAACTTTTGAAAGCAATGTAACAATTAGGCTTTATGATTCTACAGGAAATGTTTTGATTGAAACTTTTACTCTGGCAAATGCTCCTGATGCAGGACAATTTGGACCATTTGAGAAGATGATTAGTTATGATACTGAATCTGAAACTGGAATTCTAGAGGTTTTCCAGTATAGCGCAAAAGATGGATCTCAAATAGATAAAGTTACAATCCCTGTGGTCTTTGAGTAGGAATTCTCCCTGCCCAATCCATTCCCCAATCTCTGACAATTTGCTTATTTGGTTTCCACATTTCAAAATTCACTGAACCACGCATCGCAGGCATATGGACCTGAACTGTGAATCTGCCAATTAAATCCGCAACTGCATTTTGAATTAAAAATACCCTTCCCCTACTATCTTCATCTGGATATGCTTCTTCAATAAATTCTCTATATGTACTCTCATAAGAATTCAGAGCGCCTCTATATGGATCTTTACTTATTCGCCTAAATTTATGGACCTCGGCAATCATTGGTTCTATAAAACCTCGTCTCGAAATTCCATTTCTTGTATCATTGCCTACTTCTGCCCTAATCATTCTTAATCCTAAATACATTGTTAATGTTTCACGATGAAGCGGATCAATAATTCCAAGCTTATCAGCAATACCAAATTTGTCGTTCATCTTTTCTGCTTGACCAACAAATCTATTTGCGAATGATGGATCATATTGAATAGCATCAGATCGTGAAACTGGTCTTTCCATAAGATTGGAATTATAACGGAGTTAAACTTCAATCACAACCGGGAGAACGAGGGGGTGGCGTTTCATTTTCTTGCCAAGATAGCGCTCTGCTATATTTCCAATTGATTTTCTGATGTATGCCCAATCATTTACTTTCGAATTCTTAGGCTTAATATTGCTTTTTATTTCAGCTGCCAGTCCATTTACTATTTCAGGAACCTCAGCTCCGGAAAATCCGCGGACAATTATATTTGGCTTATCCACCAACGCTCCATATGTGTCAATTTCTGCCAAAACTATAACTACTCCTTCTTTTGCAATTTTTTCACGATCTCTTAAAACAAATGTATCAACTGCTTCGCCCGAAACCTGATCAACATATACATTTTGGAGCGCTATTTTTTTGCCCAATTTTACATCAGAGTTCGTAAATAAAACTTCCTGTCCGTCTTCAGGAAGTAAAACATTTTTACTGTTAAATCCATTTTTAATAGCCAAATCCTTATAAGCAATCATGTGTTTATATGTACCTCCAATTGGCAGTACGTTTCTTGGACGGGTTAAAGCCATCATAAGAGACAAATCTCCCCTAGGTCCATGCCCTGACACATGAAAACCTTGATAAACATCTGAATAAAGAACTCTCGCACCTGCTTTCGCTATATCGTCAATTAATGCGTTTATAGCAATCTCGTTTCCTGGAATTGGATCTGAGGAGAAAACTATACAATCATTTTTATTTATTGAAATATCTCTATGATCTCCATTTGCTATCCTAGAAAGAGCTGAACCCTCTTGGCCCTGACTTCCTGCAACGATGAGAACAACTTGCTTATCGTTATAATTACGAATTTCCTTAAGATCGATTTCCATATTCCTATCAATCTTAATAATGCCTAAATTCACACCTACATCTTTAGCTTTAAGAAGAGATCTACCCACAAAACAAACTCTTCTATTAAGAGCTTTTGCTGCATCGAGTACCTGATTAAGACGGGATAAGTTTGAGGAATAAGTGGTAACTATAAATTTACCAGTTGTTGCTTTCATCTCCTCATAAATTCGTCCACCAATAGGAAGCTCTGAAGCTGTAAAACCATCCCGCTCTGATCCTAACGAATCTGACATTAGACACATTATTCCCTCGTCACTCTTTCTAACGATCTTTGCAAAGTCGGTTTTCTTTCCATCATACGGAGTCATATCAAACTTAAAATCAGATCCATGGTAAATATTTCCGACGGGAGTTTTTATGAAAATATTTGATGTATCTGGCACTGAATGAGTTACCCTGATAAAAGACAAAAGAAACGGACCAAGCACAATATCCTTATCAAAATTAACAGAGTTTACTCTATTAGGAACCTCGTATTCTTTTAATTTTTCATTGGCAAATGCAGCTGTAAGAGGAGTTGCAAAAATTTCAAATTTACCTGGAAGCTGAGGCAGAATATAAGGAAGTCCACCGAGGTGATCCTCATGTCCATGAGTAATAGCAATTCCTACGATTTTTTTATTTGGATTTTTTTGAAAATAAGAAATGTCCGGAAGCATGAGATCCACGCCAATCATTGTTTCATCGGCAAAACCAAGTCCACAGTCCACAATTAGAACCTGATCGTTATATTCATAAAGATGCATGTTCTTTGTGACTCCTGTAACTCCTCCTAGAGGTAAATATTTTAATGTGTTATTCATATCTAATTTTAGTGCGGTTTACCCCGTTAAATCTCAATTTAATGGGGCAGAAATTGCGAGACGTTCTGCGAATTCAAAGTTATTATAGCATTTTTCCCAACTTTACCCTCAACTATTAATCTTGCAACCTTTCTGCAAATTCCTTCAATTGTTCGCTCTAGTGTTCTAATTCCGGAATCATATCCAAGTGGTCTAACTATTATTGGCCAGACATCATCTGCGATTTTTAATAGATTCGGCGGAAGTCCTGATTGCTGAGAAATTTTTGGGAAAAGATAATTCTTGCCAATCATAAATTTTTCCTCATCAGAATATGAAGGCATCTGAACTAATTCCAAACGATCAAGAACAGCCGTAGCGATATTCGTAGTGTTATTTACAGTTGCCACAAATAAAACCTCTGATAAATCTACAGGGTAATCTACGTAATGATCTGTGAATGCTTGATTTTGCTCAGGATCACGTAATTCGACTAAA
>CAYILI010000059.1:0-7102 GCA_964364105.1 uncultured Gammaproteobacteria bacterium | reverse complement strand
CTTCTCAAGGCGGCAATCGGGGTTCGATTCCCCGTAGGGTCATAAAAATAAGGAAACAAACGAACGCCTTAACCCGCCTGCCTTGCCGGTAGGCAGGTTGAGCCGTTCAAACCGCGTTGATTTTAGCCCTATTTTGTGGGACTATAAAAGAATTATGGCGAAGATAAAAGGACTTTCTAAGGTCGACCAGCCGAGAGAGAAGCTTGAGAAATACGGGCCTGAAAAATTGTCTGATGCTGAGCTCTTGGCAATACTATTGCGAACAGGAACAAAAGATCTGAATGTTGTGAAGCTATCACAAAAGATCCTGCAAAAGTTCAAGGGAGACAAGATACTTGAGATAGGCATTGACGAGTTAAGACATATACACGGGCTTGGCACAGCGAAAGCGTGTGAGATAGTTGCGTGTTTTGAATTAGGAAGACGGATGTTAATGGGCAAGGCCTCTACCTTGATACTTTCCACGCGAGATGTATGGGAAAGAATGGAAGACATCAGGGCCAGCAAGAAAGAGCATTTCGTTGTTTTTTATCTTGATAGTAGGAACCAGGAGATCAAGCGTGAAATAATATCAGTTGGGACACTTAATGAAAGTCTTGTGCACCCCCGCGAAGTATTCGAACCGGCGATAAAATATAATACCGCTTCGATCATCGTTGCACACAATCATCCTTCGGGAGACCTAGAGCCATCAAGCGATGATGTTGAGATAACAAAAAAGTTATTACATGCGGGGAAAATATTAGGTATCAAAGTCATTGACCACGTCGTCGTGACTCGGGACGGATCAAAAAGCATTGATCTGCAAAATATATAAACAAAGATGGCGAGAGAATACAGAACAAAAGAAGAAGTTTTTGAGCAGGCACAGACGATCCTAAAAAAGTCTTTGCGTGATATCATTTCTGACCAAGATATCGAGACAGTGGAGGCAGAAGTTGCTACATATAATGATAGGAAGAAGGGGCTACTTGGCGAACTCGTGGAGCGATTCGTCTTTGACCTAGATGTGAACAATCGCGCCGAAGCTGATTTTAATATCGCTGGCATTGAGCTCAAGACGAACCCACTAAGGGAGCACCCCACGAAGAAATATGTCTCAAAAGAAAGGTTGGTCTTTTCGATGATCGATTATGACAAGATAGTGAGAGAAGAATGGGGAACAAGTTCATTTTTGAAAAAAAATCAGCTTCTTCTTTTGATGTTCTATTTGTGGATGAGGGACCAAAGCATTCTTGACCATGAGTTCAAATTCATAAAAATGTTCGACCTTCTGCAAGATATTTCTGCACAAGATGTTTTGCAAATACAAAAAGATTGGGAATATATCGTCGCAAAGATCAAGAGAGGCGAAGCACATCTTCTTTCTGAAGGAGACACATATTATCTCGGTGCTTGTACAAAAGCAGCAAATAGCAGGGTTGTTCGCGATCAGCCCATGTCTCGCACGCCTGCTAAACCAAGAGCATTTTCGTTCAAGCAACAGTACCTGAACTATTTGGTCCAGAAAGAATTGCTCGGGAAGAATGTGGAAACTGATTCTATCTTTAAGAAGGTACGAGGTATTGCGACAGTAGAGGATATTGTTAGAGAAAAATTTGCGAAATATATAGGAAAAACCGACAGAGAGATAATGACCGCTTTAGGATGGAGTCTCAAAACAAGACCAAAGCAATTTAAGCGCCTACTCGCGAACAAGATCTTGACGGGAACAGGCTCGAACAAAATCGAAGAGCTCGAGAAAGCAAATGTGACCTTGCGTGTCGTTACACTCGAGCACACAGGAACACTCAAAGAATCATTGTCTTTTCCCGCTTTTGATTACAAAGACCTGGTAACACAAGTTTGGTATGACGAGGATAAAGAAATGATGAGCGATTTTCATGCTCAACTTGAAGCGCAAAAATTCTTATTTGTTATATTTCAGAAGATAAAAGGTAGTAAAAATATTATTTTGAAAAAGGTTATGTTTTGGAATTTCCCCATGAAAGACCTGTCTGAGGCAGAAAAGGTATGGGAAAAGACGCTCGAATGTATCAATGAGGGAAGATATGAGGACTTCCCAAAGATAAAAGACAGTGACATTGCTCATGTGCGCCCTCATGCTAAGGATTCGACAGATACCCTAGAGACACCGCAAGGAACCAAGGAAACAAAACGTTGTTTTTGGCTGAATGCTAAGTATGTTCAGAAAGCCATAGAAGAAGGAAATTGAAAACTTGATCGAATTCGAAAGGTCTGGTAGAATCAATCGTATGAAAAAGATAAGAGTTGTTGAGCTTTTCGCTGGCGTTGGAGGTTTCAGATTGGGCTTGGAGAGTGCAAGTGGGAAAGATCTAAAATATGAGGTCGTCTGGAGTAGTCAGTGGGAGCCGGGAACCGGCGTCCAGCATGCTTCGGATATCTATGCTCATCAATTTGGGACAGACGGTCATTCTTGCGAAGATATCCAGGAAGTAGTTGAAAAAAAGTTCAAAGAGATAAAAGATCACGATCTTCTTGTTGGAGGATTCCCGTGCCAAGATTATTCTGTGGCGCGTACATTACACCAAGCAGCAGGCTTGAACGGAAAGAAGGGAGTTCTTTGGTGGTCTATTTACAATATTTTGAAGAAAAAAGGGGAGAAAGCGCCAAAATTTTTAATGCTCGAAAATGTTGATCGCTTACTTAAATCTCCCGCATCCCAACGGGGGAGGGATTTTGCTGTCATGCTTGCTTCACTTGCTGACTTGGGATATGCCGTTGAATGGCGTGTTATCAATGCAGCAGATTATGGCTTTCCGCAACGCCGCAGAAGAGTTTTCATTCTAGGTTATAAAAAGGGTACAAGGATATATAGTTTGCTCAAAAAAGAAAAAAATAAGAGTGATTGGATCTGTAAAAATGGTGTCATTGCGAAAGCGTTTCCCGTAGAAAAAAATGACAAAGGGTCGAGCTATTTTTTGCTTGAAGGAGATCTAGCGAAGATCTCCAAGATTTTTTCTGCAGATAAACCAAAGCTTAGTCCTTTCCAAATAGCTGGTGTGATGATCGATAGAGAAGTATATACAACAAAGGTAATCTCTAAATACAAAGGTAAGTTCACAGTGCTCAACGATATCATTATCCACGATGAAGAAAAGATCCCGAAAGAATTTTTCATTGATGAAAAAGCAAAAAAGGTGTGGGAGCGGCTGAAAGATGGGAAAAAAGAGGAGAGACGCTCAAGATCAGGGTTTGTTTACAATTACTCAGAAGGACCAGTCGCTTTTCCAGACTCTCTTGCTAAGCCGGCGAGAACCATTGTCACTGGTGAAGGAGGCAGTGCACCTTCACGATTCAAGCATGTTATCCGTACCAAGTCGGGGAAACTTCGTCGGTTGACCCCGCTTGAACTTGAAAAGATCAACATGTTCCCTCCCGATCACACCAAGATGATGTCTTCAGATAGACAAACTCCTGACACAAAGCGCGCCTTTATTATGGGGAATGCGTTGGTCGTGGGGGTTATAAAGGAACTCGGGAAGTCGTTGCGAAGGTTCGCACAAAATGAATAAAAAGAAGAAAGAATATATAAGAGATGGTCGTGCTCCTGTTCCCAAAAAGGAAGCAACGTCTCGTGTGATGAGCGCTAATAAGGGGAAAGAGACTGGCCCAGAGACCACTCTTCAAAAAGGATTGTGGGGGGTCGGTGTTAGGGGGTATAGAAAAAATTGGAAGAAAGCTCCCGGAAGACCAGATATTGCGTTTCCCCGGAAAAAGATAGCGATATTTGTGAATGGTTGTTATTGGCATAGATGTTCCGTATGTAAATTCCCACTGCCAAAAACCAATAAAGAATTTTGGAAAACAAAGTTCGCACGAAACAAAAAGCGGGATATTAAGAAGATAAAGGACCTGGAACATGCAGGGTGGTCTGTTCTAACTATATGGGAACATGAAATTAAGAAAGACCCAGAGAAAGCAGTCAAAAGGATAAAAGGGTTTTTGAAAGAGCACCGCTGATCTCCACAAACTTTCAACATGCTTATCACCACATGCCGCATTTTTTGGCAAGGGTTTTGTGATATAGTACAATGTAGTTGCAACCTTGATTTCAAAAATCTGAAAAAATATTGCAGAATATTATCAAAACACAGAAAGAGTTCGTGAAGATTTTGAAGGAAATGGGGAAGTCAGACGAGGAGAGTAATATAATAATTAGTAGTATTTTAACTAAACTATAAAAATATGATTAACTTTAACCTTGTTAAAAATGAAATCAAGTTCGATGCCAATTTTTGGGATTTTCTTAATTTTAAAAAATGGTTCAAAAAAAGTTATACTAAAGACAATGTGAACATTCTATTTATCGATGATACGGAAATGCCTGTAGTGGAAAGTCTTAGAAAAACTGGCTATAAGGTGAAGAAAGTAAGAGATATAAAGGATATAGATGATGCAAATGTAAAAAATTCCCAGATAATCTTTACTGATTTTGATGGTGTCGGTAGGATCATATCACCGCGTCATCAAGGTGCAGGTTTAGTAAAAGAATTGAAGGTTAAATATGGCCGCTCTAAGTACGTTGTTCTTTATACTGCCCAGTTGACTATGCCTGCTGATACAACGATGAATGAACTGTTTAATGTTGCCGATGCGCGTATGAGAAAAGATTCTGACGTAACTGATTTCGCAGGCCAAATTAGAGAAGGTTTGGATAAATTAAAATGATTTATTTTGAAATTAAGGATAAGACAGGGAAAGTTCTTGCGGGTAATATGCAAGAATTTTCGAGGGTAACGGAGTTTGAACAGAAAAAAATTTTTTCTGACCATAAACGAGGGAAAGGAGTTAAGGGGGTTTGTGAGATTGTCGACGATGTTGAAATTTGGATTGTAGTAGAGGATGAAAGCGACTTACTGAACAGCTCGAAGCTTTTTAAGAAAACCGTCGATGCGTATATGGCGGTAGCCCTTGGTGTTTATAAAAGCCATAAAGAAAAAATTGATGCGTACTCTCATGTCCTGAATACGATTCAGGCGCAGATTAGACAAAAGATACAAGAATTTGCGGACGATTCGGAGTTTTATGGGGATACTTATGCGGATTCGGTTGCGCATATTGAAATGCTTGTAAAAAATAATAATAAATCTGCGGCTGACCTACTATGTTACATACAAAAAAGAATAATCGACATGCGTGCCCATCTGCTTGGAGCGGAAATAATTCATTCAGGGAAAGAGTACGAACTAAGAATTACAACGGTTCGATTAAAAAGAGCCATATTAAATCAATGCACACCATTTCTTGAAGAATTAAATGATAAATTAGTGGAAATCAAGTTTTATTTTGGAGAAGAATGTGAGACTTCTATAGATAAAAATTTATTTAGTTTAATGATGTATAATTTTTTCTCTAATGCAGTTAAATATACGAGATCAAATAGTGAAATTCGACTCAATTATTCAAGTACTGAAAAGAGCTTGGATATTTCAATGATTAGCCTAAAAATGGAAAAGGCTGAGATTAAAAGTTTATTTAATGAGGGAGTAAGGGGTTCTCACGCAAGACATGTTCCTGGAAAAGGAATTGGTCTATTCGTAACTCAACAAGCTTTGAATTTAATGGGTAAAAAGCCAATGTATATATCACCGAACTATCAAAATAATTATTGCGAAGATGGCTCTTTGTACATCGAGAATCATTTTAAATTTGAACTATAGCCATTTGCCTACCTATTAAAGTTTTTGAAATAGGAATGGGTAGTAGTCACCATTTATAATACAAACGCATCACCAAAGAGCATTTAATAAGCAGATCTCGATCAAGATTCAGTAAGATTGCGTGGATATAAATAGTTTGTTATTGTAGGAACATCATGCAACGAAGGAACTTTAGATAGCCGCCCCGTAAACAGCCACACGTCTTTGTGGTTGTTTTGGGCGGCTTTTCTATTGCCTTTGTAGCTCAATGGTAGAGCGTGCCCCTGAAAAGGGCGAGAGGGAGGTTCAATTCCTCCCAAAGGCACACGCCTTCGTGAGATAATTGCCCGGATGTCTTTTGTGATACAATTTGATCATAGATTGGTTGCCTTGATCATTTATGAAGATGAAATAAGGCAAGAAATAAGATAATTTTTATATCATGATGGAAAAATTTGAAAAAGAAAATCCTTTTATGCAGAGGTATGAAACGGATAAAGAGCTTAAGGAGGCGATAGATAAGAAGATCGGTCGGCCGCTGAACTGGCAATTGCTTAAAAAAAGCGAAGGCGAAACTATTTATGTGGGCATTGATCCGGTCACGGAAGTAGTGTACGCGATCTCAAGCAAAGAACACGATAATGTTTTTCTTGAGACATTTAATTCCCTCAGCGAAGCGCTCGCTTCCGTTAAAGAAAGGTAGGGAGGTCTTGGACAAATAGACATATTACGTATGAGTCTACGAAAATATTTAGACACAATTATGCATTCAGATGGGGGAGATAACTGGTGGAAGCCAGACTTATTTCAAGAAAAGACGCGCGCGTTAATTCCTCCCGAATTAGAAATAGTGACTGCGCCGCCCTCAGCAGATAATAATTACAACTGTTTCCTCCATGTTTTAGGTCTTTCAGAAGATAAAGATATTTTACAGAACAGTAAGGGGTTCATCTATGATGTATTGTTCCAAAAATTAATTGATGAGGGGTTGTTAGTATACACAAGCAGTCCCCAAGATGGCGACTATGTTCTATATAGAGATTCAAAAAATTATCCTGGGGTCATCACTCATATTGGAATAAAAGATGGAGATAAGGTGATTTCCAAATGGGCGTGGGGGCCATTGATACGTCACGCAGTACTTGATGTTCCTGAGTCGTATGGGAGTGAAATTTCTTTCGTAAAATCCATTTCCAAAGAACAAGCGAAAGAACTTTATTGGAAATACAAAGAGTTTAATATCTAAATTTTTATATACACCATCCACACTACGTCGCTAGTAATGAGAGCTTAAAATCATGAAGAAAAATCTTGAGTTAAAGGTGGAACTGGAAGATTTTAGCGATATACTCCAGAATATCGCATCTTTGGGAGTGAAAGAAGACGGTATTTTATATCAGATAGATAAATATTTTTTGATCGGCAAAAAAAGACTGAAA
>CAYILI010000058.1:0-7236 GCA_964364105.1 uncultured Gammaproteobacteria bacterium | reverse complement strand
CTATTTAATCCACCATGATAATCATAAAGGGCATTCGGCAAACCAGGAGAGCCTAATCTCCGCATGTCCAAGGTAGTGGGAAAATGTCCTAAAGAATGGGTCATCTCAGCTAATACTTTCTCTATGTTGCCCCAATCTTTCCAATAGCCTCGTGCTGTTCGTTTTAACTTGGATTTCCTTCTTGGCAGTGCATATCCGAATAATCTTCTTACTTTCTGGAATCCTCCATAATAAGATACAATTGCAGTTCGAAGGCTACCTTTTTCCATACTATCAAGTTCGCTTTGAGATGGAAAATGCTTTAGATTTTCAATAATCTGATCGAGTTCTAATTGAACATGTTCCCACTCTCGCCAATATCCAGATGGTTTTCTCTTATCTTTCATGTTTCTCCAACATATCTTTTTAATAGAGTTTCTAACTTATCTTTCTCAGAAGGTAAGTTCCATAGAGAATGTACTCTTTCTTTAACGGCCCTAATTCCTCCATGATATTTCGAAATAGCGTTGCTAACACATGAATAACCCTGAGAGTCTAACCAAAACACACTGGGAATGTTTCCTCCTAGTTCTTTATGAGATTCAATAATATCTCGCAATGCAGTTTCAACATGAGCAAAATCTCTCCAGTATCCAAGAGATCTTCTAAGAGAATTTTGACCTAATTGTTCTCGAACTTTATTTATACCTCCATGTAGAGATGATGCTCGCATAATATGAGAGTAACCATGGTCACATAACCAAGTAGTAGAAGGAAATTGTCCTTGTAACTCAGGATGTTCGCTAAACATGTGCATGATAGTTGCTTTAAATCCATCCCAATGTTCTAATTCTGTTATTGAAACTCTTTCTTTCCTATTGCTATGAATAGACATACCAAGAGGCAAACCTACAAGATCTTGTAAAAGCATATCTCGGGCAGTTCCATGATCTGCTTGATGATTTCTTCTATACCATCCAAGCAATCCGCTGTAGGATGTTCCATCAATTCTCTTGGTATCACAAAAGTCAGATGTTGAAATTGTTCGTGGAGTCTTTTCACAACGTCCCAACAATTCCTTAAAATCACCAAGACGGCGTGATTTATCATCATAGATTCCTCGTTTATCTCGTAATGTAATTCCTGTCTCTCGTAACCATGTTCCAACAGTAGGATCAGAAACATGAGCCATCTCAGCAATTTCTACAGTTGTTTTTCGCTCAGTAACATACCACTCCCTCAATTGATCATTCGATGGTCTATAAGACTCAGAACTCATTCGTGCTTCAGCATGATTACGCATGTGAATATGATACTCTTCTAACCATCTTCTCACCGTTGTTCCAGTAACACCCAAAGTTCTTCCAATTGCAATAGGAATCTGTCGTTCAGTGATATATAACCTTTCAAGTTCTTTCTTCGAAGGTCTGATAGAATCAGTCCTACTGGTTTTCGTTCTTCTTTCAATATCATTATTTCTCATTAAGTGTAATACTTTACCTTTAGAAACACCTAATAAATCTGCAATGTCTTCAGCCGATTTCTCTTGATCAACATACCACGTTATAAGTTGTTCTCGCGAAGGCTCTTTAAAATCTGCAGGCAAATGTGCTGCTGAAAGTCTTCTTCTGGATATATCATATTGATCCAACCACTTTCCTATGGTGGGAGATGAAACACCATATTGTTCACCAAGTTCATTCTGACTTTTATGTCGGTCAACATACTCTATTTTTAATTCATCTTGTGTTGGCTTCCTGCTTCCCTCCTTCCTCGCTCTTTCCGAAATGTCTCTTAAAGGTATTCCTGCAGCAGTGAGCCATCTGCTAATGGTGAAGTGGGAGACACCAAGATCCTTTTCCATCTCAATCGTTGATTTTCTCTGGGTAACATACAATTCTCGCAAACGTTGTTTAGATGGCTTTTTCACTCCCTTAGGAAGTTTAGTTTCAGAGGTCGTTCTTATTTTTATACCATAATGTTGTGCTAAATTATGCATTGTTCTCTCGGCACAACCGACTTCTTCAGCAACAGCAGCAAGTGGTCGATGACCATCAACATACTCTCGTTGTATGAAGTCTTCAAGAGGCTCATCAAGCATCTTTTCCAGTTCTCTAATTTTATTTTCTCGTGCAACCTCTGCTTGATTACGTTGCCCATACCCCATTTTTATTCGAATCTGTAAAATACCGCCATGATAAGACACTCCATTAAGAATGTCCGATCTTCCAAGACTTTTAAGTTCAGTACCGGAAGGAAAGTGATCTAATTGTTGAATAACACCTTCTAATTCTCTTTTCATATTTTTCCATACAGGCCAGTAGTTCTCTGGCTTAGTTTCATATTTTGGTTCATGGCCCATCGCTTCCCTAAAAGAAGTAATCTTTCCACCATGGTAGTTTCTTATTCCTTGAATGATAGACCATTCCTCTTCGTGTTCTAAATCGATCCAACTAGGAAAATGTCCAAGTTTTTTCGCGACTCTATCTAATTCACTCTGTACATTTAACTTTTGTTTCCAAAATCCATGAGGTTTTCTAACTCCATTATGATATTTTGGGGAAGGTGGAGAACCTAAGCCCATATTCTTTCTCAAACGTGCTAAGAGAACTTCTCGTGGAGGAAGCGAAGGTGTTCTTTCCAGAAGTGCTCGAATTTCATCTTCTAATGATAGTTCAGGCTGTTTTTTAGTTGTCATCTTCTCGCCTAATGTTTATCTTCTTTATTGATCTCACATTCCCAAATTTATCAACCTCAATCTCTCTTCGAGGTTCAAAATCTACAGAAACTTTTGGAGGTTTTCCACCTCTTCTTCTGCCTCGTGGCATGATGATGCTGCGCGATTCAGAAGGATCTTGTGCACGTTCTTTTGGTTCATCAGGGTCAAGTCGTTCAAACCAAAAGTCACTAGGTTTAGTTGTTCCAGGATTATCGGTTTTACGCGCAAGAATCATATAAGTGTCTGCCAACTTTGCGCCATAACTCTCTGCAAAGTGCTCTCCATGTAATTTCTTTAATCGTCTGAAAGCATCAGTGCTAAGAGCAAAACCCTCATTTTTTTTACTTAAAAGTTCAAAACCTAAAGTTTCCATACCAGAATAAAAAGTATCAGAAAATTTCATATTCTTAACAATAAGCTCAACCAATCCATTCGGACGTAAAATTCTATGAGCTTCAAGTAAATGGTTATGGACATCTTCAGCTTTGCGTAATAAAGAAATTGATTCATTGTCAACCATATCAAATTGTCCTTTCTTAAAGGGGCTATTTTTTCCAGTCATGTCTGCGCATACTTGATGAGGATTATCTCCTCGATCCAGCATGAGTTGAGAAGTATCTCGATCAACGATCTTTGGAATGCGATGCTCTCTTCGTTCAACAAGTGGTTTTAGAGATTGATAAGCATGATACAAAAGAGATGGTCCTGAGCCTTCAGAAACAACATGTCGTGGAAAGGAAAGCTCTCCACGTTCAGCTCGAGTCATAAGATCACAAATCTTAGCAGTATGAATAGCATGGGGGGCCAAATTAGGTAATGTTTTCATGTACAACTCAACAAATGCAGGATCTTTCCAGCAATGTAAAGGATCTTGTCCGATCATTTGCATAACGCGTTGGGCATCTGTAGTGGTATAACCAATAGGGCTTAAAGTTGAATTTCTTCTTCCACCTCGCATCCTCTTCTTAACTTCAAAGTCAGTAATGTCTTCAACATTGGCTTTGTAAACATCAATAGATAAACCTCCAATACTTCTCTTAACAAGATTTCCAAGTGCTTTTCCTTCCGTATCACCAAGTAAATTCCATTCTTCTTCAGTAGGAGGTACTCCATCCATGGCCATCTTGGCAATGATCCTCTTTCTATCAACATAATCGCATAATATTTCATCAAATGAGTCTAAAGCCCGAATATGGTTGATGTTAACTTTTCTTTTTTGTCCTTTTCGTAATTCTCTCCATATTGCTTGTTGTTCGGTATCAGGAACATAGTCTTCGTCTAAGAAGTAAGAATGATTTGCAGGGGTAAAATTTAAACTTTCACCGCCTGTTTCAGTAGTACATATGATACCTTCTAAATCACCTCCAAGGTTATCAACAATTTTTTCTCGCTCCTCAATTTTAAGAATCGTTCCATCAATGACTCCTATTTTACATTTTTTATGGTATCTTTTTTCTAAAGATTCAATGAGAATGTCTGCTAAACTCTTGTCGAGTTCAAGTGTACTATACTCCTTTTGTTTTCCCATTGCAGCATATCGTGCTGCTAATCCTTGATGGCCTCGTTGAGTAACTCCTTCTCTAAACATAGTTGAGAAAATAACAAACTTTTCTCCTGCAGCAGTGGGACTATCTTTTGCAGTTAATAATTGTTCGAGTTTTTTATATTTTGCTGAGTTTCTCCAAGAAACTTCTCCTAAAACACCAACTTGCGCCAAAATTTCAGGATCAACGAGTCGAGGATCAAGCAATGCTTTTCGAGCCTGGATCATCCAATTGCCCGGTCTATGTTCAATGATGTGATCATAGACTGCTCGTTGTACGGGATTCAGTGCAACTTCTATTTCCTTTTCTGTCCAATCAAGTTCTTCGTTAATGTCTTCAGAAGTTCTTCTCACAGATTTCTCATGAAAAAAAGTATAAAGTACACGTGGGGAATTATGAATGAGTTCAGGGAATTTTTCTGGATCTCTCAATACAACAGGATTAAGAAGATGATACTGGACTGCAAAGTCACTCAATCCGTCTGAAATAGGGGTTGCAGACATAGGAACAAAGAATTCTGCATTGAGGCCAAGCATTCTCGAAGCAGCACTTTGTGATAGCCTACCATTGAGCGTTGTTTCACGAAGAGCTTTAATATTCTGGCTTTCATCAAAAACAACATAATCTACACCATGTCCAACAAGGGCATCAATGAATAATTTATCTCCCCCATTCATACGTGTTATCAGTTGTTCGTAATTTGCAACAATCCACTTCTTTTCTACAAGGGATTGCATAAATGCATCATCTTTTCTGTCTCCGTTAATGATAGCAACATCTTGTTGTTCTGCAAGGTATCGTTCATGATCGCCACCAACTAAACCTCTTTTCCAGGCTTTCTTTGCAACATTAGGTCCTACAATAACTGCTCTTCTGAATGTCTTTCCTTCTCGTGCTAATGCTTCTTCGATCAATGGTTGTGCTAATACAGCAATAGCTGTTTTTCCAGTTCCACCACCATCCCAAATACCAAATCTTTTTTCATGAAGGATATGGTAAACGCCAATCTTTTGATGCAATGAAGGAAGAACACCTTTTTCTCCAGTTTCTGGATCAACAAAATCTGGATTGACATTAACAAGTTTAAAGTCCATATAACTTTGATAAGTGTTTGCTAATTGTTGATAAGCAAAGCGAATATTTTCATCAGTCTCTCGTTCTGTTAATTGTTCTAAGGTTCGTAGTGCTTGCGCCTCTCCATGCTTAAATGCAGGGAAAACATCTCGCTCAGCTTTTTTTTGAATAAGAATATGTAATTTGCGTTGATATTCCTGATCTTCAGAATTTTTTACTACGGGAAGAGCAGCCAGCAAGTCTCGTAAATTGTTGGGAAAAAAGTTTCTATCAGAAACAGGCCTTCTCTCTTGTCGTTCTGCAAGAGCATATCCTCTTTTTCTATGGGTTCCTACACTTAAAACAACTTTGTATAATCTTCCAAAATCTCCTCCAAGCTTTTCTCGTATTTCTGGCGAGAGACACATAACTCCGGTAGTAATCAAGTCGCTATCTCGAACAGTATCAAAACTATTTAGAATGGCCAAATAATCTCTGCCTAATTGTCGACCGTTCTTTTCAAGCATACCTTCCATGCGTTTAAATATTCTCTCTGCGCCTTCATACGTTAATTCAAAACTTCCATCAAGCATGCCTATATCTTCAGCTCGGGCAATGCTTTCTGGATCTACGCCCTGTCTTCGGGCTTCTTCTAGTGCTAATTCAAGAGAATTCTTTCCTGTGCGTAAAAATTTAGAAGCATATCTATCACCGCTCTCTACATTGGAGATACAAAATTCCTGGAAATTCTTACTTTTTTCCATATTCTAGGAGACATAGAGGTGTCTAAAGAGTGCAGAAAGCTTTATAAAGGTTACTTATTTAACTACTTTTAAGGAGTTAATAAAAATGTTAGAAAGACAAAATATCTACATTCCTAAACGATCGGAAAGACTCTCGGAACTTTTTTTCGCTCGAGATGTAATCACGGTAGCAAAAGACCTTCTTGGAAGAACATTGGTACGAGAACGCCCGCGAGGAGCAACATTATATGCAAAAATCTGTGAAGTGGCGGCATATGAAGGAAATACTGAAGAATCTATGACTGAAGGTGCGTCCTATGCTCCAGGAACATTGTCTATAAGTACAAAGTATGGCAAAAGATTATTGGACATTGCAACAGATAGAACTGGAAAACAATCGTGCATCACATTAATTGCCGGTCTTGTTGGAGACAAAAGAGGAGTAAGAGAATTAGTGCAAGGACCTGGAAAATTAACTGCTGCTTTAGAGATAGACAAAGATCTTGATGGATTACTCCTTAGAGATTCTCCCCTCTGGATTGGCGGACAAGCTATCGAAGAAGAAGAAATACTTGAACGAAGACTTGCTAACACGCCTTTTAATTGTAAAGGATATTATTATTTTAGGTAAAAGAAATCTATTTCTTTTCCAACATCGAACATACTCTGCAAAGATCCTTCGCAGCAGGTTCCCCACATTCCTTGCATGATCCAATCTTTTTATCTTTGAAATGTTTGCGTAAATCAGGCAAGATTTCAATAAAAGAGTTAATTATTCCTTGTTTAGCACCAGGAAACTTCGCTTCCACATCATTCAACGTTTTCCCAACAGCTTCTCGTAAATTATCGCCAAAGTTCGGGCATTCATGGTATATGACGCGGAATTCTTTCAGTTTAGAATAAATCGTTGTTTCTTTCTCTGTCATAAAATATAAGGGTTTAATACGAGGAATAAACTTGTCATGCATCAACGCTCCAGTAATAGGCCCTAATTTAGCAGAAAGTGCAAGATTCCCTTTCAACTGATTCATAAAAATACTTTGTGCTTCATCATCCAAATTATGTCCCGTTGCTAATTTATCAACCTTCAAGCGTCGTGCTGCTTTATTCAAGACATAGCGTCGCAACACACCACATACACTACAAGGATTCACAGCATGTTTCTTCAAGTATTCATCTAGCGTAAAGCCAAATTCTT
>CAYILI010000057.1:0-7333 GCA_964364105.1 uncultured Gammaproteobacteria bacterium | reverse complement strand
CCATATCAATTCTACTTCTTACAACTGGTATTCCTACGCCCAATCTACGACTCTCATCTGTTGACCAAGCGGCTTGCTTACCATGAGAACCGTGTTCATGCTTTGGAGCTAAATCGCCCGAGAATCCCATCCCATGCACCTCTGCAGCTAAACTTCTAATATATTCTGGCTCAAATACTCTTTCTCCCTGCATATCATGATGATGCATAGGAACTATTCCCGTCTGAGAATCTGCAAGAGCTCGATAAGCGACTACTTCAGGCGTAGTTTTACTTATAAACTGAGTGGATATAGCGAGTTTTGGTGCTTCTACTGGCATATTATTGAGCTAAAACTTTAGCATTTAAGAAAGGATTAACCAACATATAGAAGATGTGGTCATTTGGCCCTAAATTAATTTTATCCCCAACTGGATGATCCTTAGCTGGTACTGGGATAGGCTCAGGATAAGTTCTTACTAATCTCGTGGCGTCCATTTCTGCATTTTGTATCGCAGGAATTGCGTCTTTTATTTTAAGCGCTAGCTCTCCAATCCTAGGATCAGTTGTGGCTTCCGTTGGATACATTACATAGCCTGTTTGTTCTGCAATGTGTTGATTAGCTACATAGATTGCGCTTTGAGCTGAACTTCCAGTTACGATATCAGGCTTTAACATTTCATAAACTGCAGCTCTAGACTGAGTCGTAATTCCTCTATTTTGATAGTCTGGTTTAGTTCCTGCATGACCAACATACATTACTCTTGCTTCTTCACCAGCCGCTTCAATATCTGCAAATGCAAACACATGAAAAGCCACGACCTCTGTTCTTTCAGCATTCCAGACAACATCAAATCCTTCAAAAGTTCTCAATTTATTTCCAATATTTGCTATTCCAGCCTCAGTATATTTAGGAAATGTTGGACGTGCCATTTCTAAAACTCCTGCAATAGTTGGCTCTAGCGAAGGCATTCTTTCCGCGTTATTCCTAGCGTCAATTGGATCTCTTGGAAACGCGAAATAATCAACAAAATAAGAATCTCCCGCTCTATCTTTGATTTCTAATGTAGTTACTGATGGCAAGAAAGGATCTTTCGGTGCTCCTCCTTCTCCAGATGTAACCGGTCTTGTAATTTGTCCTTCTTGTTCTGGCATGACGGGTAGTATATCAAAACTAGCTCATAGTTTCAACTTTCCTCTTTTTGAGGAATTGGAGGTATGGAATAATACCAAGTATATTTACAACTGCTGCTACGTAAAATAATATTTTAAATCCTAATTCCCCTGCTATAAACCCTCCAAGAGCCGTAGCTAGCGCCATACAGATAAATGATATAGCATCACTTATTCCCCATTCCGTAGCCTCTTTGTTTTTATCCAAATGCATAGAGAAAAGTGAGTTTTTGGCAGGTGAAGCAATGCCTAGTCCTGCTCCGGCTACTGCATAAAAAATAAAAATATGGATCACATTAGAAGCATTTGCAAATCCTATGTAAGAAGCACTCATAAGTATCATTCCAAGTATAGTTGTTGCAAATTTTTTCCTGTCTGTGCTTTTTCCCAGATATGGACCAGTTATAATCTCAAATACCACACGACTAAGTAGATAAATACTGTAGCCTGAAGCTGCCAATTGAATATTTCCTCCCTCAATATTCTCAACAACAAATACTGCAAAGATAGGAGTTATGAGATTCCATGCAGACCAAAGAAATGAATCAGAAATTATGTAGGACTTTACTATTGGATTTAAATTAAAATGTGATGGATTTCTACCTAAAAAAGATTCACGCAGCATAATAAAATCATAACATATTATTTATCTAATATAATTTTAAATTGAGGAATTTTTTCAAATTTAAAATTCTCTTTCCATCCACTATCACCTTTTCCAGCGTCATAAATACGACATCCAAGTTCAATAGCGCGTCCCATCTGATAGAGAGTTAGCATTTTGGGTAAATCAGGAATTTCGCTACTTACCCCAGCGTTCATGCCAACATAAGCGTCTTTGTAATGAAGTCCAAAAGAAACGGCTGATTTCTTACCATCTATAATCATCGTAATCATGATGACTGGATAAAGCTTAGCAAGATCTTTAAATATTTCTTTTCTATATTTATAAGAAAAGCTCGATCTTTCACCAAATCTCTCTATATTAAACTCAGCTAATAATTCTATATCTTTAGCATTATCATAAATTATTTCTATCTTATGCTCTCTTTCTATTTTCCTTATCTGCTGAAGTATTTTTTTCCTACTACTATTTCCCCATTTGTCTACTAAAAAATCTTCATAACTTTTATAGCCCGTTATATCTACAAAATATTTATTCTCATACCACGAGGCATTTGGAAAATTCTCAAAAATGGGATCAAGGGGCGCAAGATATGCCCGCTCTTTTACTTGAGACGTCAATTCTCGAAATAAACTATTGTCTCCCAAAATATTATTATCATCCGTATCATCTCCGCCAAAAAATTCTAAAAAAGGCTGGTCATCTTCTGGATAATAAGGAGGCATTAATCCCAAAAGATTATTCTCCTGTAAAGGCAAAAGTGCGATTGGTTTTTCCGAATCAAACGCTACAATAAAATGTAATTCGTAAGATAGCCTCTTAAAAAACGCGTATCTAAAATCCCATTCATCATCTATGAATTTATGTGGAGAAAGTAGATTCCAATACTCCTTTGCTTTCTCTAAATCAGAAATTATCTTAAAGGTCAAATTCATAAATAGACTATAAGAAAAGGAGGACGATTCCACCCAAGACAAATAGAACTCCTCCGATAAGTCCTGTTATAACCACTGGATTTCCAGTTGGAGGTAGTGTAGGAATTGGAGTCGAAACTACAAATTCAGCTGGTGTTGGAGTTGGCGTAAATGTAGGCGTAGGTGTTTCTACCCCTCCCTCAGGAGTCGTAGGCGTCGGTGTATTTACCCCCGTTGGTGTAGGTGTTGCGGTGTTTTTCGGAGTAGGAGTAGAACTTGGCTTTGGCGTAGGAGTACTTGTATTTTTAGGTGTAGGTGTTGCGGTGTTTTTCGGAGTAGGAGTTCCAGTCTGAACAGTGGAAGGAGTTGGAGTAACGGATGGAATCTCGCAAGTGCTTTCCCCCTCAGATGGACTCGACTGTCCACATTTATTTTTTGCGATAACTTCGCATTTATATGTTTTTCCGGGCTCTGTTGGAAATTCCACTTGAGTAGTATCTGCATCCACATCCCCTTCTTCTACTAAATCATTGTCGTCCACATTAGTAACTTTATAATGATAGCTTGTGGCATTTTCAGAAGCATCCCAAGAACAGAAGCCAACATTTGGAACACAAACTCCTCCAGTTATAGTAACTGTAGCTGGAACCGTGTTAAGCAGTACGTTTTCATTAAACGCGTCAGTAGCATTAATAGACCTAACTTGGGTGTTTGCCTCATCAAAGCTAATTTGTTCCGTTCCAGTTGAATCATCCCTGGAAGGAACTAATAAAGTCCCTACCGTTACGGGATTACCTCTAACCACCTTTGTAGGATCACTCCCCACATCCACGGTAAATGTTACTGTTCCGTTATCAGCATCATAGCTCGTAAAACTACTGCCTCCTATTGCTCTCAAAGGAGAGTTAGGATCAACGTTAAACACGGTAAGACTTGGGTCAAATTTATCCGGGTCAAATTTAATTGTAAACTTAACAAAATTGACCTGGTTAGTTCCCGGGTTTATAACCACATCAAGCTTTGCATCCTCACCAGCGTTAATTGTTTGAGCTGAAGGAGTAAGAGTTAGTGTTGTAGATTTTTCAGCACGACCTCGCAAATCCTGCACCCGGTCAACCAAGAAAACGGTAACTACCAAACCCACAATAGCGAGGAATCCTCCTAAGATGGCTAATACTTTTTTCTTTCCGTTCCAATTCTTAAAATCCATAATTAATTATCCTGATTCGTATTCGTACAATTTCTACATGTCACTTCTACATTTGTTACTCTGTCTGGATCTACGCAAATTGGAGTGGTAGGCGTTGGAGTACTCGTAAATCTAGGAGTAGGAGTTGGTGTATGAGACGGATTTCTTGTAGGAGTTGGTGTATTGGTTATCGTTCTGGTAGGAGTCGGCGGAGCCTCACAGATTATTTTTACGTTTTTATCTAACAAATGAGCTCCGTTTGCGCCGCAATAATTGCTGATTTGTGTGGAGTTTAGAGTACAGCTATTGTTTTTAAACGCTGCCGTATCCTGAATTTTCTTTACAACAGTAATTGTCCTTCTATTATTACTATTAAGCGGATTTAAAGTTAAGTCTTTTCCTACTTTTAGACAACCTTTATTACTTCCCCAGCAAGAACATTTAGTAAGCCTGAATTCTGTGTTAGGCTCTACTTTCTGAATTTCTCCGGTACATCTCTGGTCTGCTTTATTCGTAGCTCCTCCATCATCTCCGACACAACCGACTTCAATTGAACCACCTTTCCAGTTTTTAGCTACAAATTTTCCCTGAATTCCTACACAAAGAGGTCTCCAAGGTGCAAATGCTGCTTCTGCAGATTTTATAGCACTAAATAAAAATAACGATGCAAATAAAAAAAACGTTAATAATTTAAAAAATTTCATAATATATTTAGATTTTGAACTAACGATGATTTTTGCTGTGTATACCATTCATCATAAGTAGCGGCTCCGGTTTCATTTGCTGAAACAACTTTAAATGCAATTCCTCCTCTATTTGTAGATGTATCTGACACTATTTCTACGTCATTAACCTGCATACCAAAAAGCTCTGCTTGTGTTTCCCGGTCTAATCCTGAATCTCCAAGCTGATAAATTTGGGGGTGCGATGCCGAATCTCTTTCGGAAGCACTGAGCCTGTCAACAATCACTCCATTTACTGCAAGGACTGGTCTTAATGATTCGTACTTATTTACAAGTGAATCTCCAATTTCAAGCGGATTATCTCCTCTAACCAGAGCGGCTTCTGCTTCAGAAAGTGCGGCAATTCCATCTGATAGTTGCTTTTCAGAAGCTTCTTTTTCAGCATTTGTTAAACTTGCAAGCCCCGTCTGAGGCGTATTCCAGAATTGTATAGTTACTGCAGAGCGGGATTTCACGGCTTTAAGAATTACCTGGTTTTTTAGAACCTGGTATCTTGCTTCGTTTTGGGAATATCCATCCGAAACTAGCTCATCTACCCAAGAGGTATCTAATTGAATTCCTAACGCATTAACAGCATTATCTAAAATTTCTCTTTCTTCAATTACAAGTAATGCGTTTTTTAAGTGGTCTGAGGTAACATCCGAAGGATTATTTGATTCCTCGGCTACAGCTCTAACTGCCGCTTTCGTAATCTGTTTTCCATTAATTACGGCTACCACTGTATCTTCAGAAACTACATTTGCCTGGCTTCTGGTGTCTTGTTCGCGCTGAGCCAAATAAACTGTTATGGGTATCACAAACAAAGCCACTCCCAAAAGGAGAAAAACCGCTACTTTTTTGAGCGTAAATTCACTATTCACTTGCTATAATTATAGTGATTTAATTAGCCTTAAAAGTCAAGGTATAAAAGGCATACAGTGAGGATCAAAAAACGAAGTGGGTCGGGATGGAATCGGACCATCTACTTCTTCATTATCAGTGAAGCGTTCTACCGGTGAACTACCGACCCAAATTTATCCTGTAATTATATCTAAAACTGATCTTTGGGACAAGCGTGGAGAATTATTCTATATCCATAAGGAAGGCTTTTTTTAATCTCTCAATTACTATCCTAACATATCCTTTAGCGTCATCCGCCTTAACTCTCGGAATATCTTGTTTGTAAGTAGATTCAATCGCCATTCTGATGATTGGATCCGAAAGATAGTGTGCGGCCAAGGCTAATATTTCATATCCGTCTTTTTCTTCAGCGTTCAATCCTTCTTTTGCCAAAGACAGGTCAATCCTACTGCGTTCAAAGCCAGATCTTGGTTTTTTAAGATTTAGCGGGAATCGTACTCTTCTTATAATCCTTACTCTTCTATCTACTCCTTCACCTTCATCTAGAACCTCATAATCTAATAAGGGTTTTTCAGGATCCTTAGCTTCTTGTTCTACCAATTTATCTACAATACTAGCCGTTCCTTCTCTGGCTTTTTTTCCAGTCTCAGAAGCATTTTCAATCCACCTGTAATTTTTCTCATCACCCTCGCTGCGAGACCCACGAAACATCATTCTGCTAAGACCTAAAGCTGCATCTAATTCATGAAGTAATCTTATATCCTCATTTCTTTGCAGGTGTTGACTTGGTCCGCTAATTTTCCCCTGTCTTAATATCTGAAGCATTCTCTCGACCCTGTCATCTCCACCTGGTGTTGCTCTCACCCCTCTTATAAAAGAAGCCCCTTCCTGAGCTTTAATCTTAACCGCTCTTCTAGGATCCTCCATGCCCGTAGTCGGATCTCTAACTTCCTCTGTGCCAAGACAATCAGCCTCGCGACCGGTTGGTCTATCAGAGCTTGATAATACTAAATAGGGATTGTTTACTCTACCAGCAATCATCCATCTTAGGAAAGGCTTAATTACATCTTTCTCCTGATCAAACAAATGAACCTTTCTTATTAATATATCTGCAGACCTGGGGTCAGATGAAAAACTAGGACTAAATACACCTCCTAGGAGTTCATCTTCGATGATAAATTCTTTAGACTTCTCAATTGTTAACTCAGGTCTTGGCGGAAGTCCAGTAAACCTATCGCTTGGTGTGGCAAGCTCTGGGACAAATGATGGTGGACGATCAACTGTATTTTCTGGCATAAATTCTCTTGCCTCAAGGCTCATTATATTTCCCATTCTAATTTTCCCTTGCCTTGAAATACATGTCAAGCATAGCACTTTTGGCTATCATTGTAGTTATTTGAAATAAGGCGTAAAATATATGGTTATGTTAATTTATCTTCTCACTTGGTTTTATAAACACGTCACCAAACGCATTTTCTTCCTTTTTGACCCAGAACTAGTCCATAACTTTGTAACTACGCAGGGGCAAATTATTGGGAATTCTCAAACCCTGACAAATTTCCTAGCCAAACTTTTTGCTCAAAAGTCTCCGGTTCTCAAACAAAAAATTGCAGGAATTACATTTGACGGTCCACTTGGACTTGCAGCAGGATTTGACTATGAAGCAAAAGTTGTAAAAGTTTTGCCGGCCGTTGGATTTGGATTTAACACTGTCGGAACCATAACAAATCTTCCATACGCTGGAAATCCTAAACCAATGCTGGGACGCCTTCCAAAATCTAAATCTTTAATGGTAAATAAAGGTTTTAAAAACCTCGGCGCCCAAAGAACTGCGAGCAAACTTGCTGATCAAACTTTCAAAATTCCGCTTG
>CAYILI010000056.1:0-7426 GCA_964364105.1 uncultured Gammaproteobacteria bacterium | reverse complement strand
AGAGCAATTCCCTCTTAAGGAATAGGTTCAGGGTTCGAGCCCCTGGTCGCTCACAGACAGTCCTTTAGTATGCTCAAATTGTTCATTTAGCTTGAATATACAGGCTAATTTGGGTGTTCCATTCTTTAATTCTTCATAAGTAGGGGGTGAGTCAAAGATGAGACCGAACATTGCAGCATTTTGCAGTGGATTCGTGCCCCCCAATATTAAATCTTCAAGGTGTTCCATATAATAATTAGAGTAATTTATCGCAACTTGTATATCAATTTGTTCAGCTTCCTTTTTAGACCTTGATTCCATCAACTGAGCCTTATCAAGCAACAGTTTTTCAATATCAGCCTCCATCATTTTAATCGTGGTTGGAGAAGTAAGTTGCTTGATTGTCTCTTTAATTCCATTAATCTCAATATCTTTTTGCACGATTATGTGATTAATAGATGTGCTATCCCTAACCAATTGTTTCTCCCTCTCTATTAAATCTTCTAATACTAATTCAGTAAAACGTGATTTAAACTTATTTGAAAATTTCAGGCTACGTACAAAATCCGCAACAGTTTCCTCTAAAACTCTAGCGTTGATACCCCAATACTTATGCTTTCTACTACAGTGATATGCACGTATATGTTTACCAGATTTACTTCTAGATGCACTTCCTAATAAAGGTTGATAGCAGTAAGGGCATAGAACCTCTTTCTTATAGGGATAAAGAGGGTTGTCCTTTAATTTCTGGACTTGCCATTTTTTTGCTTTTTTCTTCACTATTGAGAAGCCATCACTTTTCTCCGCAATAGTTATCCTTCCCTTGTTGGCATTATTAAATAATTCAACACTTACCAATCCAGCAGATTTCATCTTCACTGGTTTTTCATCTGTCCACTTCTCATTATTTACCCCTGCATATATGGGTTTAGAAAGATATCGCAAGAACTGCTTGACCGTAAGCTTCTTTTCGCCTTTGTATCCAATAACCTTTGTTCTATCGTTTGGATTTCTCGCCTTGAGTCTTCTTGACCTATATCCTAGCTCATTAATTTCTCTTACAATTTCTTCGTCTGTTAAAGTTCCCTTCGCTTTTAGTTCAAACATTCTAATAAACCATGGAGACTCTTTTGGATGAGGTTTAAGAACAAATCTCATGCCATGTTCTGTTTCAATCTTTTCATTAATGTATCCAGGTGGAGCAACACGAACACGATAGCCCATGCGAACATAATTTATTTCAGCACCTATTAGTCTTGTTAATATATCCCTTACTTCAGATTTACCCCTCTCAGCCTCTAGAAGTTCTGTAATGAACGTGGGACTATATTTTGACCATCCGTATTCTACTTTTAAGTGTTCTAAGGTGTTAATGTTTTGTGTTCCTATTACGCCATATACGTCCAGCAGTTGAACACCATATCGTACAAAGATTGATTTGAGCTGACCATAAATGATAGCCCCACCTCTAGTACTTCTGTCTATGCTTTTAAAGAAAAAATATTTTATTTTGTTTTTAGGGTTTTTGCAGTAGTCAAGAGCTGCAAGTATAGGTTGAGAATCAAAATCTCCGCTAGCTGACTCAACAAATTCGTACCACTTTTTAACTTTGATTACAGAACCTTTAATTTGGGCTAACTGAGAAATTTTCATTTCAACCTGTAGCCTTTGGTCATCAGGGGAATCCCCTTGTATCCCTTGCTTTGTTGAGGATACTCTCACAGCTGCTATAGCGTATTCGTTTTTAATCTTATCCATCTTTCCGTCCTTCCTACCAATCAATGATTTTGACTCTATGTAATTTATTGCCTATAAGTATAGTATTATTTTGTAATACGAAATTCAATCTTGCATTCTTAGCGTCATTTAGCATTATATCAACAAGTCGGCCTGCAAATGCACGCATTATGTTGTCCGCTTTGGGCGAAACTTTAAGTTCATTTTCTTCAGTAAAGGGTAAAACAATAATATTGCTATTGATTATTTTGCTCATAAAAATTCTCTACGTCCTTGTGTTTCCCACTGTTTGACCTCTTTTTCATACGTTTCCCTACAGCTACAACGTGTAAAACTGATTGCCTCTTTTTTGTGAACAAATCCATTTTCGCAACCGTCTATATTACAGGGGGTGAATTTAGGCTTAGGATAAGGTTTTCCGAAGCTTTTCCAATCGTTGAGCATGCTAACAAGGTAGTGAACGCTTAGATACTTTAGATTGCGTAATTCTGCTTCCTTAATTGAAGCAATAACCCAATCTTCGGAATACTCCTCGCAAAGTTTATGGAGTACTTCAATCTCTGTTTCTCCACATTTCTTATTAGATGTATTTTCAAAAATTTGTTGTACATGACTACTACTTATATGATTATCATTACTGACTACTTTAGTAGGATATGTATTTCCTTTTTGTACAGGAACTTTGTTTCCGATATGATCGGAAGTAAGTTTCCTGATTGACTTATCATTACGGAAGTATATTTCCTCACTGAAGAAATATCTGTTGCTTTTACTAAATCCTCCTCGTTCCCAATCAAAACCAAATAGTTTAAGCTCTTTAAGTAAATTTCTTATTTGACGATCACTGAGATCATGATCTCCTGCAAGAGTTTCTTCGCTGGGAAAACTTTTTCCACCAACTCCTGCATACAACAGTAGATTTACACCTACTGCTTTAGCACTATTTGATAACTTAGGATTTCTTATAAAATTTCTTAGCCCAACAAAATTAATAGAATAATAATTATCTTGCCCTTCCATACTTGTCTCCGTCCATTCCCGTAGGAACATAAATATAGCCTTTACCGTTGCATCCTTGACACACTTTAGTGCCGTGTCGTAGCGTACCAAACCCTTGGCAAACAGGACATTCTTGTGCATAATATTTTGGGACAATTTTATCTATTCTGATTATTGGATTTTTCTCCATACGTCCTTCCATTAAATGGTAAAAACTTATTATTTATTTTAAGAAAATATACTAACAAACTTAGTGTAAGCATATTGAGATTGTATTGTCAAATCAATCTGTTCTTATTGTTCCTTATTTGTTATTATATGTCGTTATGTGTATTGTTTTCTTACAATTGAAAGTGTATCTTGACCAAAATTTACCCAATGGGGGCACTAGAGGTTCAATCTGTGCAGCATACACAGGAGGTAGAGGTTAATACCCATACACAACTTGGGGTATAATTAGGGTAGTATGTTTCACTACGCTTGTAGAATTTGTTGTTCAGAATATCGGGAAGAAATTGAAGAACTGGTCTCTCAAAGAGTGAGGTTTAGAGGGGTTGCAAGAAAGTATCAGAAAGCCTTTGATATTGACTTACACCTTCTTGAACAAAGCATAGGCACACACTACAAGAAACATCGTCCAAAAGAATTAACAAAAGAAGAAAAAGAATTTCTGGAAAGAGTTAGGAAAGATGAATTGAGCACTGTTGAAATACAGAGATTCGTTGCAGCAAAAGCACTTGGGAATATGTTAATGAATCCTCATCGCTTGAAATTAAACGATGTTTTTCGGATGCAGAATTTACTATTGAGAAAAGAGAAAATACAACAAAAGAGACTTGGACAATGGAATAATTATAGATAATAATAATCAATAAGAGATAATGGGAGACAATTAAAAGAATAAGGTATCAATTTCAAAGGGGCTACGTCCTTGTATACATATTTAAAAATACTGCTTTTCGCTAGAATCGCTAGAAAATACAATAGCTTAATTCTTCCGCCCGCTAGGGGTTGTTTGATTTTCTGATAGAATATCAAGAATCTCTTTTGTTAAACTTTCTTTAGCGTTCGTATCTTTCAAGCTGATAAGAGATAATTGTTCACCTCGGTTTATGAATTTCTCGTAAGTATTCTTTTTGAAGTAATCATTAAAAACGGCTTGCAATTGCTTCTCATCTTTATTGATATATATATCTATCATTTTATCCTCTGGGATAATTTCTGTAAGCTTACGTAAAATTCTAACTTCAAAGGGATAACCAAGATATGAATCAATATTGTTAATTTTTAAAAAGTTTTTGATAAGTTTTGCTGTTGAATAATCAGTTAAGCCTTCATCTATGAATATTGGTAAATTATTACTTGTTTGATTTGATAAATAATGAAAAAATTCGTGTATTACCACTGAAAGATAATATGATAAATACCCTTCTTCTTCCGTGATATATTTTATGTGAATCTTGTCAGGTGGAACAAACACTCCGCCCTCATCTCTAAAAGTAATAGGACTAGTAAGAAATTGTTCATAGTTTTTCTGGGCTAACTCTAAATTTTCTTTATCAAGGCTTATATAGTATTGGGCATCTTTAATTCCCTTCTCGTTTTCTTGTTTAAGATTTGTAAGAGTTTGAAGTTCTGAAGAAATTGTTTGCTCCCCTTCCACACAATCTTTATGCTCTACTCCTAGTTCTCTTCGGCAATCAACAAGCCAGCCATCGCTATATGATTTGTAGCTTATATATTCTCTCTCAAGTTTTTCAATATCTCCTTTAATCTGGGGAATAAGAGATTGATTGTAGGCGATATTGCTTCTTAAACTTTCAATATAACCTAAATATTCTTGTTTTATCTTTTCATTCTCTCTCTTGCGAATAGCAAGATAGTCTTTCTCTTCTGGAACATCTACTTTTGGGGGGACTTTTATACCTTTCACATATTCATTAAAGCTAGACTTGACGATTTTATTCGCTAGAACTGGAGCTAATTCCTCAATGAGATTCTTGTTTACAGAACCTATAATTAAGGTATTGTCAGGAAACAAAAGCAATTCAAATTTTACTTTCTCTTTCTGTAAAGAAACTTCTGGTGCGTAGTAAGCTTGATAGGGAATGATTGCTACTTTGTATAAAGAATCTTTTCCGTCTTGTTTAATTTCTAAGATATGAAGTATTGCTTGTTCTTTAGGATAGCCCTCCATAAGAGTTGGTAAGTTATTTTCCGCTTCTACCTTTTTACTAATCGTGTTTAAACGATCTTCTATTGACAATTTCTTAAGTTCTTCTTTATTGCTTAACAAACTAATTGATTTAATAATCTCTTTGTTAGCTTGCTGTCCAAGAATATCAAAGGCTCTATAAGGAGCATAAGCTAAGGCTAATAGGGGGACTATCAAAAGCAATTGCAAGAATACAGAGTACCCAACGAGTATTTTCTTTGAAACTGTTCTGCGATTTTTAATAAACGAATATATTACAAATCCCTCAAGAAGAATGAAAAGAAGAAGCAAAATATAAAGGTAGTTATAGCAGCCTGAGATAGCTTGCTTCGTTTCACAAGTAAACTCATTTGATAATAAGTCAATGGCATGACTTTTTTGAGTATCGGCAATTGAGAAAACTTTTTCTGAAAGGGCAAATGACTTAAGAGCACCTACATATTGAGTGTGTAGAAACAAATTACCTATGGAAAAAATTATAAGAAATATAAATACCTTCTTATTGATGAGTAATAGTTTTAGGTTTTGCTTAAAAGCCCTTAGGTGAATTTTCATGTGGCTTATTAGTTGATATTTTTCTTAAGTAATCTAGAGAGTCTTTGCATATAAACAAAACTTACTCATACCATCAAGCGTGTAATTTGACTATAGTCAATAAACTTTTGGATTTCAAGTGGCGATAATAGCCATGTGGCTACCTTAAGGGAGAAGTTTGGACAAAGAATAAAGGAATTGAGGAAGAAGCAGAGCTTAACTCAAGAAAAATTAGCAGAGCTTGCAAAGATTGATTATAGCTACTTAAATTTAATAGAGGCTGGGAAACGAAACCCATCTCTTAAACGTATAGCAAAACTCGCTCGTGTTTTAAAAGTGTCTATTTCAGAGTTGTTTAATTTCAAATAGATTTAAGTCGTTTCTCAAACCTTATAGCTTAAATCCCTTAACAAAATAGTTCTTGCATTAAAAGTTTCCCTCTCAAAACTTTTTGATTTCTAATTCCCTTATCATGTCTGCTATAATCCTTGCATATGTCCTCTAAAAAACCCAGCTATATAGTGTTGTTTGATACTAATACTCTTGTAGAAGGCAACCCCCTAAGAGAGGCGGTAGCAAGTTTAATAAATACCTATAAAGGGGATGATCGCCTAGGGATTAAGTTTTTGATACCAGATGTGGTTAGGGAAGAATTTAAGAAACATTTTCTTAAAAAAGTTAAAGAGGCTAGGGCAGGATACATCAAACATTCTGGAGATTTGGTCAATCTAATGAATGTAAAGCTACCAAAGTATGATATTGAGGAGTCTCAAGTATTATCTAAAGCAGGAAAAATATTAAAAGATCATGCTATTATTGTTCTAGAAACTCCGATTAAAAAGATAAACCTTAAGGGTTTAATTAAGAAAGCTGTCTATTATGAGCCGCCGTTCCAAGAATCAAAGGAAAAAGGGTTTAAGGATTCTATCATTGCGGAGACGATTGTAGTTAATCTGCCGAAGCTAACAAAAGGCACACGGGTTATATTTATTTGCAAAGATGAAACCTTAAGACAATACCTTTTAACTTATCAGCCAAAATTTCCAAACTTCAAAGTATATGAATCTGTGCCAGATTTTGAGTCAGAGCTCAGATTATATCTTCTAGAGAGAGATGACAAACTAGTTGCCGAAATTACAAAAGAAGCTGAGGCGGTCTTCTATAAACCTGATGACAAAAACTCACTCTTTTTTAAAGAGGACATTCCTAAAAAACTATTTGAAACCTTTCCAACGCTATTTGCTAATCCTAAGATTGAAGAAAATCGTTATTATGGTGTGGGGGTTTGGAATACTGTGCCAAAGAACTGGATACCTATAGAAAAGCCTGAATTTAGGGTTAGCCCGCCAGTTTTTATTGAAAGAAAAGATAGCAGTTTTTATATTTGGGAATCTACTGTACTTTATCATCAAATCTTTGAGAATCAAGACACAGTACGAAATGTAAGATTTGCTGGGTTTGATCATAGGGGAGAATTCATTTTGGAGTTTAAAATTAGGTGGGAGTCAGAGATAGATTCTGGGGGTAAGATTAGTACAGATAAATGCAAAATATTAAATATTGGCCATACACCTAAAGTTATATCTGAATCATATGCTGTAGCAAGCATGTACCCCTTGGCATCTGGAGCAACTATAGCAGGTCAAGGAACAGTTCCTGTAGCAAACGTATCCCCTTACCCAAGTTCTCTAGGTGAAGCAATAATTGTAGAGCCATTTTTTACAAAGCCTGATAATTCCAAAGAAAATGAATCTTAGAACTATATAATAAAAACATAGGAAGTTAGTTGTAGAGACCTAACCTCTTTAGCTAAATTGATAAGTAGGAACTTGAATTTGAAATTTATCAAAAGTTTGATATAGTCTTATGAAGTAATCAGATAGGGTGTTCCATTCTAAGGCTACTTGGCTCACAAGATTCAACTAGACAAAAACTAACCTAGGATTGACGTCAAAAAATATT
>CAYILI010000055.1:0-7610 GCA_964364105.1 uncultured Gammaproteobacteria bacterium | reverse complement strand
TTTAGCTCATAGTGGAATCGACATAAGTCAGTTTACCTCCGAGGAGGCCTTAAGAGAAGAAATTAAACGAAAAGGTATCCAATTTGAAGGACTTGATAAGCCTGGCATGGGGAAACTTATCGATCGGTTATATAAAACAACTACTAGGCCTCATCTGATCCAGCCACAATTTGTTGTTGGATTTCCCAAAGATTTATCTCCGCTCGCTAGAAGAAAGGATGCAGACCCGGGCATTGTTGATCAATTTCAACTACTAATAAATGGCTGGGAGATAGCTAAGGGATACTCAGAGCTAGTGGATCCCATCGACCAAAGACTAAGACTAGAAGAACAAGCTCAATTAAAGGATAAGGGAGACGACGAGGCAATGACAGTAGACGAAGACTACCTAAGTGCAATGATGTATGGAATGGCGCCAAATTCAGGTGTAGGAATTGGCATAGACAGACTAACTGCTGTATTAACCGGGATAGAGAACTTAAGAGAAACAGTATTTTTCCCCTTACTTAGAAAAGTTTAAGTATGTAATTTTTGCGACCCCAGAGGGAATCCCATTCGACTCACTCTGTTCGCTCAGGGTAAACTTCTCATCTCTCAAGACACAAAAAAACTTTCGCAAACAGTGCTTGCGAAAGTTTTTCTTGCGACCCAAACGGTCACAGCTCGGAACTTTGTTATTCCTGAGCTCACTAGATATTATAGTTTATTTGCAGAAGATATCTCAAGGCTGGTATTCAAGCCTCAATACATCTCCACTTAGGTAATTGAATCGTTAATTTTTTGATTAAGCTGATTCTTTTTCATCTGGCATTTCTTTTTCATACTGCTTAGTCATCTCAGCAGTTGCAATATGTCGCACTGTAAGCTCGATCAGATCTTTTAGATTCTTCACATCCTTTGTTTTCCACACTCTCTCGTAATGAGATTCATCATTGCGTAACCATGCAGCTCTCTTCGCAACTATTTGAATATTCCCATCCTTTATTCTGCCTATCAACGCTCCCAATTTAGTTATTTTCCTGATATCGTCTTTTGAATCTGGATCTATGTATATTAAATAATCTTTTATAAGAAATTCGAGTGCTTTTCCATAACCTGTACCGCATATTTCATCTAAACCGTTTTCTTCTGCAATCATAGCTTGATTAAATATTCTTGGAAATTTAGGAGAAATGGCAGGAATAGGCTCTTCAAATACTTTGGGATCGACAGCTTCGGTTAAAGAAAATCTTTGAAGATAAAATGTGGGTGTTCCAGTCCATGGTCGAACATGGTAAGGATCATTGTAGAATGCAAAGAATAATATTTGACACTCCTGTCGTGGGCAACGATAGACAACCTGTAGCCTGAGGGATTCTCCATACCTGTCCGTTTTTCCGTAAGCAAATATTGGTTTAAATACTCCAGCCCTTTCGCATATTGGACATGTATCAGGAAATCTATCTATTTCAGCTGAGCCTGAGCTTGATTCCGTTGAATATTTGATTTCTGGCATAGGCATAATTGTAGCACAATAATATTTAAATACTCTTGTTGTATAATTAGATTATGACGATAAAACAGCGTAAATTTATAAAAGGGTACATAAAGAATAGAGGAAATGGAACTCAAGCAGCTCTGGATACATATAATGTTAAAAACAAGCATTCTGCTGAAGTTATTGCATCTGAAAACTTGAGAAAACCTGAGGTAAGAAAACAAATAGAGATAGCATTGGAGGCTAATGGACTCGATGACGTGTATATATCAGAATTACTTAGGGAGGCCACAGTAGCAGGAATAGGGGAAAAGGCATCTAATTCCGATAGTCTGAGGGGAATTGAGATGATGCTAAAGCTGAAAGGAGCATTCCCAGATAAGATACAAAGATCTGCTCATTTGAGAATTAACTACAAAAAGGAAGTAAATGAAATGTCATTTAACGAGATATCTGCAAAATTAAAGGAGCTGCAGGAAACGACCAGAAGACTTCTTCAAGATATCAATGCATAACCTCCTATACACCCGTTTCATAATTAAAATTAAATTGACATAACCGCTTTTAAATACGAAATATTTTTTTACGACTAAAATAGACATTGACAAAGTCTTTCTTTCAAGAGTATAAAGTTAATTAGTTTTAATATATGAAAATCAAAATATTATTGGTTTTCTGCCTCTTTTTCTTCATATTTGTTCCAAGTGTGTTCGCAATTAGTACTTCATTTCTTAACAATGCTCAGAAGTGGTACAACGAGGAGTGCAAAAAAAGACCAGATAGGATAAGGGGAGAAAACGCTGTACTTTGTTACTCTTTCGATAAATTAAAAGAACTTCAACAAAACAACGAGTCTCAGGACCAGAAGATATTAGAATTAGAACAACGAATTGAAGATCTGGAAGAATTACACCCTTCGCTCACCCCAACACCTGTTCCTGCTAAAAAAGTGTTTATTACGAGCACACAATATAATGGAGACCTTGGAGGATTGGCTGGAGCAGACGCTAAATGCCAAGCAAGTGCGGATGGAGCTAGCTTAGGAGGAAATTGGAAAGCTTGGATTAGTGATTCTAATTCTACCGCAAGTAACCGTCTTACCCATTCCACTGGACCTTATGAACTAATAACGGGAACAAGAATTGCAGATGATTGGACAGATTTAACTGATGGAAATTTACAAACTTCGATAAATAAAAATGAGTTTAGTGGAACACCAAATTATGGAAGTGGTGTTTGGACAAGTACCAATTCGGATGGATCCCTAAGCACGCCTGTTTCTAACATAACTGGATGTAATAATTATGCTAGTGCTGATCATAATTATTCTTGGGTAGGGCATAACACTTCCTCAGTAGTTTCAGAATGGACTAAATGGTCCACAGATAGATGTGATCAAATCCACCCCCTTTATTGCTTTGAGCAATAAACTAATTCTTGTAATGTTGACTTGGAATATCTATAATCCCATAGTCATTTAATATGAAGATATTATTAATCTTTCTAGTAGTAATTTTAGGAATAACCGCCCTTTCTCCAGCTATTGATGAGAGCATTAATGTAAAAGGGGAAAATGTCACGGCAGTTCCCGAGAATACCTCAACTCCCGCTCCAATTAAGCCTTCGGAAAGAGCTTTAAAGGCTTCTTTGGGCATTTTTCTTTTGTTGAATGAGGAAGAAGAGGACTCGCTCTTAAGCAAGTATTCCGAAAGCAAAGACATAAAGGAGGCAATTACAAACCTTGCACTTTTCCTCGATTCTGATAATACAAAACTAGATGAAGCAGAAAAAATTATATTTGGAAATGATACTTCAAATAGTTACTCCGATTATGATAATTCAGAAAATTCCTCGGATAGCTATGTAGAATCTGGAAAAAGCTATGGAGGCAGCGGTGGATCGAACTCCAGCACAAATAAATCTCTGAAATACAACGCTTTTAACAATTCTTGGGAGTATGCAGGAGAAGATGAAAATTTGAAATACAATGCATTTGAAGATAAATGGGAGTATGTGGAAGATGACGAATCACCACGATATAACGCTTTCGAAGATAAATGGGAATTTGCGGAAAGTGATGAAAGCACAAGATATAACGCATTTGAAGATAAATGGGAATACGCCTCAGATGATTCTGTTACCAGATACAATGCATTCGAAGATAAGTGGGAAACAACAAGTTCAGATAGCTCTCTAAAATACAACGCCTTTGAAAATACATGGAGTTACGAATAAAATAACATAGGAATTGAGCATTAGTAGTATTCAGCGTCAAAGCTGTAATTAGGAGATAGGCGGGACAAAGCATGGTATAATATATATGCTAGATTTTTACTAGTAGGGTTCAAAAGCCTCGTATTCTAGCTTAGAATCCAAAACCGTGTCACAGAAATGTGGCGAATATAGGAAGCCAATCGCTTAGGAGCGAAGAGGCTTCTTTTTTTGTGGAAAAATGACAATAAATAACGCAAGAAAATTATTGGGAAAATTAGCAGATGAAGTCTCTGATGAAGAATTAGTGAAAGAAATTAAAGCCGCAGAGCTCCTCAAAACTATGTACTTTAGCCATAAATTGAGCAATAATAAAGCTATACATGGAAAAACTTAGAGCAATTATCTACATAAGGGTTTCAGATCAATCACAAATTGAAAACAATAGCCTTGAAACACAGCTAAAAGCCTGTAAAATTTTTGCTGAAAATAACAATTATAATGTGATAGAAATATTCCGAGAAGAAGGTGCATCCGCTAAACACATCCAAACACGCCCTGAAATGAGAAGATTACTTGAATTTTGTACTCTTAAGAAAAACCAAATAGATGCCGTTATTGTGTACAAAATGGATCGTTGGACTCGTAATACGGAAGAAGGACTTATTGCTATGTCTCTTCTAGCAAAATATGGCGTAAATGTTCTTCCTGCTTCTGAAATTACGGAACAAAGCCCAATAGGAAAGGCTATCAGAACTATCCTAATGACTGTAAGCGAGTTGGATAATGATTTAAAAGGTATTCGTGTTCAAGATAATATGAAAACTATGTTTAGAAATGGTTTATGGTGTTGGAAACCACGCTTAGGATATAAAAGACCATATAAGACCAAAGAGGAAAACAAAGGTAAACCTACAATAATCGATGAGCAATATAGCGAAATTCTCAAGGCATTGTTTAATAAGGCGGCAGAAACTACAGTAAGTAAAGATTATTTAGCAAAATATATTAACGGGCTCGGTTTTAAACAAATTTATGGAAAGGAAGCAAATGGAAGATTAGTTGGTAGAATTATAGGAGACACATTTTACTATGGATATATGTACGCTCCGAAATGGAAGGAGTATGCTTGGGGAAAGCATAAACCATTGGTTGATCAAAATATTTGGGAAAGAGCAAATCTAAATCTTTTTGGAAGAAAAAGAAAATATAATCACCAAGATAGTAATTTGTTTCCGCTCAAAGGCACACTGCAATGCTTCAACTGCCTGCATCCTATGACATCCAGTAATCCTAAAGGGAAAAGTAAGAATTATCTATATTATGAATGTCACAATACTCATTGCGAAGAGAATGAAAGAATTGGACTAGATAAAGCACATGAAGAATTTATCAAGCTGCTTTCATCAATAAGACCTTCAGAAAGAGTAATTAAGCTATTTAGCCACCTAATATTTACAGAATGGGATAAAAGCATAGAAGACCGAAAACGTGAAGCGGATCTGCTAGAAGGGCAAATTAAGGGCTTAGAGGATAAGTTAACAGCTGTAGCAGAAGGTAACGCAAAACATATATTAACAGATAAAGAAGCACAAAGTAGGGCAGAGGATATTAGAAAAGATATTACAGTTTTAAGAATGGAACGAGGAGACATTCGTATTGAGCAGTATGATTCTGAGGCAGTTAGAAACTTTATTGAAAATTTCCTACTTAATCTTGATAAGCTTTGGATGCAAATAGATCTTCCTCACAAACAAGCATTACAGAATGAATTATTTCCCGAAAAAATCAATGTAGAAAACTCTGAAATTCGAACACCTACTTTAGCCCACACTTTCAAGCTAATCGAAGATTTAAGCAGTAAGAATATTATTAATGCGACCCCGGAGGGAATCGAACCCCCAACCTAATCGTTAGAACCGATGTGCTCTATCCGTTGAGCTACGGGGCCTAAATGCTATTGCTAGATCGGATTTACTAGCTTAGGCACATGTATTTTATCATTCTTTTGAACCTAAAATCAAACAAGTTGTGCTATAATTAAGTAAGTGAAAAATCCTATAGTCAAATACATACTAACAAATCACATCCTAGCCACAGTTCTTATAGTAGCTCTGGCTTTATTTCTTTTCGAAATTAGAAATATTCTTGTAACTGTTTTTCTTTCTTACATCATAATGGCTGCACTAAATCCTTTTGTTCGCCAACTTATAAACTATAGAGTTCCTAAAATTGCCGCAATTTTATTTGTTTATGCAATTGTTATCGCGTTCATAATTCTTCTGGTTATCCCTATTCTTCCGTTTTTTATCTCTCAAATTCAGGCACTATTAAAAGCAATTCCAACATATATTGATGGTGCAAGCCAGGCATTAGGAATTCAAGTAAATAAAGATCAGATAAATTCTGTAATTTCACCTCTTGCCTCCTCAGTAGGACAGAACGCTTTTTCTGTAACGTCTAAAGTATTTGGGGGTATATTCTCTGTAATTACACTCTTCATTCTAAGCTTCTACATGTTAATAGACAGAAACAGAATTGGCAGATCTATCCAGTCATCTTTGCCAGATGAATTTAAAGAACAGGGGACCAAAACAATACATTTAGTAGAAGAGAAGCTGGGAGCTTGGCTTAGGGGGCAAGTGGTTTTATCTTTAGCAATCGGTGTAATTACATGGATAGCTCTGACCATTCTAGGAATACCTTTTGCGCTTCCTCTGGCTATCTTAGCGGGCTTTTTAGAGATCGTACCTACACTTGGACCTATCATAGCTGCTATTCCTGCTACCATCGTCGCACTGGCCATTTCTCCTGTTATGGCAATCTCTGTAATTGGTGTTTATATCGGAATTCAACTAGCGGAAAATAACTTCTTGGTTCCAAAAATAATGCAAAAAGCTGTGGGACTTAATCCGGTTATAATTATTATCGCAATTCTTATTGGAGCAAATCTTATGGGAGTAGCCGGCGCTCTTCTTTCAATTCCTTTTGTCTCTGCAGCTATCATTATCTTCCGCGCCATCAAGTAATTTGACTTAGTAGCTAATCTTTCCTAAACTAGATTAATGGCATTTAAAAAACCAAAGAGATTTAAAAAGATAACTGAAATCCCCAGTGCAAAAGTAACTATTGAGGTGGAAGAGACAGAAGATTCTACAAAGCCAAGTACTGTCCAGAACCTGGCAAAGCAGAACCTTGAAGAGAAAGCTGAAGAAACAACAAAGACAGAAGAAGTAGAAGAGAAAGAAGAGTCAACTAAAGAAACCGAAGCTAAAAATAAATCTGAAGATATTCCTGTAAATATTGATGAAGGAGGTGGCGGGGGTAGATTTGGGTTTAAAAAACTTCTCTTAACTATTCTTATCGTTGTTCCTATCGGATTTCTAGCTTTTGGAGGTTTCTTATATTTCAGCGATAACTTTGATACAAGTAAGCTTAAGAAAACACCAGAGAAAAAACTTGAGATTCCCGAGGCTTCTCCAACCCCTACAGAAGAGCCACTTGATAAAGAGGCGTATATTATTGAGGTTCAGAATGGCAGCGGAATCGCAGGAGAGGGAGCAAGCGTCGGAGAAATGCTAGAAAAAGACGGATTTAAAGTAGGAGATATAGGGAATGCAGATAAATCAAGCTATACAGATACGATTATCACAGTTAATGAAGATGTACCAGATTCATATATCGAAGCTTTAACAAAAGTTCTTGAGAAAAGAGGACCAGTGGGAAAAGTTAAGAAATTTGCGTTAGGAGAAGATGGAGAAGTGTTAGTAATTGCAGGAAGTGAACTCGGCCTCTCAGAAGAAGCTAATCCAACCCCATAAATTCAATAAATTGAACTCAACGATTTTCTCTGGTAAAATACACATCAAGCGGGTGTAGTTCAATGGTAGAACACAACTTTTCCAAAGTTGATACGAGGGTT
>CAYILI010000054.1:0-7656 GCA_964364105.1 uncultured Gammaproteobacteria bacterium | reverse complement strand
ATTGATCCTTTGAAATTAACCTCAGCTTGGGAGTCTACTTTCTTTACGATTCCTCTGGGACAGAGCCCATCTCAGCTTCTATCGTCTGCTCCTATTATTGCGATTGGAGTTCCCTTACTTACCGGTCTTCTTCAGTTCTTTCAGACAAAAATGCTTTTCTCCTCAAAGCCAGGGGATAAGAAAAAAAGAAATGATGATTTCGCTTCAGTATTTCAAGCACAGTCAACTTATATCTTCCCTATCATGATCGCCTTCTTCTCATTTACTCTGCCTGTTGGACTATCTCTATACTGGAATACGTTCTCAATTTTTGGTATCATACAGCAATATAAAATCGTAGGCTTAGGAGGCCTTGAAGATTTATGGCAGAAAACAAAGAAATTGCGAAAAAACTAATACAAGAACTTTTTGATAATCTTGGCATCAAGGATTCTTTTGACGTAAATGAAAGCGATGAATCTATTGATATCGTTATTGACTCCGAAGACCCAGGGCTCATTATCGGTCATCACGGTGATACTCTTGATTCAATCCAGCTAGTACTCTCTCTAATGCTTGCGAAAAAGCTTGGAGAATTTAAAAGAGTAAATGTTGAGGTTGGAGATTATAAAAAAAATAGATCTGATTATCTTAAGAATTTAGCAGCCCAAACAAAAGACAGAGTTCTCTCAGAGAATCAGGAAATATTTCTCCCGAATTTAAAATCCTGGGAAAGGCGTGAGGTTCACATGTATCTTTCAGAAGATCCTGATGTAATTTCAGAGTCAGTTGGAGAAGGAAAAGACAGAACATTGGTAGTAAAACCTAAATAAGAACCGCATAGCTAAAAAAGTTGCATAGTTAAGCAATTAGCTATTCTAACTATTTCAACCATTCTTCGTCTCTGTTAAAATAACTTTTGAGGTTCAATACTTTAATAATAATGAAACGCACGATTTTGTCTAGTTTATTTCAGAATAAATTATTAGAATAGCCTGTTTTTGAGGCCTAAATCCAAAAAATTATATCAGAACGGGAATACGAAATGAATTACGTTTTATCCATAACAATTTATACAGATGGGGGGTCCAGGGGAAATCCAGGGCCCGCTGCTACTGGAACGCATATCGAAGACCAGGATGGAAATACTCTTGCAGAAATTGGAAAAACGATCGGTATAACCACAAATAATGTTGCGGAGTATAAGGCGATAATCGAAGGACTATCCTGGGTACTTGAAAACAAAAATAAATTAATAAATTTAAAAAAAGTTGATTTTTTTATGGATTCAAATTTAGCAGCAATGCAGCTAAATGGAATCTACAAAATTAAAAGTCCGGGGCTTCGAATATTGCTTTTCGAAGCAAGGCAATTGGAGTCTCAAATAAAACTTCCGATAACATATAAGCATATTCCTAGAGAACAAAATAAAAAAGCTGACAGACTTGTAAACATCGCGCTTGATAATAAAGCAAACGGTTAGATTGTTGCATGGCTGGAATAGCTAATTGTTAAAGTTCTTAATCTATGTAACTATTTAACTATGCTTAACCATTTAATGTTATGAATTTTCCTGCCGCAAAATCACATGAGATAATTGGCAACACCCCACCAATATTAATAGTAGATAAAATTGGCTTAATTGGTGAAGAATTAGCTAATGAATTTTCCCAAGACTATTTAGTAGTTCTAGTTTCTCCTAAGCGTTTTTCTCAAAAAAATGGAAAAGTTATACATGTTCCATTTAAGAGAAGAATTCCCCAAGTGCCAGACAATAGATATTCAAAAATATTTATTATTGATGATGGGCAAAAAATCACAAAAAAATCTTCTTTCTCGTTTATTAAAAAAGCTAGGGAGGGGAACGGCCAATTTTATTTTATAGGAAGCGTTAGAAATACTGACATAAGACATGCTGATGAAATTGCAGCTGCATACTCAAAAGCTCAAGTTTTAATTTTCGGAGATCTGTTTGATAAAAACATTTTGTTTGATAGGTCTTCTTCGATAAGTAAATTTTCGCTTCAAGCAAGAAAAAACGAAAGAATAGTTGTTGAGGGGGATGGGTTGATGCTTAGTTACCCGGTAACATTTAAAGATACAATTAAATTAATAATTAAAGCGTCCCACTTAGACATTTCCCAGAAAACAATTTTACTTTTTAGCCAGCATCCAATAACTGATATTTCACTTGCATCTAAATTTAAAAGAATTAATCCTGATGTAAAAATAGATTTTGTAAAATCAGTAAGAAAAAGCGAATTTTACATTCCAAAAAATTCACAATATGCATTAAGTAAATACAATCTTGATGAAAAAATAAAAGAGTTAGGGATTGAGGAAAAAGAGAATAGGGAAGTGCGAGTCGTTGAAAAATCTAAAAAGAAAAAAAACTTTTTAAAGCCTGTTTTGTCATTTACATTACTAATTTTATTTATTTTACTTTTGCCGTTTATTACAACTAGCGCATATATTTTACTGGGGGAGAGAGAAATAAAGAATGCATTTGCTTCGGCTCAAAACGGTGATTTTGAAAAAGCCGGTAGGCAAGTTAAAAACTCAAATACTCTTTTTGATGTTGCGCTAAAAACTTCTCAGCCGCTACTTTTAGAAGGTAAATATTTAGGTATGAAAAAGTCTGCGGAAAATATTAAGAAAAAGGCAGAGACCGGAAAAACAATTTCTCAGGCTGGCCTAAATATTTTAGATGGAGGAAAGATTCTTGCGCAAATATATAATGATGAAAGCAGGGATCCAGCAAATGATTTTTTATTAGCATCAAATTCTTTTAAGAGTGCAATTTTATTAATTCAAAAAGCAAATGCTGAAGGAAATTTACCAGATGAATTAAAAAAAGACTACGATAATATTTTGCCTTTTATAGATTTGTTTTCAAATTCTTCTGAAATTCTTTCTGATGTTTTAGGTTTTGAAACGCCAAAAAAATATTTAATTTTATTTCAGGATAACACAGAACTTCGGCCTGGCGGGGGAGTTGTTGAGGTATTCGCAACAATGGAAATTAAAAACGCAAAGGTTACGGAGATTTCGTCACTTGACGAAAAGCCAATTGATGAAAATTTAAAATCAATTATCGATCCGGCATTTGGGCTTAGAAGATATCTGCCATTAGAAAATTTGACCCTGAGGGATAGTAGTTTTGATCCGGACTTTATAAATAGCGCGATTTCAGCATCAAATATTTATTCGCTTGCAACTGAAGAGAAAGTGGATGGAGTAATCTCAATTGATTCAATTTTTATTAAAAATATTCTTGCAGAATTAGGGCCAATTACATTAGAAGGGCAAGGCGGAAAAATATCAAATGAAAACATAGAAAATATTCCTCTTGAAACAAACAATTTCGGAATAGAAATATTAAGTTCTCTAAAAAGCGAATTAGATAATAGGGAAGAGCTTTCGTTGCTTTTGTTAGCTAAGATGGTTGGAAATTCTATTTCTGAAAAACATTTGTTATTTGCATTTCCAAATCTCTCAACTCAAAATATTTTTACTGCAAATGGCTGGTCATCATCTCTGTGGGACAATAGAGAAAAAGAGAATAATAAAATAAATGATTACCTGGGAATAAGCGAAGCAAATCTTGGGAAAAATAAAATTAATAAATTTGTTTCAAGGAGTGTTTCTAAAAAACTGATGGTTTCAGAGAAGGGAAAAGTTTCGTCAGAGCTTACAATTTCATTTAAAAATAATGCCGAAAAGGGGATAGGGGTTTATAAAAATTATATTCAGTTGGTATTGCCAGAAGCAAGTAAGATTTCATCGATTTCAATTGATGGGAAAAAAGAAAAAATTGAAAAGGCTATAACTAGTGCTGTGCAGTATAATGGCGCAAATTTTAGACCGCCACCGGGGCTTGAAGTGCATGAGCGAAATCAGATGGACAAGAATATTTACGGATTTTTAGTTCAGATTCCAGAAAAAGAAATAAAAACAATTGTAGTAAATTATGACATTCCATATTCTTTGCCATCAACTCAAAAGTCAGCAGTTTATTCGTTAAAGATCTATAAACAGCCAGGAATTAACTCATACCCTTTTGATCTTTCATTCGTTCTTCAATACAATCAAACAGTCATAGGCTTAGAAAAAAGTTTTTCTAAAGAAATAAAAAAAGACGAAGAATATTTGTTCACAATAGCTCAAAGATAGATCCTGCATTTTTTCTTCATTTTTACTAATTTTACTGTTGTTTTAAAATGCAGGATAAACCTCGCACAAAAAGCCTCAAGATTTGGTAAAATAATGACATGGATTTTCTATTTATAATTCTGACAATTTTGGGGCTTTGTGTTTTTGAAGTTATCACTTCAATTGATAACGCAGTCATTAATGCAGAAGTTCTTTCCGGAATGAGTAAAAAGGCTAGGCGTTGGTTTTTGACTTATGGATTTTTCTTCGCAGTTTTTGTAGTTAGAGGAGTTTTGCCGTTTCTAATAATTTGGGCTGCGACCCCAAGTCTTGGACCAATTGAGGTTTTAGGTGTTTCTTTTAGTGGCAGTGAAGCCGCAAAAGAAGCAATTGAGCATACGGCGCCGCTTTTGCTTCTCGGAGGAGGAATGTTTCTGGTGTTTCTCTTTTTTAATTGGCTTTTTCTTGAACCAAAGAACTTTGGTCTAAAAGGAGAGAAGTTTTTTCAAAGTCAGGGAGCGTGGTTTTTTGCAATCGTATCTGTAATTTTGGCAGTAGTTGTTTATCTTGCTCTTCAAATTGATGACATGTTAGCTTTTGCTGCCGTCCTTGGATCTACTGCGTTTTTTATAATTCACGGATTCAGGCAATATGCGGAAGCTCAGGAAACAAAGCTTCTAGACAAAAATAATAAGATGGGGGATGTCTCAAAAATTGCATATCTTGAAGTTTTAGATACCACCTTCTCAATAGACGGAGTAGTTGGGGCATTTGCATTTACTTTTTCAGTGCCATTTATTTTAATTGGAAACGGAATCGGAGCATTAATACTTAGAAAATTAACTATCTCAAATATTGACAGAATCAAGCAATATAAGTTTCTTAAAAATGGAGCAATGTATTCAATATTTTTCTTAGGAATTATAATGTCGCTTCATGCATTCCACATAGAAGTTCCACCATATGTTTCACCAATAATTACTTTCGGAACAGTTGGATATTTCTTCTGGAAATCAAAAACAGATTTAAAAGAAATGAGTAGCGACATTTCTGCTGTAGTAAGTTCCAAAAATAAACATGGATAAGGTTTATGACCACAAGAAAGTAGAGAGTAAAATCTATAAAAAATGGGAAGACTCAAAATCTTTTTCTCCTGAAGTAAACCCCAACGGAAAACCCTTTACTATTATTCTTCCTCCTCCTAATGCAAATGCCCCGCTTCATTTTGGACATGCTATGTATGTGGTTGAAGATATACTTATTCGTTATCACAGAATGCTAGGCGATGCATCTCTATGGCTTCCGGGCGCAGATCATGCAGGGTTTGAAACGCAGTTTGTTTTTGAAAAGCAGCTTCAGAAAGAGGATAAATCTAGATTTGATTATGACAGGGGAACTCTTTATAAAATGATCTGGGATTTTGTTGAAAACAACAGGCCTGTTATGGAAAACCAGTTAAAGAGGTTGGGCTTCTCTTTAGATTGGTCAAGAAAAAAACTAACAATTGATGAAGACATAATTCCAATTGTCTATGAAACATTTAAAAAAATGTTTGATGAAGGATTGATATACAGAGGAGAAAGGCTCGTTAATTATTGCACGAAAGATGGGACAAGTTTTTCAGATTATGAAACAAGTCATGTTGAAAAGGTTGACCCTCTTTATTACATGAAGTACGGACCATTTGTTTTGGCAACCGTTAGGCCTGAAACAAAATTTGGAGATACTGCAGTAGCAGTTAATCCAAGGGACAAAAGATATAAAGAGTTTATTGGAAAAGAAATAGAATTCGAAGGGCTCATAGGGCCAGTAAAATTAAAAGTAGTAGGGGATGACGCAGTTGATCCTGAATTTGGAACAGGAGTTGTAAAGGTTACCCCAGCGCATGATTTTACAGACTATGAAATTGGAAAGCGTCACGGTCTGGAGATGAAGCAGGTCATAGGCTTTGACGGAAGACTTACGGAATTGGCAGGAAAATATAAAGGATTAAAAGTAAAAGCAGCCAGAGAGCAAGTTGCGAAAGATTTAGAAGAAAAAGGAATCCTAGATCATACGGACGAAAAATACACTCATACAGTTTCCGTCTGTTACAAATGCGGAAATACTTTAGAGCCACTTCTTCTTCCTCAGTGGTATGTTAAGGTAGGTCCATTGACAAAACCTGCAATAGAAGCCGTAAAGAAAAAAGAGGTAAAGCTTGTTCCCCAGCGTTTTGAGAAAATATATTATGATTGGCTTGAAAATTTACATGACTGGAATATATCCCGTCAAGTTGTCTGGGGAATAAGAATTCCTGCATGGAGATGCGAAGAATGCAATGAATGGATTGTCACAGAAGGAAAAACTCCCAAAAAATGTACGAAGTGCAACTCGAAAGTTTTAGTTCAAGACACGGATACGTTTGACACCTGGTTTTCTTCCTCCCAATGGCCTTTTGTTACTTTAATGACCACAAAGCAAGGAGACTTTGAAAATTTCTATCCTACATCAGTTATGGAAACAGGCTATGACATTTTAAAGCCTTGGGTGTCACGAATGATAATGATGGGTTTATATGTCACAGGAAAGGTTCCGTTTACGATAGTTTATTTGCATGGTTTGGTTAGAGACAGTAAAGGTCAGAAGATGAGTAAGAGCAAGGGAAACGTAATTAATCCAATTGAGATGGTTGATAAATATTCAGCAGACGCTGTAAGAATGGCCCTTATTTTTGGCTCAGCAGCAGGTAATGATTTGTCTCTTGCTGAGGAGAAGATTCGAGGAATGAGAAACTTTACCAACAAATTATGGAATATCGCCCGCTTCATTTTAATGAAACGGGAAGCACTAAATCCGAAGTTCGAAATCCGAAACAATTTAACAATTGAACAGTTGAGCAATCTCTCAATGAACGAAATAGACAAAAAGATGATTGAAGACGTTGAAGATCTGATTAGGAAAACGACTAAGCATATTGAAAAGTTCGAATTAAATCTTGCCGCTGAAGGACTTTATGAATTTATTTGGCACGAGTTTGCGGATAAATACATAGAAGACGTTAAGATTCGTTTTGACGAAGATTCATTCATGATTCTTAATTCATGCTTCGTAATTCTTCTTGAGCTTCTGCACCCATTTATGCCATTTATTACCGAAGAGATTTTCGGGAAATTTACGGGAAATAATCTGATAACGAGTAGATGGCCGACAGTTAAATAAGGACATTTGATTCTCCTAATTAGTCTATGAAGAAAAAGTTTTACAAGAAACCGAAGCAAAAAGAAGAAAAATTACCGAGTAATTACCGAAATATTCCCGAAAAGCTTAATGCAGATAGGGTGGTGTTTTTCGTAGGCTTTTTAAGCGTTTTAATAGCAATTTCTTTAATTTCGATTGATATATATTCAAATTTTGAAAAACAAAAAGAATTAACTAATGAAAAATTTAGAGTCCTAAGAGAAGTCTCATTTTGGGAAAATGAAATAAAAGTGCGTCCTGGGTTTAGGGATGGATATATTCAGCTTGCTCTTCTTAATTTTCAAT
>CAYILI010000053.1:0-7800 GCA_964364105.1 uncultured Gammaproteobacteria bacterium | reverse complement strand
AGTCCTGTAATAAAAAATTTATCCCTCAAGATGCGTTCTATAGAATGAGAAATAACCCTGAAAAGATAACTAAAGTCGTAAAAGTTAAACCAACTACAACACCTACTCAAGCTCCAACTCCGACACGTGTTAAAAATGTAGCAGTTATGGGAATTGAATCAAATAGAGTTGGAGTTATTAATAATGATAGTTATTGGAAAATTTCAAAAAGAACTTGTGGAACAGGAAAATATTATCTTTCCATTCAAAGCCAAAATAATGGTAGGCCGTTATACAAAGGCGACTTCGTTACCGTAGATTGCAGTCTTTAAATTAGATTGCCCGCACTTGACAAACCCCCGACACATGTACTTAGATATATTTATCCATGGAAAAAAGAGGCGTTGATCTGATTATTGCTATTGTTGTTTTCTTTATCCTTCTTTTCGCATACGCAAAATTCATAGGCCCTATTCCTTTTACAATAAATAACATTAATACCAATACTCCCTCTCCATTCGAGGCAACAGGTTCAGGAAGTGCTGCAGGAGCCCCAGATAAAGCCTTAATTAGCCTGGGCATTACAGAAAGCGCTCCAGAAGTTCTTGAAGCACAAAATAAAGCAAACCAAAAAGCTCAGGCTATAATAGACCGTCTAAAGAAAATTGGAATTTCTGAAGAAGATATTAAAACCTCTAATTATTCCGTAAATCCTGATTACAGTTTTTCAGGAGTATCTCAGAAAATAACAGGCTATACTGTAATTCAAAATTTTGAAGTAAAAATTCCAATAGATAAAGCAAACGAGGCTATTGATGGAGCTACTCAAGCGGGCGCAAATCTAGTAGGAAATATTAGCTTTATTCTAGATGACGAAAAGAGACTTAAACTCGAGAATGAAGCCAGAAAAGAAGCAGTAGAAATGGCAAAAAAATCTGCTGAGGGACTCGCAAAAGCATCAGGTATAAAACTTGGAAAAATTATAAACGTTAGGGAAAACATAGGCGAAGGAATAATTAGACCAGTAATGCTGGAAGCAAAAGACGTAGCAGTAGGAAGTCCGGAAGTAGAAAATCCGACAAACATTACTCCTGGTGAATCAAAAATTGAAGTTAGCGTCACACTTACTTACCAAACAAATTAACTATGTCAAAAGACGAACAAAAGTTTCAGAAGGCATTCTTATTACAAGTCAGAGCTACTCTTAAAGGGGATTATGAACTAGCATCTAGAGCAAGAAGTAAAGTAAATTTCTACAGGAAAAAGATAGACGACAGAAATTAATCCTCACTTATCATTCCCGCTATGGAACGATTTATGAACTTCTCTAAGCTGTTTGTTGGTAATGTGTGTATAAATTTGAGTAGTGGCAATATTCTTATGTCCGAGCATTTCCTGAACCGATCGAAGATCAGCGCCATTTGTTAAGAGATCGGTTGCAAAACTATGTCTTAAAGTATGAACCGTTGCGTCCACCGGGATTCTTGCTTGCCTCACATATTTCTTAACAACTCTCTCGACGCTTCTTGCAGTAAGCCTCATTCGCTCTCCATTGTTTTCTTCTATCACTGTGCCTGAATAACGTATAAACATAGGCTTAAAACTGTCTTTCCTATGATTGAGATATTTTTGTATCCACTCCGCAGCCCTATCAGAAACGAAAACAATTCTTGATCGTCTGCCTTTTCCAATTATTCCGAACTCTTTTCGATCTAAGTTTATCTGATCTCTATTCAAACTAACGAGTTCTGATACACGAAGTCCAGTTGAGAATAACAGCTCCATAATAGCGCGGTCTCTCACACCTTCTTCCTTGGAAGTATCCGGACTAGTTACTAATCTATCCACCTGTTCTCTTTCGAGAAATTTCAAAGATCTACTTTCTGTTTTAGGTAAGTCAATTTTGGATGGTTCTAAAGTTTCTATATCGTTCTTAATAAGAAAACGGAGAAATGAACGAAAGGCGATTATGTAGTAATTTTGGGTAACGCGTTTTAAACCTGCACCCTTAACATCAACTTTATTTGATAGATATACTCTATACTTTCTAATGTCTGAAAGGTCGAGCTTATCAAGCTCCTTATTTGGAATTGTCTCTTTATGCCACAGTCTAAACACCTCAAGATAGTGCCTGTAGTCTCTAATTGTGAGCTTACTGCAGTTTTTCTCAATCTCTAAATACTCTAAAAAATCTTCAGTGTATTTTAAAAGCTTCTCTTCCATATACTATAAGATAAAATTTAAGGCTAATTTCTTAGAAAAACGTTCATTAGCAGAGATAGGGAAGGAGTGCCACGTTTTAAATATTCTTATATCAAAGTAGATCAGACTATATCGTGAACTTTTAAACAAATTGAGCAGATCAAAATCCATAAGCCATTAATTAGCTGAACTAAATCCATTTTGCGACTCGCAAGTGTCGTAAAATGGATAAAATAAATCAGTAGTGCAAATTAATTATACGACGTAAGTAATTGAAAAATCAAATCACTTAAATTATAATATGCGACTATGACTGCAGAAGTAGGAAGAGTAATCGAAAGAAGAAGAAATCTAAGAGGGATAGTCCATGCAATCGAATCCTCAGTAGTTAGACTTACCGGAAGCGAAAGTCCACCAAGAGGGAAAACAATTCATTTTAACGGCAGGGCTTTCGGTAGCCTTACTGATGAGGCAACAGGAAAAACTACTCATTTTTATGAAGAGCCAGACCCACTAAATTCAATGTCCAGAAATGGTTTTATGATCGAAGGAAAAACCCTCACGGGATACACTTACCACCTTAATCATCCAGATTCACTTTCTAGAAGACCTATTGAAACGTCAGGCGCATGGCAAATGGTACAACGTATTCCAAATATGACTCCACTAGAAGATTAATGGTATTATAAAATAATCATGCCAGAAGCAGTAGACACATCAACGGAAATAAGTCCAGATTTGCCTAGCATAAGAGATACCCAACGACCAAGAGAGCCACACAAGCTCCTTACTCCTACGGTCGAACCATCGCCTTTACTAGGTAATGTAAGAAGCGAACTCGCAGACCAAGCCCCAAATGCGACTACACCCTCAATAGCCACAGTGCAAGAAAAACGACCATCTTCACGTTTTCAAAAAGCAATAGCTGATATAAAAGATGGTCTAAGAAGCCTAGTCCCACATGATAAAAAAATAGCTCCAGAAGAAATCAACGACAGATTAATAGCTGATGCGGTCATACGATTGACACATTTCACGCGAGACAATCCATTTGACGTAAGATCCGTGATGGCAGAAATTGGATACTATGGCGACCCCTCCAATAACCCTAATTATCTACAAGCAGAAAGTGCTACCAGAAGCCGTCTCCTTGCTCTCAGAAGCCAAGGTGCTTTAGACACAAGCGTTCTTGAAGAACCTAATCTTCATGATCAGCGAATAGTCTTTAGAGTTACGCCGGAAATGAAACCTATCTTAACTGGAATCGCAAATCCTCCAAAAACATCACAATAAACAGCTTGACTCCCATTAGTCCTATAGCCTATAATACGCAGGTATGTCAGAAAGACTTTCACATCTATTAGATATTGCTACTAGAAATCCTAAATTGAAAATTCTAGGTGCTGGTACACTGTCAGCTGCTATCTTACTTGCAAGCGCAACGCCTGAAGGAACTCCTATGCCAAAAAGAATTATGATCGGCAGCCAAGATCCAAACACACAAGAACAACTAAGAGAACATGGCACAACTGTATTTGCTGGACCATACACCAACTCAGCTCCCTTAGCATTTGCTCAGCTTGGCGTGACATTTAACGTAGAAACTATCGTAGTGAGTCGCATGGATGAAACTAAGTACTACCAAGTTGAGCTTCCTGATAAATCTACTAAAAACTTAACTCTTAATCTAGGCATTCAAGGAACGGAAATATTCCCAGAGCATGGATTTATTCAAGAATCTAATGTCATGCAAGCTCCCGCAAAATAACTTCAAATTTAAGCCACTTGACCCTCATTAAACCCTGTAGTATAATTGTCCCGGATTATGACACGCGAAGCTAATGTAAGCATTAATCCTTGGGAAACAAAGTCCGAAGAAGTCCCAGATTTACCTACCTCTGTGGTTACCGCTAACAAAGCGCCGTTTTTAACTCAAACAACACCCGTTTCTTTGGAAGACAGAGAAGAATTAAGAATAGAAGAATTCATAGCAGCTCCACCAATTCTCGATACCACAGAGAGTCAACCTCTTACAGACGGGGGGACCAGAACATCAGGGCTTTTTTCTCGTTTTTTTGAAGAGACTCCATACAATAAATTACATAAGTTCACTTCTGGACCACCAAATATCAAGGGAGAAGAAGAACCTTCATTACCAAATATTGACATTGCTCACACTGATAATTTTTGGAGTACAATAAATGAAAATCCATCGATTTTAGATGCAGCGCCACCAGGCACAAAACTAGGACCAGGAGAAACACTTAGATTAAGACTTGCAGATCTTAAGTGGAGAACAGCTCGAAAAAATGCTTGGGAAAGTGATTATAAAGATTTAGCTGAACCTGTTGATAAATGGGCGCTGGGAAGAGCCAAAGAACTTTTACAATTAATGCAAAGTGGAGCTAAACCTTCTCATGATTTTCTAGAAGGACTCAGGGACATAGGTATGAAAGACGATCCCTCTACCCTTACTATCGAATATCTACGTGATTACTTTTCTATTATTTTTTATCCATTATATGCCTGTGAAGATGGTCTTGAAAATCTAGTAAATAGCTTTATTAGACCAGGCGGTTGGGGGGAAATTAAGAAAGATTTATCCGCTACGTACGCACGGTTTATAGCATTAGAACCCCTCTTAAAACCTATTCTCCAAGACGTATATTCACATGTACTCTACGCTATCTATCATCCGCTCGAAACTTACACTAACAGCGAGAGAGAAAATGAAAGTCAAAGATTGAAAATTCTTAAGACTGCTAATATATACATGCAAGATACAGCACGCAAACCACATCCAACCACCCTTACACCCTTATCAAACACTCTATTTTCAGCAGACCTTACCCTTATTGCCCCAAAAAAAACTAAAAAAACTAAAAAACCTAAAGGCTCATCAGATGAACAAAATAAAGAAACCAGTCAACCTACTCCGCAGACAGCGCCAGCAACTGTTCAGGAAACTCCTACAACAGAACAAAGATCGAATAGAGTAATTTGCATAAGGGACTATGACGGAGCAATAGCTGGGTTTGTGTATAGGAATGATTTCTACCCAGTCCGATCACAATCCGTAAACGTAATAGGAATGTCACAAGGACCATCTCATATTCCTGATATGTTTAAGACAAATTCTGAGCTTGGGATTCGAATTGAGCGAGGACCTGAAGACTGGGGAGGATAATTTATTTAAAGATTGATGGAAACATCCTCAAGACCACTACTCTATGGCTGGATGAGTGTGATAGTAATTCAAATTTAGCTTCATTTAACCTCAGAATCTAATTATTTTTATATCCTATAGCAGGGGAGAGGATAAATTTTATAAATAGCATAAAAATAGAGAGATATTGGAAACGAAAGTAAAACGAATTAATAAATTTGAATAAATATAGTAGAAAAATTGGAAAGAAAAAAGGGTCTTCTCCCAAGAACTCAGCCTCCGTGGCGTCGTAAAAGTATTATTCTACGACGTTATCACTTTCTCCTTCCTAGCGCCTGATATGTCCATTATTTAGAACTGGTCTCTATAGAGAGAATGATATAAGTCACTACGTTTAATTACAGAACTAGTTAGTTCCCTAAGACATGTAATTGATCATTAATTTGAAAACTCATGTAAGAGTCTTGACACCCCATCAGGAAGAGTTATCCACATAGGCATCACTTAGACTGTCTTATCAATCTAAACTACAGTTTTTAGCCTCAAATGCTTTAAGAACAGCGTTCGTATTTTTTTCGTTTAGTAAAGTACAGGTGAATAGAGCATAGTATAATCTTCATATAATGATAACGCGTCGCATTTCCCGAGATTTACAGATAATTAATAACTATCCTCTATTGGAGTATAAACACTCCTGCAGGATTGTGAAAATTGTCGTAAAATCTCGTGAAATTAGTGATATGAGGCTAAAATTTGTCCATTTAAGTCCTATAATAATTTACTGAATAGCTATATCACACTATATCACCCTTACCTATATATCAAACTATATCATTAGCTTCATATAGCACTCTCCTCTTCCCTGTCTAGGTAAACAGGATTTTTTAAATTACTTAGCCTCAATTTGTGCTTAAATTTGAATACACTTGAGCTTAATACGAATTAAATATTTAGGTTTTAGAGAATTAGAAAGGCCTCACTCTTCCCCATTAACTTAGTTCTATTTGCTATTTGCTATTTGCTATTTGCTATTTGCTGATTTATGTCCATGAGGTAAACACCATTAAGACTATGAAGACGAAAACAGCTACCCAGACATATTCCCATAGAACTGATTTGAATAATCTTTTCTCAAACCACAAGTGAGCAAGTCCTACTATGATGTAATAAAAACCAGTTAAAAATAGCGATATCACCAAAGGCTTACTTGGCCAGAACCATAATAGAAATGACATTTGAGTAAGCGCTGTGCTTAAGAACAATCCCCAGATAATTTCTGTCTTCACTTTTCGCTCCAGTGTATAAGTCCACAATGAATGAACAATCAGAAGAAACGAATAAATAAAGATCAAAGGAAGAATTATGAAAAAACTCAATTGAGAGCTAAATACTGTATTTGTGAAAAAGGCATATATGAAAATAGAGAGAACATATGAAACCGTTCTGGCGCTAGACAAAAGAGCGATTGTTCTAACCGATGAAATCGTGAAAATGTTTTGACTAAGAAACGCTGAATAAAGTCCTATGGAATAAAGGATAGTTAAAAACGTTTGCACAAGAAGACGAGGCGGGAGCGAGAAATAGAACAAACCAAATGCTAATGTATAAAGGAAAGGCAAGATAAAAACTTGCGGTGTGAAATTCCCTTTAAGGTCTTTGTGAAGCACCCAATAAAGAAATCCATCTGTTAAAAACGCAAGCATTATAACTAGATAAATTCCTGATCTTGTTAAAAAATGCTCAACTAGAAAAAGACAGACTGAGAGGATAAGTACAGCAACTGCAAAACGCTGTCTTTTTGTGAAAATATTATTTTTAAAAAAAGCAGAAGTATTTAGTTTTTTAAAGACTGACATTGGAATAAACTTTTTGAACATCATCCATATCCTCAAGAGCTGATAAGAAATTAACTATTTTTCCCTTCTGCTCTTCCCCGACAGACATAGTGTTTTTTGGTTTTCTGGAAATCTCAGCTCCTGTTATTTCAAATCCCTGTGAAGTTAGTCCTTCTTTTATTTTTGACAAGTCTGAAACCTCGGTATAAACTGCAACCTCTTCTCCTCTATCTTCAACGTCCGTTGCCCCCAGTTCTGCAGCTAAAAGAAAAATATCATCGATTGATTTTCCATTTTTAAGAACCGTTATCTCTCCTGTTTGATCAAACTGATACGCAACAGCTCCTGGCCCTGCAAAGCTTGCCCCAGATTTATTAAAAAGGCTTTTCACTTCAGATGTTGTTCTGTTTGTGTTATCCGTTACAGCCTCTACCAAAACAGAAACTCCGCCCGGTGCAAATCCTTCATAGATAAGCTCTGTTAAATCTCCTGCCTCCTTGCTCGTAGCTCTCACAATGGCGCGTTCAATATTATCTTTTGGCATATTAGCACTTCTTGCTAGTTCTATCGCCAGACGAAGCCTAGGGTTCTGATCTGGGTCACCTATTCCCCCGCCCT
>CAYILI010000052.1:0-7995 GCA_964364105.1 uncultured Gammaproteobacteria bacterium | reverse complement strand
TGCCTCTACCTCCAGCGCCCCTCATTCCATAAATCTAGGTCAAGAATTTCCAGTAGATGTAATAGTCACTCCTGTTGATGACTTAATTTCATTAGCAAAACTAGAAATAAATTACGATCCTGCAAAAATCACCCTATCACCAACGAATCCAATATTAGTTAACGCTGCCGCTTTTCCTCAAATAATAGAAGGCCCGGTTTATACAAATGGGAAAATTCAGCTTGTTGTGTCAATAGGATTTGACCGCACTAGAGTAATTCAAGCAGAAACAAAAGTTTTAACAATTAATTTCAAAGCTAATTCTTCCATAGACCAAACCCAAGTATTCTTTGGCACAAATAGCGGACTTTATTCTTTAGGCACCGATGATTCAAGTAATTTAAGCGTTCTTTCCTCAACAACGCCTCTTTATGTTAAAGTAAATGCAGGTCCTACCCCATCTCCAAAACCAACGAACACACCAACTCCTACGCTTGCACCGTCTCTAACACCTACCCCATCTCCAAAACCAACAAACACACCAACTCCTACGCCTACTAGTGCTCCTGCCTCAGTTCCTACAATTGGAACGACCACCATATTGTTTAATGAACTAAAACTTCATGGTTTAGGAAAAGGCGGAGACAGTCCAAATCCAAATAGCGCAGGCACTTTGAATCCATTAAGAACCACGAGAGACTTGACTATTGAGATCTATGATGTTTCAAGCACATTAATAACATCTGCTAAAGGGTACATGGAATATACTGTTCCAACAGAAGGAGTATTTGATGGAATCGTTGAATTACCAAGTACAATTGCAAACGGAGACTATCTTATTACGATTAGAACTCCATATTATTTGGGGAAAAGACTTTCAGGTTCTATAAATATAGTAAAAGGGCAAGAAAATAATGTAGCATCAACCGCTCTTATAGCTGGTGACGTTAATCTGGATAACAAACTCTCGGTCCTAGATTATGACATAATAATGGGGTGCTATAGCGATCTTTCACCAGCTAAAAATTGTGATGCAGCGAAAAAATTAGCAGCTGATATTTCTGATGATGGAAAAGTTAATCAGGACGACTATAATTTATTCTTAAGAGAAATTTCAGTCCAGCAAGGAGAATAGCTCACGGCTTAAAAAATGAGAAAACTATTATTTATATTTGCTTTTATATTATTAATAACTTCAGTTAAACCCGAATCTTCTCAAGCACAAACATGCACCACTACCCCACCCACTAACACGGGGACATCTACCATGACTGCTACCACCACTGATGGAACTTATAGAGTTTGGGGAAGAATGAAAGCCGCAGATACAAATAATAATTCATTTTATTTAAGAATAGATAGTCAGTGCGCTATTTTAGTCGGAGATAATAATCAGATTTCAGCAAGCTCTTGGACTTGGGTGGATTATCAAAACGGTGTAACAACAAACAAAATAAACACTACCTTAACAACTGGAAATCATGTAGTAACTATTATCGGAAACGAATCAGAAGTGTCAGTTGATAAAATTCTCATGACTAAAGATCTGACCTGTGTTCCTACTGGTTTTGGTGATAATTGTCCAGCGGAAACTCCTACCTCTACCCCGACTCCTTCTCCTAGCGATACAACTCCTCCAACTATTAGCAATGTAGTAACAACTAATATTACTAACTCATCCGCTAACATACAATGGAATTTATCTGAAGGCGGAACCGGACAAGTTGAATATGGAACGACTGTAAATTATGGATCTGTTTCTGTCCTAGAAACGGGCTTCTTAACTTTCCATAGTCAAACTATTTCTAATTTAACTCCAGGAACTTTATATCATTACAAAATCAAATCTAAAGACGCAGCTAACAACACTGCTATATCAGAGGATAAAACATTTACAACTACTGGAGGCATAACTCTAACACCAACCCCTACCCTTCGTCCATCAAGCACTCCAACTCCTACAAATATTCCTACGCCCACCCCCACTCCGATTATAACTGCGACTTCACAGGAAATAATTCTTAAATTTAGCACTGTAAAGCTACATGGAATTGGAACTGGCGGGGATAATACGAATCCAAATCTTACAGGAAATACTAATCCGCTTACTCCAACCCGCGTCGTAACGATTGAGCTTTATGACACGGCAGGCGCTTTAGTAAAATCTGTACAAGGAAATATAGTTTATAGCGCAAACGTTGGCTATTTCTCGGGAGATATAAAGCTTGATTCATCGACCATAGAAGGTGATTACTTAATAAAAATTAAAACTGATAAATATCTAAAAAAACAATTAAGCGGAGTAATTAGAACTATTAAAGGCGCTGCCATACAAATGCCTGAAGTAACACTAGTTGTCGGAGACAGTAATGGTGATGGTGCTCTAAGTATTCTTGATTACAATGTAATTCTTGATTGTTACAGCGATTTGTTACCTCCAAAAAACTGCTCCGATCCTAACAAAAAAATAAACACCGACCTCTCAGATGACGGAAAAGTTAATCAGGATGATTATAACTTATTCTTAAGAGAATTATCCGTCATAAGTGGAGATTAAAAATGACCCCTGATGTAAAAAGCCGTTTAATTAAAAAATATGCAACTTTAGGAATATTATTCCTTACTATTGCCCTACCTATTACCCTATATCAAGTTGGTCAAAACCAGGATAACCGCTCGAATGCTGCAGCAGCGGATCAACTTGAGACTGAGGGAGGAACTTTAGGAGGAAATGCAAAAGTTCAAGCCGACACGAATGCATCAGGCGGACAATATATCTTGTTTGCAAATCAAACGACAACTCCTACTCCTGTACCAGTTGGAAGCTGTACTGGTATCGGTCCAGATTCTGGCGGAGCTACAGTTAAATCTACTTATCATTCACTTGGCCTCTATTGGTCACCAGCTGACGGATCGAGCACTAAAACTGTCATCGTTAAATACAGAAAAAAAGGTGATTGTTCGTGGAAAAATGGCCTCCCTATAAAATATAATCCTATTTCTGGCAATACAGATTATCGCGGGTCTATCGTAAACCTAACTCCAAACACAGAATACGAAATTGAACTTACGCTTGAAGGAACTTCTACAACAAGTGTCATTAATTCAAAAACTTGGACAGAAAGTCCACCTGAAGGAACTGTAACAACAATTCCCGGCGGATCGTCAACTTACAACATCACAGGATCAGGAACTGCAAATACATATAGAGTTTATGATGGAAAAGGTGCAACAATTGACGTAGCTAATAATTCTGATAACGGAATCAATATTAACGCAAGTAATATAATTCTGCGAAATATTAATGTTAAAAATGCAAAAATTCATGGCATTAGAATATCCGGCGGAAAAGATATAATAATAGAAAATTGCGATGTATCAGGCTGGGGTCAAACAGAAGGACCAAATGGCTTCGGACAAAATTATAATTCAGGTATTTATAGCTCAAATACTTCTATAGAAAGAGTTACAGTTCAAAGATGTAAAATTCATCATCCTAGAACTGACGCCAACAGCTGGAGTGAGGACTCAGGGGTTCCCACTACTGGTTCGTTTCATCCAAGAGGGCCTCAATGTATAACATTTTTTGATAGTACGGGAAATCATGTCCTTAGATATAACGAATGTTACTCTGATTTTACTCACCAATTTAATGATGGTTTTGGTGCTGGCAGTAACAGCAGTATAAACGGCTTCCCCGGTCCTGACAGCGATATTTATAATAATTATATTTCAAATACCTGGGATGATGGGATGGAGATTGAAGGAGGAGGTAAAAATGTAAGAGTCTGGAATAATTATATTGAAAACGCTTTTATTCCCTATGCAAATGCCTCAGTTACTATTGGGCCCTTGTACTTATTCCGCAATGTTTCAGGACGGTCTGACTCATCATCAGAAACCACAAACAATTCACCCGGATATTTCCTGAAAGCGGGTTTCGCCAGCAGCGAAAGCAACATGAATGGGGCTATTTATCTTTTTAACAATACAGTAACTCAACCAAATAATGAGGGCGCTGGCGGATTCGGAAGTGCCGGAACAGGAAATAGAATCGTAAAACATACAACTTCCAGAAATAATGTACTCCAGGTAAGAAGTGGAACAACATATTGTATTGCTAATAATACAAGTAATTCTGATAATGATTTGGATTATGATCTTTGTACTGCTGCATTTCCCAGTGGCTATAAGACACATAAAATAACTGGATCACCGATTTATGCAAACGGCGGAAGCTTTAATTTCTCCACGAAAACCGGGGATTTCCGCCTCTCACCAAGTAGTCCTGGATTTAGCGCTGGATATATCATTCCTAATTTTTCTGATGGATTTAGCGGAAATGCACCAGATTTAGGCGCACAACAAAACAATGAATCTCCGATGAAGTATGGAACGGGATCTTCCTTTAACCCACCACAGCCATAATAATTTTACTTTCAGCCTCAGTAAGTGTATAAATAGTTAAATGGGTAAAAGAAAACTTCTGTCGATTTTTTTTGTGGCAATAATAGTAATAGCTCTCCCTTTAACATTATTACTAATCAAGCAAAATCAGGACAATAGATCTAGCGCTGCTGCCGCTGATAAACTTGAGGCCGAGGGAGGAATTTTAGGCGGAAATGCAAAAAGTCAGGCTGATTCCCTTGCATCTGGTGGAAATTATGTTGCATTAGGAATAAATCCTACACCAACTCCAACAACAGGCTCTGCATATGGCCCAAGAGTTGCTCCCTCAACTCCAACTGGCACAAATGTTTATACGGTACCATCAAGCATAGATGGAACAGGTAGCACAAATGTTTCAATTGCTCTGCAAAACTTTATAAATACTGTTCCAAATGGTTCATCTACAACTCAAAATATTATAGTTTTCCCACCAGGTAAAACCTACAGCGTTTCTCCTGGCTTATTAATACAAAACGATAGCTATATAACTTTCTGGGGATACGGCGCAACTCTAAAACTAACTGGAGCTGGTAATCAAACAAGATCTTCCGGTTTCTATATTCAAAATTCAAATAATCTTAAAATCCTTGGTTTAAAAATTCTTGGAAATAACGCACTTGGCGGAACGACTAGCGCCTATGGAATTGGTGGTGAATATTCTATGGGTGTATTAGGACGTGAATCAACAAATAACATAGAAATTGCAGATGCACATATTTCATATACATATGGTGATGGTGTCTATTGGGCAAGCTATTCTACAAATCCAGCAACAGGAAATAATAATTGGAATATACATCATAACTTAATTGAAAAAACTGGCAGAAATGGAATCGTGTTTGATGAAGGAACAAATCATTATATGGAATGGAACATGATTCTAGATTCTGCACTTTATCCATTCGATACAGAAGATATGGTTAATGGCGTAATGCCACTAACTTATATTTATATTAGAAATAATTACATAGATGGATGGAGCTGGAATACCACCTATACTCCTCATGCTATAACTGGAGATTATTCTAACGGTGAATTAAAAGAGATGCACCACATTTATGTTGAAAATAATATAATAAAAGGTGGAGATAAAGGACCTGTATCCGGAAGCGGATATCAATATGGTGTAATTTCATTTAATGGGGATATGCCAAAATCAGAAATCTATATCAAGAATAACACATTTGATCTACCATCTGATCAAAGAGTAGGCGCCGGAGTAAGACTTAGAAATGTAACAGGAGGCGCAGTTACGGGAAACACAATGCCTGGTCAAAATATAAATTGCTCTAATTGCGTTAATGTAACGACCACTCCAAATCCTTAACTTACTTTTCCCCTTATTAAGGCTATAAATAATATATGAAGGGAAAAACTTCCAATATTACAGGCACGCAAGGTCAAACCTTGTAAGGTTAGCCCAGTATCCTCAGGGCTTAAACTTTCATTACTAATTTCAAATTAATTTAATATAAATTACGACCAAATTTCAAGATGACAAAAAGAAAAAATGTTCAAAAATCAAAGATTAGACTCTCCCATAGGAAGCGGACAAACTCCCGAATAAGTAAAGCCAGTCAAGTGACCGCTTAACCCCAATCTATCATGCCACAAGCCCAAACCAGCGACATAATCAGACCCAACAACTGTGCCTGGAAGATCTACAAAGTAAAAACTTAAAACCTGTGGACGAACAATATAGAATATGGGACGAATATGGGGACGGTCCTCGATAATCCTGCCATTTCAATCTAAATTAATAGTAGTTTTAAACTTACTTATTGAGGTTTTTGAAATTAAAAGTATTCATATTTTGGACCATCATATCAATATTTCTTAGGACCGTCCCCATAGTTAATTTAACTATGAGTTTAAATAATTCCCGAAAAATGGATTAACTACAGGATATATACCGCCCCATCCCGAACTGGTCCTTCGATAAACCTAGAGTCCTGAGCTTGCCGAATGAATTTCGGGATCTAGATGCTGAAATAAATTCAGCATGACAAATAGTAGTATTGATTTATAAGGCTGTTTTTGATATCATGTCTCTTACCTAAGACAGCGGGTTCTGCAAAGCAGAATATGCAGCAGATTAAAACTGAAGAAAGAATACGCTTTAATATTAAAGAATTCTTCTCTGAAGAACCTGCCGAGGCACATTTTAGCTTCTAGCTACTAGCAATTAGTTTCTAGAAATTAATTATGCGCTCTTAGGAGCGTTTTTTTTATGAATTTTAAGCATTAAATAATTCATTGAAAATTGTAAATTTAAAATTGAAAATTAATTAAATATGGCAAAAGTTACCAAACAAGCAATCAAACATACTGGACGTGCGCGAAAAGAAGAGATCGTAGCGCAGCTAGTCGCAAAAATTGACAATTCTAAAGCTTTAGTTTTTACTGACTATCAAGGCTTAACTCACGTTCAGCTTGAGACTCTAAAAAAAGAACTTAAGAAAAATGATGCCACGATCATTATCGCTAAGAATAGCCTTCTTAAAATTTCTCTTGGACAGTCAAAAAACTACGCTGATTTTAAAAACAATGACAACCTAAATCTCCCAACTGCTACTCTTTTTATGCAAAGCGATTATGTAGAACCTCTTAAGCAGCTTCAAAAAGCACTTAAAGATTTCGGGCTTCCAAAAATAAAGTTTGGAATTTTAGAAGGTAATTTATTTGATGAATCACAGGTTTTAAAAATAGCTTCACTTCCAAATAGAGTTACCCTACTTACTCAATTAGTTGGCACTCTTAACTCACCAATTCAGGGATTAGTTGTAACTCTTAATGGAACTATTCAAAAATTTGTAATGACACTAGGAGCAATTGCAGCAACCCGCCCGCCAGCGACTGAAGCCGCAGGCAATGTCGGGCAGGATAAACCAGCTGACAGTGAAGCTGTTCAAGCTGAATCTGCTGCTCCAGCAAATGATGCACCGGCTGAAGCGACACCATCAGCTCCTACTGAAACAGAAACAGCGCCAGCAGATCAAAATATTGAAGCGACACCCGCTTCTGATGAAGCACCAGCAGAAACACAAGCAAATGAAGAAGCAAAACCAGAAGAACAAACAAGTGAAGGGGGTGAGAATTAATGGCAAAAATAAATAAAGACGATCTTTTAACAGCAGTTGAAGAAATGTCAGTTCTCGAACTCTCAGAATTAGTAAAAGCTCTAGAAGAAAAATTCGGAGTTAGTGCTCAAGCTATGGTAAGCCAAGCTCCAGCAGCAGGCGCAGCTCCAGTAGCAGAAGCGGGAGAAGAACAGACAGTATTTAATGTAGTAATCGCATCAGGTGGTGCAAATAAAATCTCTGTTATCAAAGCAGTTCGTGAGTTAGTCCCTACCCTTGGACTTAAAGAAGCTAAGGATCTAGTAGACGGAGCTCCAAAAGAAGTAATGACAGCAGTTAATAAGAAAACCGCTGAAGAAGCAAAAGAGAAACTAACAGCAGCAGGGGCTACTGTAGAATTAAAATAGTGATTGAAGATTAATGATTGATGATTTATGAATAGAAGTCATCTCTAAAATCTTTAATCGTAAATCTTAAATCAAAAGAG
>CAYILI010000051.1:0-8081 GCA_964364105.1 uncultured Gammaproteobacteria bacterium | reverse complement strand
AGAGGGCAAGGCTTACGAAACTAAGCAGAAAGCCTATCAGGATGTTATTGACGAGATTGACAGACCGGGATTTACCAAATCCAATGTTATCGGCATTGATGCTGATACGGGACTGCCACTAATAAAAAGAAAGGAGGTGATTGCAGATGAAAGGGAAAGCGGAGATGGTATCAAGCAAACAAAATCCGTCCTGTCAGATGCCAAAGAAAATGTCGGGGATGTCGGAGAAATCGGAAAAGCCTATGAAAAAGGGAATGAAGGGCAAAATGTCAAAGGGCAAGATGTAAATAAGGAGCTTTCTTCAACTGCCATAGAGCCGCCTAAGATTGCACAGGCGGCTCTCTCCCCTCTCTCAAAGCAAGCCTTCATCTCCAAGATAAAAGGCAAGCCGATAATAGAAACACAACCCGAACTGCCAAAAAATGTCAGTGTTACGAAAACTACACAGTTAGACAAGGCAGATAGGCTTGAACAGGCAGCGGAAAAGCTATCTCAGGCGGCCGAAAAGCTGACAGATACCTTTTTGAAGGTTCAGGAAGCCTCTAAAAAACCCACTACAGCCACACAGCTTGACTTAGCTGGCGCAAAGGCTGGACTTGAGGGCAAACTACCTTCTACCGAGATTAAAGGGAATACAGCCTTAGAACAAGCCACAGAGGACGTAAAGACAAGGGAAGCCCAGAAGGGGCAGGGAGAGTTGCTTGGGGGGAGACCGAAAGAAACAAAGCTTATTGAATTAAAGAAGCAACTCTCCGACTATGAGAGTCGTAAAAAAGCATTTGCCCCCGATAAGGGACTCGGCATTGACAATGCTGCTGCTTATGACCGTCTTATTCAGGATACCAAGAATGAAATATCTAAATTGGAAGCCTCTGGACAGGCAAAAGCCAAGCCTCGTGAACTCCATACTTACAAGGTAGGGGATGTTGTAGATATAAACGGCAAAAAGGTCAAGATTGTCTTAAACATTAAAGATAGCTTTGGCGAACCGCAGCGGGTATCTGTTCAGCCATTAGAGAAGGTTTCAAAAACCATCAAGGATAAGACATTTCAAAAACCATTGCCTCAAAAGCCCTACGATATATCGCCGTTTACAGAGATAACGGAAGGCGAGGGGAAATTATCGGTAGAGAAGGACAAGCCCTCCCCTGAAACCATAACTGTAGCCGAAGATGTCATTAAAAACGTATTTGCACGTGTTGACACGATTCTCGGCAAGGGAACTGTATCAGTAGGCTTTAAGCCATCTGCCAAGATTCTTGATGCACTCAGCACGAATCTTCAACAGAAGGCTTTGGGCGAGCATGGATTGAGTTTTAGCGATAAGTTCTCAGTCGCAGGACTCTATCAGCATACACATACCTTAACAGGCAATGGACTGAAACACATTATCACCCTTGCAGAGGAACTAAAGAATAGACCAGCGGAGCTTGAAAAAACCGCCTATCACGAGCCCTATCACGGCGTGAAGGAGATACTAAGGCAACAGGCAACGCAGGGCAATAAAGACGCTCAGGCTATCTTAGACACGCTAAAGGCTGAATTTAAGGGCGAAGAGGCTGAGGCTGATGCTTTCGCCGACTTCGGGATGAAAGAGGCTGATACAAGGCTTTCCGCCAAGGTGAGGGCTATATTTGAGCGTATCATGCAGTTCTTCAGGCAGTTAGGGGATTACCTTGCAGGCAAGGGCATAACGAGCAAGGCTGAGGTCAAGGCGTTCTTTGAGAAGGTCTGGACAGGGGAATTTGCGGATAAGACAACGGGAGAGGGGGAAAGAGCGGCTCTATCTGTTGACGAGTTTGCAGACTTCAAAAAGGCTATGGATGCCGGGAAGTTCGGGGTCCGTGAAGATATAGAGACAGGCGATTATGCGGAACTCATCAAGAAGGACTATAACAACCTCACGGACAAGGAAAGAACTATCGTCAATAATCTTATGGCTGATGAGGGGATGCTAAGTGTTAAGAAACCATCTGCCGAAGTTCAAAAGATAATAGATTATGTCATTGAAAAAGGGCAGATGCCGACAGACGCATGGCTTAATAAAACGGGTATGGATGAATCTGAAATAGTTGAGTTCAAAGAATACATGAAAGGGCTGAGAGGTAAAAGAGTAGGAAGTGTAACAGAATCCATTGCCCGAAAGACAGCACAGCAAGCCTACAAGCAGGGCAAAAAGGAAGTCAAAGCTGAAGTATCGGAACTCAAAGAAGAGCAGAAGGTAGAAAACACAGTTAAGCGGCTTCTCAAAATGAAAAAGAGTATGTCCGTTGATTACCAAAGGGTTTTAAAAGAACTTGTCGGAGAGGGTAAAAAGATTAATCCTGATGCCGTAAGAAAACTCAGTCAATGGTTTGATGGCATTAACTCCGATGACATAGGTATGCCCGAAACAGAAGCACAGGAGATAAGGGGAAAACTATCAGACATATCAGATAAGAACTTTAATGATTTAACAACAGCCGAAAAGAAAACCTTTGCCGATGTCCTAAAACAGCTTAAAGCGCATGACAGGTTTATTCGTAAGATTCAGCTTACATTTAAAGGACTTGACAGGGCAAACGAGATACAGAGAGTTCTTAAATCCACGGTCTCACTTGATGCCAAAGAAGGTGTATTCAGGGAAGGCATAAAAGAGATATATGTCAAATCTCTCACTGCCTCTCGTGTTGCTAATATGCTTGATAATTTTAAGGATAGCGGAGTTAACCAAGAATACATTTTCAACCAATTTATAACTGAGAACGAGGCTGAATATCAGGCAGTTGAGCAGACCCGGACTTTCATGGAAAAGTCACAGGCAATTAAGAACGAATGGACTGAAGAAGAACAACAGAGAATAGTTGTTAAAGCACTTGATATTATGGGCGCAGAATCACAAAGGGATGTCCTTATGGAAGAACTCGGATTAAAGGAAGTGCCTACTCTTACAAAAGAAGAAAACGCTTTAATGAATCTCATTGAAGAAACCATGAACGAAAATAAGCAGGATATTAAGGCGGTGTTTGAAAGCAGAGAGAATCAGATATTCCCTGAGATAGCAAGATATATATTCCCATTGAAATATGAGAAACAAAAGGACATCGTTAATGCAGACATACTCAGGCATGATTACCATAGGACGAAAGAATCGGATGATTATTTTACAGAGCAAAGAGTTAAGGGCGTTAAGAAACTTATAAGGACAGATTTATTTAATATCGTGCGAGAGGGATTACAGGCGCAAAACTGGTATTTCCACATGCAGCCGGTTCTTGATGCTCAAGCATCTATTTTATTTTCAAAGGAATATAAGGCACAAGCAGGAGAGGCTGGTTATAAATGGTGGAAAGACCAGATTGATATTGTAGCCCGTAGAGGCTATAGCGCCAAATCAGATACGATGTTCACAAAAACGGAGCAGATGTTAAAGCAAGGGCGTATTAACATGAATAAAGCTATTATGGCTTATAAGGCATCCTCGGCAGCCATGCAAATATTCTCTGCCTTTGATGCTATGGCTTATGGCGTTGTAAATGGGAAGCCCATGACAGCCTTAAAAATCCCTCACAACATAGCAAAGGCATGGTTTTTTAAGAATCCTGAATTATATAAGATGTCAAAAGCTATACAGTTGAGGGATGGGGGCGAACAGGCATTTAAAGAACTCATTGATAAGGGAATGGATAAATTTTCAAGGGCTGGTTTTAAGCTATTGAGAGAGGCTGATTTAAGAACTGCACTTGGGGTATTGCAAACATACTACGATGCCCTCGGAGGCACGGCTGATAAGCTCAATCAGGCTGAATTGATGATGACTCTATCTCAGGGCGGAATAAGCATATCTTTACGCCCTCATGTTCTTGCAAGTGGAGAGTTTGCGAGAACAGCCTTTACATTTCAGACATTCTTTTTAAACAGATGGGGGCTTGTAGCCCATGACATTATCAACAAGAGCATTATTCACGGAGACGCAAGGCAGAAAATAAGAGGAGCTAATGCGATTGCAATTATCATTATGGCAAGCATCCTTGAAGATGATGCAAGGGAATACCTATACAGTTTAATAACTGGCAAAAAGTATAAAGATGTCTCTATGATGAGGCGGGTATTTTCTGCATTGCCTGAGAGTATTCCCTTGGTAGGTAGGGCTATCTCCGCTACGATACAGGGGAGACATGGTGATACCGATGTGCCGATAGTTAGAACGATGAAAACAGGTATAAAAGGCGCTTACGATGTTATCATGGCAGAGGAGACAGAAAAGAAAGTTCAGGGTGCGTTAAAGGCATTAGAGGCTGTATTGACTGTTAAATACGGAGTCCCCGGAACGGCACAAGTATTTGACCTGATAGAATCTGCATTGCCTGAAACCAAAGGGCAGACAAACCAACAGAAGGCTTACTACAACAGGAAGATAGCAGAGGCATACATCAAAGGAGATAGAGAGAAGGCAAGAGCATTGAGAAAAGAGGCAAAAGAAAAAGGATATAAAGTATCAAAGACATCCATTGATAAACACAGAAAGAAAATGAGGGAAGATGAGGATTAGCGTTGTCGCTGGTTTTATTTGTTTAATGTTGGATATGTTTTGATAGTTCTATTTATAGCGTTATTATAAACTTCTTGTTCCTTAATCAATCTTTCTCATCCCACCTAAAGCATCTCGCAACTCATTTATAATCTTTTGCTCTTCAACATCGGGTTCTCTAAATGTCCCATCCTCATTAACAACACAATCCCCTTTTGTTGGATGTACATAAAGAGGCAGACCTTTATACCATAAATAACGAGTTTGCTTTGACCCCAACTTAAACATTTCTTCCATATAGCTGTACCAGTCTTCCATAGTAAGACTTGGTTTAGATGTCTTCACAGAAAACTTTTTCATATGAGCTTCTATATATGAGATTATCCCCTTTGTTGTTTTACATTTTCCTTGAATTGCACTGCCTATTTGAAGGAACTCTTTTTCCTTGTCTATTGCCATATCTTTAAGGACTTTTGCTATACGTTTTTTCATTTCATCCTCCTTAATTCTTCAGCCAAGTTTTTGACTGTTTGATTGTTTTTATCTAAACTCCTTGCTGCATCACAAGCCCATAACCCTCTTTGTGTCGGCTTCTTAAATAGCCCTCTTTTTATCGCGAGTATATCCAACTGGATTAAATGTATCGGGCTTTGTGGGTTATATGGATTATGAAGGTATGACCGATAGAATAATAGAGAAGCATTATCATAAGCCCTCTTAGACCCTGAAAGGGCTAAAACATTGTAATAGACTACGCCAGCCCTATCTTCATAATGTGAATGATTGGGCATAACACTGAGCGCCTTCAGCATCATCTTTTCAGTAGATAGGAATGTCGGCTCATAGGCTGCTTGATAGAATAGATAATCCGCATATACGGCTTTACCGGCACTATAGCAGAGCATCAGAAGTGCAAGGATAACAAGGGCTGCACAGGCGACTATTAGGATGCGTTCAAGGAGTTTCATTTCTCTGCTCTCACTTGTCTTTTCGCCTCGTTCTTGCCGACATTATATGTGCCGCCTATCCATACCTTGTTGCCCTGCCTGCCTTTAAGGTATGCACTTTCTCTTTCCTTTAGTATTGCTCTTTCCTTCCTATAATCCCCATACGATTGTCCTTCTTTACGTTTCAATTTATCCCCCCTCCGTCCAGCCGCATATCCAGTTCATACGCTCTGGCTTATAATTCTCTCCGCTCACTCCTATACCGATTAAAGCCCACATCAAAGGCGTAAACCCCAACTCGTCCCATCCACTGATGTTTTGCACCATATATCCTATCAATGCCGCTAAGAATGTCATAGCAAGCAGCCGATTGCCCTTCTGCCTCCATAAAACCATTATAACGGATGCCATGAGCCCAAGATAGAATATAAGCGCCGGAATCCCCATTGTAGCTGCAATCTGAAGATAGCCGTTATGCGCCTTAGAGTTCAATGTATTCCTTTCCATTTTATCCAGTTCAGCAGTTCGGTATAGAGGATAGGCATTTCTAAAGTTATCTAAGCCCACGCCGAAGAATGGATGGTCTTTAATTATCCTTAACGCAATATGCCAATATTGAAATCTTGCGTCCACTGAATCGCCAAATTTTACCGCAGTAACCTCAGTAATATTATATCTTTCTATTGGAGCTTTCCCTGACTTACTGTATTTTATTGTTGCTGTCATAAATATAGCTACAAGTATTATACTGCCGATTATCACCTTTTTGCTCACCTGTCTAAAATATATCAAAGACAATATAATTGTAATGGCAATAACTCCAAGCATCACGCCCCTTGATAAACTGGAAGCTATCACCATTAAGAATAGAAATATCGTCATGCTCCAATATATACGCCCTATGCCTTTAGCTCTGACTGCCAGATATACAGAAAAAGGAACAGACAATAAAACAGCGCCAGCCATTGGAACGGTATTTCCTGTAAACGATGCAGGGCGTCCTCCATGCGGAAACCCAAAAGGGTCAAAATTGAAATACTGAAACAGTGCGTAGATAGACAGTATAACTATTGAATTAACAATGGCCCTTGCAAGTATGACCTTATTAACAGGAAGGGATGCAGCCAAAAGGAAAAGCATTATATACATCATGTGAATCCAAAATCCCTGATTCACGTTATAGCCGCCTAAGAGGGCGGTAGGCAAATGCATTGAGAGCGCCGTTGATAGCAACATCCAGATAAAAAAACAAGATGCGAAAATAAGGACATACTTGTTCACGGCTTGAACTAAGCCTTTTTTGAAATAATACAGCCAAGCCAAAAATATCAGCAATGTCATTACGGATAATGCAAAGAAGCGCGGGACAGTAAATGCGGCGTAAACTTCAACATTGATAATGTTAGGGATAAGCAGAAAGAAAATTGAATAGAGGGCGGTTATGAGATTCATGTCTTTCTCTTTGACTTTATTATTTGATTTTCAGGGACAACGTCATAAAAGGGTTTCCATACTTCACATTTATCAAGTTTAGTTTGGCACTCATTAGCGAAATCAATATATCCCCTATATGCCTTCAGCCCTTCTTCCTTGCCATCAATAAAACCATACCGATAACAAAATAGGGGAATCGCAAGTCCAATCATAACTAAAAAAATATAGAGTAACACTTTTTTCACAATGCCCCCTCAAATTCCCTATAATCCAATCCCCTTGTTGATAGTTTAGTCATACTTTCCGGTTCATTCCAACCCCTCGCTTGTCGGTGTTCTCACTCTGCATACATTTAGACTTAATCCCCCTTGCTTTTCCAATGCCTCTAACGCAGGTATAAGTTTTGGCATGAAATATTTTTCTACTTCCCTATGGTTCATTATCTGTAACTGTTCAGGCGACATGCCCTGACCACAATTCTCGCATACTTCCGAGAGTGCTTCAACTAATGCTTTTCTTATTTCTTCGTATTTCATTTCTTCACCTCCGTCTTTAGTTCAGCCATTTTTGTCTCGTACTCCTCCTTGCTTACTTCCACGTTACAAATTGCATATCGTAAGTTTCTTGCATTTCTGCAATAAGCGCAATTAATACAATAAGCGCAATTAATACAATAAGCGCAATTAATACAATAAGCGCAATCCCTGCAATCAGTAGTGCAATTAATGCAATTAATGCAATCAGTGCCATAAGGGTTTACCTTTTTTATATCCAAATCCGCAGACCACATATACTCATACAACTCCTGCTTACTCAACCTTAATATTTCTTCTTTTGTTTTCATTTCTTCACCTCCACCCTTACGCCCGATTTGAGGATAGTATTTTTAAATGGATGTGTAATTAATCCCTTATGGTGCTGTTCAATCGCATACAACATCCACTCTCCAATCTCCTTTTTCTCCTCCTCTGTCAATGGTATATAAATTTTGCCTGTGCCTTTACAGATAGGACAGTTTTTTCTAAACCATCTTCCTCAACCAATCTTTTCATTTTATCTCCTTTAGTTTTTTAAAGTTTATACTGACCCTGACCATGACCCTGACTTTGACATTGACCCTGACTTTGACGGTTTAAATCTATAAAAAATCTTCATCTCACCTCCTGTGCGCCGGTTAAATACACGTTAAT